>NZ_JBWCCN010000029.1:0-62323 GCF_056279485.1 Pseudomonas sp. TE12508 | reverse complement strand
GGGTTTCCCCATGTGAGAGTAGGTCATCGTCAAGATTAAATTCCGAAACCCCTATCTGCGTATGCAGGTAGGGGTTTTGTTTTGCCCGCAGGAAAAGAGCACTCTGGCGACAATACAAAATTGCACAGTTATTTTCGAGTCAGGACACTAGAATAGGTCCAACTTATTTGGAGCCAGAGCCTTTATGCCAGATCCGGTTGACGCCCCAGGGCTGTCAGATTTACCGCTGGACGACTTGGTAGCGTGTCATGAGTGCGACTTGCTGATGCGCAAGCCTGAGCTTGCTCATGGTGAGAAAGCCATCTGTGTACGCTGCGGTTATGAGCTGTATGCCCATCGACACAATGTCGTGCAGCGCAGTCTCGCCTTGGTCATTGCCGCGCTGTTGTTGTTCATCCCGGCGAACTTTTTACCCATCATGCAGCTCCATCTACTCGGACAGTCGTCGCACGATACTGTCTGGAGTGGCGTTGTCGGTCTGTTCGATACCGGTATGCGAGGCGTAGCGGCAGTGGTATTCCTTTGCAGCATGGGGATTCCGCTGCTCAAGCTGCTTTGCCAGCTGTTCGTGTTGCTGAGTATTCGCTTCGATATCGGACGCAGTTATGGCCTGCTGCTCTACCGCATTTATCACCATCTACGGGACTGGGGGATGCTCGAGGTTTACCTCATGGGCGTACTGGTTGCGATCGTCAAATTGGCCGATATGGCGGCGATCACCGTAGGTCTTGGTCTGGTGTGCTTCATCAGTTTGTTGTTGGTTCAGGTCTGGCTGGAAGTAGTGATGTCACCGCACCAGATCTGGCAGGCTCTATCAGGAGAGGATGCCCATGCGGGCGATTGATGCAGGCATTTTGATTTGTGCCGAATGCCACGAATTGAATAAACAGGAAGCCGATACCGACGAGCAGGTTTGCACTCGCTGCGGTGCGCTGGTTCACGCCCGCCGCCCGAACAGTCTGATGCGTACTTGGGCGTTATTAATCACGGGCGCGATTCTCTACATCCCGGCCAATGTGCTACCGATCATGACCGTCAATTCCCTGGGGCAGGGCGATCCGAGCACCATTATGTCCGGTGTGATCCAGCTGGTTCAGCACGGCATGATTCCAATCGCCGCCGTGGTTTTTATCGCCAGCATTCTGGTTCCCACGTTCAAGCTGGTGGGCATCGCATTGCTGCTGTTTTCGGTGCAGCGCCGTCAGCCGCTCTCGGCACGCCAGCGAATTCTGATGTACCGCTTTATCGAGTTCATCGGCCGCTGGTCGATGCTGGATATCTTTGTAATCGCCATTCTGGTGGCGGTTGTGAATTTTGGACGGCTTGCCAGCATCGAAGCCAATCTTGGCGCCATCGCCTTCGCCAGTGTGGTGATTCTGACGATGCTTGCCGCAGTAACTTTCGATCCCCGACTGATTTGGGATAACACGGAGTCGGACGACGACCATGACTGATTTGCCTAAAGCGAAAACCCGACCGGCCTCGAACTGGTCAGCTATTTGGGTGTTGCCCCTGATCGCCTTGATCATCGGCGGCTGGCTCGGCTGGCGTGCCTACAGCGAGACGGGCATCGAGATTCAGGTGCGCTTCGAAAGTGGCGAAGGCATTCAGGCCAACAAGACCGAAGTTGTCTACAAAGGCATGTCGGTCGGCAAGGTGAAAGCCCTCAAACTCGATGACGAAGGCAGCTCCAAAGGAGTGATCGCTACCATCGAGATGAACAAGGACGTGGAGCAATACCTCAAGACCAGCACGCGGTTCTGGCTGGTCAAACCGAGCGTGAGTCTGGCCGGTATCACGGGCCTGGAGACGCTGGTCTCGGGTAACTATGTGGCCGTTAGCCCAGGCGAAGGCGAGCCGACCCGCAAGTTCAAAGCCCTGGCCCAGGAGCCTCCGCTATCGGACGCGCAACCCGGCCTGCACTTGACCATCAAGGCTGATCGCCTCGGCTCGCTGAATCGCGGCAGCCCGGTGTTCTACAAGCAGATCCAGGTCGGTCAGATCAAAAGCTACGTGCTGTCCGCAGACCAGAATACTGTCGAACTCAAAGTCTTCATCGAGCCGACCTACGCCAGCCTGGTGCGTAAACACACGCGTTTCTGGAATGCCAGCGGCATCAGTATCGACGCCAACCTTTCTGGTGTGAAAGTACGTAGCGAGTCCCTCGCCAGCATCGTCGCTGGTGGTATTGCATTTGCCACTCCGGAAAATCGCAAGGACAGCCCGCCTACCGATCCAAGCCTGCCGTTCCGTCTCTATGAGGATTTCGACGCGGCGGCAGCCGGTATTCGGGTCAAGGTCAAACTCAGTGATTTCGAAGGCCTGCAGTCCGGTCGTACGCCGGTGATGTACAAAGGCATCCAGGTCGGCAATTTGAAAACGCTCAAGGTCGATCCGGACCTGTCCAGTGCGACCGCCGAGTTGACTCTCGACCCGCTGGCCGAGGACTATCTGGTCACCGGCACTCAGTTCTGGGTGGTAAAACCATCGATTTCGCTCGCCGGTATTACAGGCCTGGAAGCGCTGGTCAAAGGCAACTACATTGCCGTGCGCCCAGGCGACAAGGGCGGTGCGCCGCAGCGCGAGTTCGAAGCACGACCCAAGGCGCCGCCGCTGGATCTGCGTTCGCCCGGCCTGCATTTGGTGTTGTTCACCGACAACCTTGGTTCTCTGGAAGTCGGCAGTCCGATTCTCTACAAACAGGTCAAGGTCGGTTCGGTTCAAAGCTATCAATTCTCCCGCACCAAAAAGCAGCTGGTGATCGGGGTGCATATCGAGAAGGAATACGAAGGGCTGGTCAACGCCTCGACGCGTTTCTGGAATGCCAGCGGCATTACGCTCACCGGTGGATTAACCGGCGGCATCCAGGTCAAAAGTGAGTCGTTGCAGAGCCTGATGGCCGGTGGCATCGCCTTCGAAACCCCGGAAGCCAAAGCGCCGTTGCAAAAGCGTATTCCGCGCTTCCGCCTGCATGCCAACCATGATGAGGCAACGCAGAAAGGCACTATGGTGACGATCAAGGTCGATCGCGCCGATGGCCTGCGAAGTGGCACGCCGGTTCGATTCAAAGGCCTGGACGTTGGCAAGATTGAGGACGTCGACCTAAGTGATGACCTTCAATCAGTACTGCTGGCCGCGCGGATCACCGAAGTGCCGGAGCGTATCGCTCGGGTCGGCAGTCAGTTCTGGGTGGTTAAACCTGAGCTCGGTCTGATTAAAACCTCGAACCTCGACACTTTGGTCACCGGGCAATACATCGAAGTACAACCGGCGCCGAAGAACCTCGGCCCACAGAAGACTTTCGTGGCCTTGACCAATCCTCCGGAAATCGCCAAGGAAGAGGCTGGTTTAAGCCTGGTGTTGAGCGCTGCTCGTCGGGGTTCGCTGAAGACAGGCGTCCCCGTCACCTATCGCGAAATCACGGTAGGCAAGGTGACCGGCTATGAACTGGGCCAGACGGCTGATCGTGTGTTGGTGCACATCCTGATCGAACCGAAGTATGCGCCGCTGGTGCGCAGTGGCACGCGGTTCTGGAACACCAGTGGTTTTGGTTTTGACTACGGCTTGTTCAAAGGCGCGACAATACGCACCGAATCGCTGGAGACGCTGGTCCAGGGCGGCATTGCGTTTGCCACACCGGATGGCGATCGCATGGGTGTTCCGGCGCGGGCTGAGCAAACCTTTCCATTGTTCGACCAGTTCGAAGATGAGTGGCTGACCTGGGCGCCGAAGATTTCGATCGGTAAATAATCCAGGTTGATTGGGCGTCTGAGAAGGCGCCTTCGCGGGCAAGCCCGCTCCCACAGTGATCGGTTGCGTACCCAAAATCCGGGTTCAGTACAAAACCCTGTGGGAGCGGGCTTGCCCGCGAATAGGTCTTCAAGTCCACTCAAAATTTCAAGAATGTACCCACAAATAAAAAGGCCGCGATCCATTGGATCGCGGCCTTTTTGTTGGCTTGGATTAAGTCAAATCAGACCGCATCCAGCTCTGGCTCATCAGCTTGTACAACAACGGTTGCCTTCACTTCATCGTGACGACGGATGTACTTCCAGTCCGCCTCGTCGATGTAAATGCCGTTCGGGCCGCTGCCGCCTTCCAGGTCGATGGCGACACTGGCGCAAACTTGCGGCTTCACACTCGCCAGAATCGGCACGAAGCCCAATTGCAGGCTGGTTTCCAGCAGTGCTGCCTGGTTCTTCTCGTCGATGTCCGCCGCTTCGTCGAGGTAGTACGGCAGGCGTACGCGACCGGCCTGGTCGCGGTCCATCAAGTGCAGCAACAAGTACATGTTGGTCAGTGCCTTGATGGTCATGGTGGTGCCGTTGGACGCCGCGCCGTCGATGTCGGTGTGGATCACCGGCTGACCGTTGACCTTGGTGATCTCGAACGCCAGCTCGAACAGATCCTTGAGGCCGAGCTGGTTGTGGTTTGCCGCCACCAGCCGCGCCAGGTATTCCTTGGCCTCTTCGTTCTTGTTGTCTTGATCGGCGCTTTGGCTCAGGTCGAAGACGGAAAGGGTTTCACCTTCTTCGTACTGACCGGCGCTGTGGATGATCTGGTCAATGTGCTTGAGCGCTTCCTTGTTCGGCGCGAGCACGATGCGGAAGCTTTGCAGGTTGGAGACCTGACGCTTGTTGATCTCGCGGTTGAACAGCGCCAGTTGATGTTCGAGGCTGTCATAGTCGCTGCGAATGTTACGCAGGGTCCGGGCGATGTCGGTGACGGCTGCACGACGGGCCTTGCCGAGAGTCAGGGCTTCGTCGGTGCGGTGTGCGTACGCGTTGATCAGCAGCTGCAGGCGACGCTCCATATCGTCTTCGCTGTCGAACTTGGCCACGCCTTTCAGGCGAACCTGAGCATAGAGCGCGTCGATCTGCCCGTCGCTGCGCAGCAGGCCTTGCCAGCTGTCCTGATAGTCGTTGAGCAACGGCAGCAGGTTGTCCATGGAGTCGTCGACCGGGTCCATGAACGGCGTGCCGAATGGCAGGTTCGCCGGCAACAGCTGACGACGGCGCAGGGCGTCGTCGAGGGTGCGTTGCTTGGCTTCCATATCGCCGATCTGCCGGCCGACCAGTTGCAGCTTGGCCGACAGTTGCTGGACGCGCTCGGTGAAGGCATCGCTGGAACGCTTCAATTCGTCCTGAGCAGCTTCCATCTGCGCCAACTGCTCAAGCTTGTCGCCTTCCTCGGCGCTCAGGGTTTGCGCGCGGCGGAAATCTTCCAGGGCTTTCTGCGCATCCAGCACTTGCTGGTACAGCGCTTCAGTCTGGGTCTTGCTGGCCGCGCGGTCGGCTGCCACGGCAGCTTGAGTTTTCAGCTGCTTGAGTTCTTTTTCCAGGCGGTCTTTCTGATCGCGCAGCGCCGCGCGGTCAGCCAGGGCTTGCAGCGCTGGCGGCTCAATGTGCGAGATGTCGATGGACAGGCCCGGCACTTCGAAGCGCTCGCCTTTGAAGCCATCAAGAATCAGTTCCATGGATTTGACCCACTGACCGTCCTCGTCCAGCGTAATGCCGTGTTCACCCAGTGGCAGGCTGAACAACGCGCTGTTGAACAGGCGCATCAGGCGCTCGACGTCCTGTTGTGAGAACTCTTCGCGCAGACGGGCGTAGCTGTTGTTGTCGGCGTGATCGAGTTGTTGCTTGACCGACTTCAGGCGTTTTTCCAGATCGCGTAGACGCTCTTCGAGGTCTTCGGCACTGAACTGGCGAGACTGGGCCAGTGCACCGGCCAGTTCGTCGTGCGCGTCTTTGGCGGCGAGCAGTTGCTGCTCGAGGACTTTGACGTCATCGACCAGCGCGAAGCGATGCTTGAGCACCGACAACTCGCCGAGCCAGCGCTGGATGCCGGTGATTTCCCGCTCCAGACGCATCAGCTCCTGAGTGCCGCCGCGTTGATCGTTTTGCAGCGCGTCCTGCTCGTTGCGATAGTGCTCGGCCTGAATCGTCAGCTCTTCCTTGCGCGCACTGGCGTAGTCCGACCAGGTGCCGAGCAGAGAGTCGAGCAGCGGCGACAGGCGATGCAGTTTGCCGCGCAGGATATTGCGCTGGGCCACGCCTGCGGCCAGCGCTTCAACCAGCGGGCCGGCGGTAACCAGCGAGTTGTAGTCCTGCTCCATGCGACGAACATCGCGGAAGGCTTCTTCGCACGCGGCGATGTAGTCGACGCTGCCGGAACGCAGGCTGTGTTCGAAGGCATCGAGGAACAACTGCTTGAGTTTGGCCGCGGTGATTTCGCGCATGTGCAGCAAGTTGATGAACAGGGCGCGGAAGGTCTTCAGGCTCTGCTCGCTGGTGGAGCGCAGCGGGATCAGCGTCAGGTCCAGCGGAATCGAGGTGTGACCGCCCACCAACAAACGACGCAGTTCATCCGGCTTGAGTTCATAGGCTTTCAGGCCTTCGCGCTCAAGGTTGGTGAACAGCTCTTTTTGCCGCAGGCAGGTGTCGTCTTTCTGGTAATGGGCCAGATCGAGTTTGCCGGCGTAGGCAAAGAACTGGTGACCGAAACCGCCGCCCGGGCCGCGTCCGACCACGCCGATTACGTGCGGGCCGTGGGGCAGGGAGACTTCCACCAGGATGTAACTGGTGTCCGAGGCGAAGTAGAAGCGTCGGGATTGTTCCAGGCTGTACTTGCCGAAACTCATGTCCGACATGCGCGCCAGAATCGGGAACTGCAATGCGTTGATCGATGCGGATTTACCGAGGTTGTTCGCCCCGTAAACCGACAACGGCTCTTCCAGCGGGAACAGGCCGAGGCTGTAACCGGCGGTGTTCAAAAGGGCAAAGCGGCGAATGCCGTAGCGTTCCTTGCTCATGCGTCGGTCTCCTGTTCTTCGGCAATGGCGCGGGCCATGGCGTCTTCTTCGCTTTCTTCAGCGAAGTCACTCAGATCCAGCGGGTCGTCTGTTTGCAGCAGCTTCTCGTCGCTGTCGTCATCGATAAGCACCGGGACCGGCAATGGCAACACGCTGTGCAGGCTGGCCGCCAGATCGCGGTCCTGCTGAACCGAGAGGCAAACGTCGAGGAAACGGTGCATCGGCGGCAGGAAACGATAGATGCCGGGCTCTTCGCTGGCGAAACCGAGCTGGGTCATGCGGCGCATGATCTTTTCTTCCAGTTCGTCCTGAGTCTGGACCTCGGCCTGGATGAACAGGTCGCGGTACTTTTCCAGAAGCGATGGCAGTTCATCACGACCGAGACTGCCGCCGTCGAGCACGGAGATCGGGTCGCGGCCCTGGTCGGCCAGATGCTCGACGAGGATGAAGGTGAACAGCGCCAGACGTTGTGCGGTCTTGTTTACTGCCGCCGCAGCCAGGTCCGGAACGAAGTAATAGAAACCACGGGTGTCGCAGACCAGTTCAAAGCCCAGCGCCTTGAACAACGTACGGTACTGGTCCTGGAAGTTCGACAGTTGCGCGTACAGCTCCGGGTCGCGGCGGCTGACGTGGTAGCCCTTGAACAGCTCGCGAAAGATCGGCGCCAGCTGGGACAGTTCGGATAGATCAAGATGCATGTGGGATGCTCGCAGAATCCTCGGCGGCGGTGTCGCCGGCCGAGAGCAGGGCGAAGGAGCGCAGGCTGACCTGATGCTCGTGAGTGTGGTAATCGCGGCGTTCCAGACGCTCGCGTTTGAAGCGCTTTTCCCGCGACAGGCGCGAGAACCAGTACAGCAATTCGTCGGTAGCGCCGTCCGGCTCCTGCTCCAGCAGCCAGGTCATCAGGTCCGGCATCGGCAGGGCGTCTTCGCAGCGCTCGAGCATTTCGCGAACCGTGCGTGGCGCGCGCGGGGCTTCGCCTTTCTGGGTCTTGTGCGCCTTGGGGAAACGCGCCGGTTTTGGTTCGAAACGGGCCAAGGCGTACACGTAGGCTTCGACTTGACTGGCGCTCCCGAGGAAGGTGCTTTGCGGCCGGGTGAACATCGGCATCGCGGCTTGCGGTACCGCATCGATGCCTTTACGACGAATGGCCGACAAGGCCAGCGCCGCGCCACGGGTCACGGCGTTGTGCCGGCGGGCTTCTTCACGCAGCGGCAGCAGCAGTTCACGGGCATGACGCAGCGTCAGTTGGGCGCTGGTCTGCATTTCGAGGATGCGTGCGTGAGTGCGCAGCAGCATGTCGTCGTCAACCAGATGGCCGAGGCGCTGCTGTTCGGAGAGCATCTTCAGCAGGACCGTTTCGACCTTGCGCACGCCTTGTTCGAAGGCGCCGTCGGCGTTCACCAGTTCAATCATCGGCTCGACGTATTCGTCCCATGTCGCCAGCACTTCAGCGTAGCGCTGACGCAGCGGGATCTGCCGATCGCTGGTTTTCGCCCGTTCGGCGACGGCCACCAACGCCTGTTCGTCGTTGTCGAGTTTTTTCAGCACATCGCGCACGCGCATGTCGAGCAGGCGCAACTGGCGCGCCAGATCATTGCCGTCGCGAATGTCGAAGGCGTCCTGAATGTAACCGGCCAGGCGCTCGAGATGGCGCAAATAGGCTTCGATTTCCAGGCACAGGCCCAGACGGTGCTCACGGCGCAGGTAAGCGAGGAAATCGTGGATCTGCGCGTTGAGCTCGAAACGGTTCGGGCTTTTCGCCACGGGAACCAGAATGTCGAGGCGGATCCACACGTCCAGCAGGCTGGTGATGTCCTGCGGCGTACTGTCGAGTTGCTGGGCGGCCAACTGTGAACGCAATTCGTTGAGGCTCAGGGTGCCTTGGTCGAAGTGCTCGCACAGTGGCTCCAGAAGTGCCCAGTGTTCAGCGAGGGCGCGCAAGACGCGCTTGGGTTCGATCATCGGAATGGCCGGCTGGTTGGCGATTAAAAGTCGCGATTGTACTGCATCACGCCCGTTGCGATTCACTCTCGGGACGGACAGTTGGCTTTCTATCGATCAAGCGTGGGCGATCTTGAGCGAAGGGCGGTAGAATCACCGCACTTTAGTTATCCACAAGTGGCCGACCTTTGCTTATCGAGTCCCGTCGCCGCGCTTATTTGACCGCCATGCAGGTGGTCAACTGGCTGCCGCGCACCGAATTGCCCTTTGCTGCGCCCTCGCGCCCCGAACTGCTGGAGATGTCCGAGCCATTGGTCATCACTCCGGTTGCGCCGGCTCCTGTGGCCGAGGCACCGATGGAGCCCGTGGTCAAACCGGCCGAGCGGGTGAAAATCGAAGTGCCACGGCCATCGTTGGCCAGCACCCGTACGAACGCCAAGGTCGAAGAAGAGGAGGCCCCGGTCGCGGTCAAGGCGCCGGTCGTGCCGCCACCGCGTTTCGCCCTTCAATTGCTGCGCGCAGGTCGTTGCCTGTTGCTGGTGGAGTTACCCACAGGCGAAAGCTTCCAGACCCGCGATCCGGCCTATCTGTTGCTCAAGGATATGCTGCGCGCCGCCGGCCTGCCGGACAGCCCGCAGATCGTCGGCGAGCCGGTGCGCTGGCCGCTGCTGGCTCGCGGCACCATGGATCAGGGGCCGGAAGCGGCTCGGGATTTCGTACAAGGCTTTCTGTCAGCCCGTCTGGAAGACGCTCCATGCGTCTGCTTGTGGCTGATCGGCTTGCCGGCGGTGCGTTTTGCCGGTGAGGCCAACGCCGAGTCCTTCAACCGTGAACTTCAGGTCGAAGGCCTGGGGTCGGTCTGGGCCCTGCCGGGTCTGGAATTATTAATGGAAGAGCCACAGCGTAAGGCTGATGTCTGGCAAGCCATGCGTCGGCTGATGGCGCGCTGGAAAGAATCGAATGAGTGACGCTGTATCGTTCCGCCCGATGACCGAGGCGGACCTGGACACTGTACTGAAAATTGAATACGCGGCTTACAGCCACCCCTGGACCCGCGGGATTTTTCTCGATGGCCTGGGCAAGTACCAGATTTGGCTGATGTTCGAAGGGCAGCAGCAGGTCGGTCATGGCGTGGTGCAGATCATTCTCGACGAGGCGCATTTGCTGAACATCACCGTCAAACCTGAAAATCAGGGCCGAGGCCTGGGTTTGACGCTGCTGGAGCACTTGATGTCGATTGCCTACAAGGCAGAGGCGCGGGAATGTTTTCTGGAGGTGCGCGACAGCAACCGGGCGGCGTTTCGGTTGTATGAGCGGTATGGATTCAACGAAATCGGACGTCGGCGCGATTACTACCCCGCTGTTGGCGGGCGTGAAGATGCGGTCGTCATGGCCTGCACCTTGGTTGACTGACACATCTGTAGGACCTGCCGAAGGCTGCGATCTTTTGATCTTTCCATGTCGCGGCAATAAAAGATCAAAAGATCGCAGCCTTCGGCAGCTCCTGCGTTGGAATCTGGTCAAATCTGTAGATCAACGCTTGCCATCCATTGGATCGCGCTGCGCCATCTCTGCTTCGTCCAACCCATTGCCCCCGCCGATGTCGTCCTCATCGACAATGCTCAAATCCCAATCCGCCTGGCCGCCTTCACCCTCTTCGTGGGCGTCCCGTGCGCCGTCTTCACGGATCAAGGTTTCCGGGCTCATGTCATCGTCGGTGGATTCATGGTCATCGGTCGAGCCGCCGGTCATGCCAGCTTCACGGACACGTTCGTCGGGGATTTTCTGCGCACGCTCGCGTTCGGGGATCAGGTCGCCGATTCTGGTGCCTGGTTCTTCCTCGTCGAAATTCAGCTCATGCACTGAACCCATGCGGTCTTCGTTGTCATCGATGGGCTCGGGTTGCGCCTTATCGAACGGACGTCGTGAATCAGTCATGGCATTCCCTCATACTGTAGGCCTTACTACAGTTGACCCACTGGGCTTGCGAGAATTCCACCGGCAGGGAACGTCGGCTCGCCGTTATAGGCATCAGGGCATCAGGGGGGTATCTGCATCGCGCGCGTGACCCCGACAGGCGGTTGTCTGTCAAAGCTACGCATCATTCTTGAGGCTTCATTGCATGAACGAATTACAAGATCTGATTGATAACAATGAGCGCTGGGCCGACGCGATCACCCAGGAAGATCCTGATTTCTTCGCCAAACTGGCCCGTCAACAAACCCCGGAATACCTGTGGATCGGTTGCTCCGATGCCCGCGTGCCGGCCAATGAAATCGTTGGCATGCTGCCGGGCGATCTGTTCGTGCACCGCAACGTGGCCAACGTTGTATTGCACACCGACCTCAACTGCCTGTCGGTGATTCAGTACGCGGTCGACGTACTCAAAGTCAAACACATCCTGGTCACTGGCCACTATGGCTGCGGCGGTGTACGCGCCTCGATGCAGGACCGTCAGTTGGGCCTGATCGACGGTTGGTTGCGCTCGATTCGCGATCTCTATTATGAAAAGCGCGACGAACTGGCCAAGTTGTCCACCGAAGAAGAGCGGGTCGACCGCCTTTGCGAGCTCAACGTGATCCAGCAGGTGGCCAACGTCGGTCATACCAGCATTGTGCAAAACGCCTGGCACCGCGGTCAGAGCCTGTCGGTCCATGGTTGCATCTATGGCATCAAGGATGGACGCTGGAAAAGCCTGAATGCCACCATCAGCGGTTTCGAACAGTTGCCACCGCAGTACCGTTTGCGTCCGGTCGAAACGTTGTAGGAGCCTTTCAGCTGGAACTTCGTCGACGCCAGTGTTGAAAAAACTGTTCTCCATTGGCGTTCGGCGACTCGTCATAGCCGATGATCCAGCCACGGCAGCAGGGACAACCGCAGCGGCAAGCGAACTGCCGCTGCAGTTTGTCTTCTGTCGCGGCGAAATCCATCGTCAGTCGATCACCTTTTTTGATGTCCTTGAGTGCCCATAACCACAGCTCGCTCATGTCGAGAAAGACGTTGGGATCGCAGGAGTGGCTCAGCAGGCCGCAGAAGCGCGGATCGTAGAGGTGGATTCCTGGCGCCAGTTGCCGAGTGTGTCGGCAGCGATAGGGCAGCAAATGTCCGGAAACCCGGCAGATTCGGCTGATGCGCGAGAACTCGCGCAGTGCCACGACAGCCACTGCCAATCCCTGAGCGTTGTAGATGATTTCAAAGTCGTCTTTGGAGGGGAACCCAAGACGAAGGGGCAATTCTACAAACGGATAGATGCCATTCGATGGCGGTGGGGGTATTGCCTGTTCTGCATGAGCTCTCATAACAATCCTTGTCAGGCGAGTGCTACGACCGCCGTCTACTGACATCCTGTCAGCCCTGCAGCACATGGTATGCCCCAAGATTCTCGCAAATGAAACAATCAGTCTACTGTCAAATATGACAGGCGAAAAAGGCTCTTTTCCGCGTCAGCCATGGCTCACGCGAGAAAGAGCTTTATCGTTTTACAAGTGTGGAGCAGGGGCGGAGGAGGTCACAAGGGCTGGACTCTTCAACTGTTTCAACTGAGATTTGACCTGCGCTGTCGAGCACTTGGCCACGGCCTGTTCAGGCGTCAGGTTGCGGATCGAGGTGTAGAACAGTTCGCAGGTTTTTTCTTTCTGGGTCACTTGCCAGGTCTGAGTACAGCTTTTCAGCTGAACGGTAGGGTCAGTGCCCGGTTTGCTGCCCATCCCGGCCTGCCAGCACGCGGCGCTTAAATCCTGCCCCATGACTTTCAGCCCCGCAGCATCGGCCTTGGCCTGGGCATCGCTGCCGCTATAGGCCTCGGGATCGGCGGCGTACCAGATGTAGCTCGGGTGGTTGGAACCCAGTACGGGTACTTTCACACCCTCGCTCGGGCTGATGGTTGCCAGGCCCAGCACGTCTACGGTCGGCCCATATTGTTGCTTGATCCAGTTACGTACCGGTGCGCCGAAGGCGACCATTGGCAATGCTGCGCCGCTGGCGTTCTGGCTGACTTCCTTGACCATGGTGGTCTGGTAATCCTTGAAGTAGTCATAGACGCCTTCAAGGTCCTTGCCGGCGCTGGACGGCGCGGCAATCGGCGCGATGTCGATGATGGTCTGATAGCCCGGTGTCTGGTCGGCGGGAATGCCGTTGTTCGTCAGCAGCGTGGCCCAACGGTCGGTGGTCTTGGACTCCAGGTAATCCTGGGCCTGGGTCAGGGAATAATCCGGCGGGAAGTGCAGCAGTTCGACGCTTTTGCGGTTTTCCAGCGCCATTCCCAGCGGAAGGAACAAGTACCAGTTATAGGTCCATTTGCCATCGGCACTCAGTTTGCTGGCGCCGTTGTAAGCCAAATCCCCAGCCTGGAGCAATGCGGTCAGTGGTTTGTCATAGCCTTTGGGTACACCGCTGATATTGGCGTAGAGCTGATTGTTGTCGGTCTTTACCAGAACTTTTGCGGTTTTGTAGCCATCGCGCTGTACGCTTTGGGTCAGGTAATGCTCGACGGTCTGCTCCAGCGTCCAGTTGCGATAGCAGATGACGTTGCAGTTGTTGGGGTAGGAGAACAGCCGGGTGACCCGTTCGGTACTGCCCAGATTCAGATCGACATCGGCGTGGACGGCGGTACTCAGGGTGAGTGCGGCCAGGGTGAGTCCTGCGAGTTTTAACATGCTCAGATCCTTTTCAGCGTGAGCCCTCGGAGGCGGGGCGAGTACATACTGAAACTACTTGTGTCGAACGGTCCAGTACCCACATGAAAAGATCGCCAGTCTGAGAGCATCCTTCATCCGCGAAAGCATCTTTCGTCGGGGCGCTGGCAGTGAGGGATGGAAGAGTGGGCCAGTGCTGACGTTGTTTTGGGTGTTTGGGACCAGGGTCTGATGGGTTGTCCACAAGCGCATTTGCGTAGACCATGGGCGCCTTGGTTTTTTGCCTGCCAGAGTTTTTTGCCATGACTGCCAACACCGACGCGCGCCCGACGCCCTTCACCCGCTCGGACTACAAAACATTGGGGCTAGCAGCCCTTGGCGGTGCGCTGGAAATCTACGACTTCATCATTTTCGTATTTTTCGCGCTGACCCTCAGCCAATTGTTCTTCCCACCCGAAATGCCCGAATGGCTGCGCCTGCTGCAAAGCTTCGGGATTTTCGTTACCGGCTACCTGGCGCGTCCGTTGGGTGGAATCCTGATGGCGCATTTCGCCGATCGACTGGGGCGTAAGAAGGTTTTCAGCCTGAGCATCTTGATGATGGCGTTGCCATGTCTGCTGATCGGGATCATGCCGACCTACGCCCAGATCGGCTATTTCGCACCGCTGTTGCTGTTGGCCCTGAGGGTCCTGCAAGGCGCAGCGGTGGGCGGTGAAGTGCCGAGCGCCTGGGTGTTCGTGGCCGAGCATGCACCGGTCGGGCATCGCGGCTATGCCCTCGGTTTCCTACAGGCGGGGCTGACTTTCGGCTACTTGATCGGAGCCCTGACGGCGACATTTCTGGCTCAGACGTTCACCCCGACGGAAATCCTTGATTACGCCTGGCGCTACCCGTTTCTGCTGGGCGGTGTGTTTGGCGTCATCGGTGTGTGGCTGCGTCGCTGGCTCAGCGAAACCCCGGTATTCATGGCGATGCAGGCCCAGCGCGAGGCTACTGTAGAACTGCCGCTGCGCACGGTCCTGCGGGAGCACCGCCTGGCGATGCTGCCGGCGATGATCCTCACCTGCGTGCTGACCTCGGCCGTGGTGGTGTTCGTGGTCATTACCCCGACCATGATGCAAAAAACCTTCGGCATGACCGCCAGTCATACCTTCGCCCTGAGTGCCTTGGGCATCGTGTTTCTGAACATCGGCTGTGTTCTCGCGGGGCTGCTTGTCGATCGCATCGGCGCTTGGCGCACGGTGATGCTGTATAGCCTGCTGCTGCCTCTGGGTATTGGCGTGCTCTACACCTGCCTGATCATTGAAGGCCAGTGGCTCGGTCTGGCCTATGCAGTGGCAGGCCTCTCTTGCGGGGTCGTCGGCGCAGTGCCGTCGGTGATGGTCAGCCTGTTTCCGGCGCGGATTCGCGTCTCGGGGATTTCCTTTACCTACAACATTGCCTACGCCGCCTGGGCCAGCGTCACACCGCTGTTGTTGATCGGTCTGATGCCGTGGAGTCCGTGGATTTGTGTGATTTTCTGCGCAGTGATGGGGGCGGTGGGCATCAGCAGTGCGGCGTACTTTGGCGCGCGAATACCGCGAATTGGGCGCTGTTCGGTAGCCGGCGCGGTATAAAGGTGTTCGTGTTGCCACTATTTTTGTAGGACAACCCTGAAACACTCTTCAGAAAATATCCCCAAAGCCGATGGCTAGGCTGTATGCAGCTTTTTATCCTTGTCCATCGGTGCTTCCCATGTTCAACAAACGCTTGAAGCAGGAGCTGTCGGCTCTTCGCGAAGAACTCTCCAGCCTTCAGCAAGTCAAGGAGAGCCTGGACAGCGAGATGCTGGTCCTGACCCTTGATTCCGATGGCAGGATTCAATCGGTCAACCAGAACTTCATGGGTGAAATGCTCTACAAGGGCAACGAACTGATCGGCCGACACATCGAAGACATCGTCCCGGTTCATGTGAAGTCGGACGAATTCCACCGTCGCTTCAAGACTGCGCTGACCCGTGGCGAGCATTTTGCCGGCACGGTTCGTTTATTGCGGGGCAATGGTGCCGAAGCCTGGTTGCGGTCGATCGTGCAGCCGGTGCGCTCCGCGGATGGCCGTATCAAACACTTCTCGATTTACTCCAGCGACCTGACCCGCACCATCGAGGCGTCTCGTGAACATGAGAACCTGATCGGCGCGCTAGTGCGCTCTACGGCGGTCATCGAGTTCGACCTCAATGGCAACGTGCTGACGGCCAACGAGCGGTTTCTCAACGGCATGGGTTACAGTCTGGCGCAGGTCCAGGGCAAACATCACCGCACCTTCTGTGAGCCAGAGGAATACAACAGCCCCGAGTATCAGAACTTCTGGCGCCGCTTGAACGCCGGCGAATTTGTGGCCGATCGTTTCAAGCGTATCGATAGCCACGGTCGCGTGGTCTGGCTGGAGGCTTCCTACAACCCAGTTGTCGACGCCAACAACAAGCTCTACAAAGTGGTCAAGTTCGCTACGGTGATAACCGATCAGGTCAATCAGGAGCAGGCCGTCGCCGAAGCGGCCAACATCGCCTACAGCACCTCGTTGCAAACCGACAGCAGCGCCCAGCGCGGTACCACCGTAGTGACTCAAGCGGTGGACGTCATGCGTGACTTGGCCAAACATATGCAAACTGCTGGCGAAGGCATCGAGGCGCTGAACGAGCAATCACTGGTGATCGGCACCATCGTCAAAACCATCAGTGGCATCGCCGAACAGACCAACCTGCTGGCGCTCAACGCGGCCATCGAAGCCGCTCGCGCCGGTGAGCAGGGTCGAGGTTTTGCCGTGGTGGCTGATGAAGTCCGGCAACTGGCCTCGCGAACCAGCCAGGCGACCGACGAAATTGTCGGCGTTGTGCGCCAGAACCAGGACATGGCGCGCAACGCCGTGGCCCTGATGACCGATGGCAAACTCCAGGCCGAACAGGGGCTGGCGCTGGCAGCGGAGGCGGGCACAGTGATCGTCGAAATCCAGGACGGGGCGCAGAAAGTGGTGAACGCGGTTGGGCAGTTTGCCAATCAGTTATCGACTTGATGCCCTGAATCCAAGTGTCGGTAGCCCTAAAAAAGATCAGGCCTGCTTCACTGGCTTGATTAGGCTTTCGGCTGGTATCCCAAATAGATCATGAAGCTTCCAGATCATCGGAAGCGTCAACGCACGCTTACCGTTGAGCACTTCATAAACCCGGTTTGTCCGGCCAATGGCAGGTGCCAGATCAGCCGCGGACAGACCGGACTGCTCCATGCGAAATTTGATAGCGTCGATCGGGGTGGGCAGATCGACAGGAAACTGCTTCGATTCATAGGCCTCGATGAGGGTAATCATGATCTCGAAGTAATCGCCTTCGGGAGTGCCCGGCTCAGGCTCATTGTTGAATAGTGCAGATACGCTTTTGAGGGCTGCACGATAGTCCGCGTCGGTGTGAATCGGATGAATGTTCATGGGGTATTCCATTTCGATGGTATCAGCGTCGATCCCATCGTATTGCTTGTGGGTGCCGACAAATTTTATGTATACGGCGCCGAAACGGTAGGCCACCGCGACGACTAGCCGAAAGTCATTGCCCTTGATGTTAAACACGACTCTGCGGCTTTTGAGAATGCTGGCGGTGGCAAAATGCGCCTTGATGTCAGCAGGCGTCCTCCAGTCCGCTTTCCTTGCTTCGTCAATCCAGGCCAGGAAAGGTTGTTCTGAGTCCGGGTATCTCTCCCAAAAATTTTTCAGGTGACTGATGGCGATAATTCTCATGGCGTGATCCTAGTCCCGTGGTGGGACTTGTGCAAGTTTGTGGCGAAGTAGCCGACATGTGGGGAGTAAATTCGCCTCCTGTAATCAGGCACTCCCGATAGCTGATCTGATGAGGTGGATGAACAGACGAGATAAGAGTGGTTTCCACACTCTATCCAAGGGAGAGCAATTTGAGGGTAGGAAAAGGCTACGCGAGAGACTTATTCAGGACGGGACATCACCAATAAAAAAAGGCCTACCTCCCGGTAAGCCTTTTCTTATTTCTGCGTACGACTCAATCCCCCAACGCTTCCCCCTCGCGTCGCGGATCGGCCCCGCCGGCCAACGCGGCTTTGCCCTGCGCATCCTTGACCCGAACAATCGCCTGAGTCCCGCTGGTCATGTCGATCTCGTTCACGTTGTGCCCTTTGTCCTTCAGTGCCTGAATCAGCTCTGTGCTGAACTGACCCTGTTCCAGTTCGGTCGGGCCGTTACGGCTGCCGAAATTGGGCAGGCTGATGGCCGCTTGCGGGTCGAGGTTCCAGTCGAGCAGGCCGATGGTGGATTTGACCACGTATTCGATGATCTGCGAGCCGCCGGGGGAGCCGACGGTGGCCAGGAACTCGCCGTTCTGACGGTCGAAGATCAGCGTTGGTGCCATGGACGAGCGCGGGCGTTTACCCGGTTCAACACGGTTGGCGACTTTTTGCCCGTTTTCTTCGGGGATGAACGAGAAGTCGGTCATCTGGTTGTTGAGCAGGAAACCCTGGACCATCAGGTGCGAGCCAAATGCTGCCTCCACGGTGGTGGTCATGGACACAGCGCCGCCTTGGTCATCGACCGCCACCACTTGCGAGGTGGAGATGCGCAGTGGCGAGCGGTCCGGCGCATAGGCAACCCGAATGCCCGGCGGGGTACCGGGTTTGGCCGGCCCCATGCTGCGATCGCCGATCAAGGAGGCGCGGCTGGTCAGATAAGTTGGGTCGATAAGACCTTTTACCGGCACAGGTACGAAGTCGGTGTCGGCGACATACTGCGCTCGGTCGGCGTAAGCCAGGCGCTCGGCGTCGGCGATCAGGTGCACAGCTTCTGGGGCGGGTTCGATGCCTGCCGGTTTGCTGGTCTTGAGCGGCTTGAGTGGTGCCAGGGCAAAACGCGGGTCGCGGGATTCCAATGCCTGCAAGGTGCCAAGAATTTGCGCCACGGCGATCCCGCCCGACGACGGTGGCGGCATGCCGCAAACCTGCCAGCGTTTGTAGTCGGTGCATAACGGTGCGCGTTCCTTGGCCTTGTAGCCTTGAAGATCGTTTAGCGACAGGCTGCCGGGGTTGGCGTGGCCCTGAACCTTGGCGATGATCTCTTTTGCGATTGGCCCTTTGTACAGGGCATCGGGACCTTCCTTGGCGATGCGCTTGAACACTGCGGCCAGTGCCGGGTTTTTCAGCTGTGTACCGATCGCTTTCGGGCTGCCATCGGCATTCAAAAAGTAGGCGGCCATGTCCGGTGAGCGCTGTATGAACGCGTCTGCCGCGATCAACTGATGCAGTCGTGGCGAAATGGCGAAGCCTTGTTCCGCCAGTTCTATGGCGGGCTGGAACAACTTCGTCCACGGTAGGCGACCGTGTTTCTGATGGGCCAGCTCTAGCGCCCGCAATACACCCGGCGTCCCCACCGAGCGCCCGCCGATCTGTGCCTGGGTGAATGGCATCGGTTTGCCGTCGGTTTGCAGGAACAGTTTCTCGGTGGCGCCGGCCGGAGCGGTTTCGCGCCCGTCATAGGTGCGTACAGCCTTGCCATCCCACAGCACAATCAACGCGCCACCGCCGATACCCGATGATTGCGGTTCGACCAGCGTCAACACCGCTTGCATGGCAATGGCCGCATCAATCGCCGAGCCGCCCTGACGCAGCATCTCCCGCCCGGCTTCGGCTGCCAGCGGGTTGGCCGCTGCGGCCATGTGTTTCGAGGCATGCCGGGTCTGCAGGTCGGTGCGATAACCGGAGGCGATTTCTGGCGCGACCGGCAGAGTAGAGACTGGCGGCGAAGAGGGCAGGGTATTACACGCGGCGAGGGTTAAAGCGGTGGCGATCAGCGAAAAAGCTGACAGGCGATAGCGACTCAAGTGGAAGGCTGAGAACACGCGGGGCACTCCGTCCATGGGATAAAATGTCCGGGGACTTTATCGGCCTGGGAGACGCGACGCAAATCAGGTCCGCTGTCCTGAAACAATGCCACTTTTCTCGAGGCATAAAAAAACGGCCTACCTTTCGGTAAGCCGTTTTTAGTACTTGGTGGCTACACAGGGACTTGAACCCCGGACCCCAGCATTATGAATGCTATGCTCTAACCAACTGAGCTATGTAGCCAAGTGGCGCGCATTATTCACCTGGAACGAAGATGCGTCAAGCGTAAATTTAAAATATTTCTCCACACTTTCAACCGCTTATCCCGCAGGCCCGAAAAATAGGGCCAGCGGATGGCGTCAACCGAGCTGAAATCTGCCGGTATTCGCACTCAAGGCCTTGCTGCCCTGACTCAAGGTGTCCGCAGCCAGGTTCACCGCCCGTGCGCCTTCAAGCAAGCGTACCGCCGCCTGATCGACTTGCTGGATGTTGCCGCTGACTTCATCGGCGGTGCTCGCTTGCTCTTCGACAGCGGTGGCGATCTGCGCCAGGGTGTCGGTGACGCTCTGCACCGCGCTGGCGATTTCCCCCAGGCGCTCGCCGAGGCCCGTGACGGCTTGCGCGTCCGATTGTGCCTGGCCGCAAGCGGCTTCCATCAGGCTTACCGCTTCATTGACGGTGCTGCGCAAACTGTCGACGGTACCGGCGATTTGCGCAGTGGAGGACTGGGTGCGTTGCGACAGGCTGCGCACTTCATCGGCCACTACGGCAAAACCACGACCTTGCTCGCCGGCCCGTGCGGCCTCGATGGCGGCGTTGAGGGCCAGCAGGTTGGTCTGCTCGGCGACGCCGCGAATGGTATCGACCACCAACTGAATTTGCTGTCCTTGCTCGCTGACCCGACCCAATGCCGCCGCGGTGTCGTTCAAACGCTGATTGAGCTGCTGAATACTCGCTGTCGTGCGTTGGCTGTCTCGGCTGCTGTCGGCGGCGATGCGCTGGGTGTGCTGAGCGCTGCCTGAGGCCTGTTCGCAACTCTGGGCGACCCCTTGCGAGGTCGCCGCCAATTGCGTGGCCGCAGCGGCGATCTGACTGATCTGCAACTGCTGAGCCTCGACTTCGCCTAGCGCGCCGCTGGAGTGATCGTTGAGCGCGCGCACCGCGTTGCTCAGTTGCAGGGTTTCGTGATCGACCCCCAACAGACTGTTGCGCAGTTGCACCACAGCAACATTCAAAGCGGTGCTGATCGCCGCCAGTTCGTCGCGGCCCTGCACCGGTACTTGCAAGCTCAGGTTGCCGTCACGCAGTGCTTCGGCCAGGAGTGTGATGCCACTGGCGCTGCGACGGATCGAGGCCTGTAAACAGATAAACAGGTACAGCGCGGCCAGCAGCAGGCAACCAAAAATTGTCGCCACCAGAATGAACTGGCGAATGGCCGAGCCGTGGTAATAATCCAGTCGTTGATCCAGGGAAACCAACGATTGCTGGCGCAACTTGGCGAGGTCGCCAAGGAGGGCGTCGAGGCTGCGTTCAAAGTCTTCCGGCTTGAGGTTGATGCTGCCGCCGAAGACGCCCTCGTCCAGCACTTTCAAACCGGCGTCCAGGTGCTTGAGGCTGTCGTGGTATTGCCCGGCCCAGGTTTGCAGGGCGTTGGGCAGGCGTGTTTCCAGCAGGCCAGCCGTTTTAGCAAGCTGCTCCCGCGCATCGCCGATGCGACTGCGCAAGTCCCGCAGTTGCAGGCGGCTTTGCAGGGTGAACTGCCCGGATACCACTGAGGCTTGCCCGACCGCGGCGAGACGCCCGACCCGTTCGATCAGATCCGGTGCGTGTTGAGTGGAAATCTGCGTCAGCAGCCAGGTTTCGAGCCACGGTGCGAGGGTCAGGCGAGTGTCCATGGCGATTTGTTCGCGCAAGGCTTGCAGAGCACTCAAGGCATGGGTGAAGCGATCGTAACCGTCTGGCCACCAACCGACGTTGCTCAGGCTTTTCGAGTCCAGGCCGGTGAGGGCGGTTTGCAGAGCCTGATAGCGGGTGAGGGTTTGGCCCTCGGCGCCTTCGGTTTTCAGGGTATTGCCCAAGTCCGTAATGGCTTGAGCGACGGCCGGCTGAACCGCGTCGAACGCTGCCATCGCCGCGATGGTTGCGGGTGTCGGTTGGCGATTGGTTTCGGTGGCGCGCCAACGAGCTGCGCGGTCACGCTGGGCGGCGAGCAGGTTGTCGAGCGCATCGAGGGCGAGCAATTGCCGAACCCCGGCGCGTTCGCCAGAGATCAGGCTCAACTTGTCACGATGGTCCTGGCCGATCATCCACAGGCTGCCCGCGAGTGGCAGGATAAACAGCAGAAACAGCAGCTGAAATTTGCGCGCGAAGCCGAATCGCCCCAGCAGCCCGATCCCCGGTGATAAAAAAGCCTGCATGCCCCATGACTCCTCTGGACACCACGCCCCATTGGCGTGCATCGAGGTCATTGCGACCGCGACTTGTGCCCTTCTAAAAGGCCTCGAAAGTTCACCTTGGTCCGCTCTGTCGGCCGACTCTGTAGCGAAACTTCCCATTCTCGGTTCCCTTTGTAAGGGGCCGCGTTGAAGCAGACAAACAAGGCAAGATTCAGACCATGGCTTTGCGCTATCACCTTCTTTTTTTGAAGTCGTTAGCAGGCTAAGGGGATGGCGCAACCGCACCGAAAAATGGCACATTGACCGACCTGCCAGTGCGCACCCATCCGCAGTACGGAAACTCTCATGGCCATCAGCAACGTTCAGTCCGCCGCGACGTCGGCGCCCGCCACTTCACAAAACAGTCCGCTGGTCATGCGCATCATCGGCGCGGTGGCGCTGGCGCATTTGATCAACGACCTGATTCAGGCGGTATTGCCGTCGATCTATCCGATGCTCAAGGCCAGCTATGGCCTGACCTTCACCCAGATCGGCCTGATCACCCTGACTTTTCAACTGACGGCCTCGCTGTTGCAACCATGGGTCGGTTACCACACTGATCGTCATCCCAAACCCTGGCTGTTGCCGGCCGGTACCGTCTGCACATTGATCGGCATTCTGATGATGTCTGTGGTCGGAAGTTTTCCGATGATTCTGCTGGCGGCGGGGTTGATCGGTGTCGGTTCATCGACCTTTCACCCGGAAGCTTCTCGGGTGGCGCGATTGGCTTCGGGTGGGCGTTTCGGCTTGGCGCAGTCGACGTTTCAGGTGGGCGGTAATGCGGGCTCGGCTTTCGGGCCGTTGCTGGCGGCGGCGATCATCATTCCCTACGGTCAGGGTCATGTGGCCTGGTTCGGATTGTTCGCGCTGTTTGCGCTGTTCGTGCTGTATCGGATCAGTCGCTGGTACGCCAACCATCTGAATCTGTTCAAGCTCAAACAAGGTCAGGCAGCGACTCACGGCCTGTCGAAACGACGGGTGATCAGCGCACTGGTAGTGCTCGGGCTTCTGGTGTTTTCCAAGTACTTCTACATGGCCAGCCTGACCAGTTACTTCACGTTCTACCTGATTGAAAAATTCGACCTGTCGGTGGCCAGCTCGCAGCTGCATCTGTTCCTGTTTCTCGGTGCAGTAGCGGCTGGGACCTTCTTCGGCGGGCCGATCGGCGACAAGATCGGGCGCAAGGCGGTAATTTGGTTCTCGATCCTTGGCGTCGCACCGTTCACGCTGCTGCTGCCCCATGTGGACCTGTTCTGGACCAGCATCCTGAGCGTGGTGATCGGATTCATCCTCGCCTCGGCGTTCTCGGCCATTGTGGTGTATGCCCAGGAGCTGGTGCCAGGGAACGTCGGAATGATTGCCGGGGTGTTCTTCGGACTGATGTTCGGTTTCGGCGGGATTGGCGCGGCATTGCTTGGGCATCTGGCGGATGTCCACGGCATCGAGTACGTGTACTTCCTGTGTTCGTTCTTGCCGTTGTTTGGGGTGTTGGCGATCTTCTTGCCAAGAACCCGAAAAGTCTGAGGCGGACCGGCAAAGTCAGCCGTTTCGATAGATATAGCTATACGCGTTAATCGCTGGTACCCCGCCAAGATGTGCATAAAGTACCTTCGACCCCGTCGGGAAAAAACCCTGGCGGACGAGATCAATGAGGCCTTGCATGGATTTTCCCTCGTAGACCGGGTCCGTCATCATGCCTTCCATGCGAGCGCACAATCGGATGGCTGCGTTGGTTTCTTCTGATGGAATGCCGTAGGCCGGATAGGCGTAGTCTTCTTTAAGGACAACATCGTCAGCGGTGATTTCCTGGCCAAGCCCAACAAGCTGCGCCGTATGCTGAGCGATTGCCAATACTTGTGCCCTGGTTTGCTCAGGCGTGGCAGAGGCGTCAATACCAATCACATTGCGAGCACGACCATCCTTGGCGAACCCCACCAGCATGCCCGCATGGGTGGAGCCAGTCACCGTGCAGACTATGATGTAATCAAATTTGATCCCCATCCTGGCTTCTTGCTCGCGTACTTCTTCGGCGAAGCCGACATAGCCGAGACCTCCATATTTGTGCATGGACGCACCGGCGGGAATAGCATAGGGTTTGCCTCCTTTGGCCTTGACGTCCTCCAGCGCCCGCTCCCAGCTCTCGCGGATACCGATATCGAAACCTTCGTCGACGAATTCAATCTCCGCTCCCAGCACGCGGCTCATCAGAATATTCCCAACCCGGTCGTAGACTGCATCCGGGAATGGAACCCAGCTTTCTTGAACGAGACGGCACTTCATACCGAGTTTGGCCGCGACAGCTGCGACCTGGCGCGTGTGGTTCGACTGGACACCACCGATGGACACTAACGTGTCTGCCTGCGAAGCGATTGCATCGGGAATGATGTATTCCAGCTTTCGGATCTTGTTGCCGCCAAACGCAAGTCCAGAGTTGCAGTCCTCACGTTTGGCATAGAGTTCGATATTGCCACCGAGACAGGCCGATAGACGATTCAGTTTCTCGATCGGCGTTGGGCCAAACATGAGTGGATAGCGCTCGAATGTCTCCAGCATGACGGTTCCCCTGATCACGGATAAGCCGTTTTTTCAGTCTAGCAGAGCGCCTGTGTGAGAACGCGTGTCGCAGGGGGGCGATCTGCGGTGAAACTCACTGCTTGCGAGGAAGGGTCTGTACCCGATGTCGAGTTTCAACGGGGCAGTTTTCAGTATGTCGCCGCTTCCAGACCAATTGGGGGTGAGCAGATGATCCAACCCGGTAGCTTCCTGATCAACAACCCGTGAGCCCAAGACGCAAAAATCCCCGTATCAGCGAGTGATTACGGGGATTTTCAGTCTATCGAGGTCCGTGTAAATCCACGGTCACCGTTACACGTTAAAACGGAAGTGCATCACGTCGCCGTCTTTAACGATGTAGTCCTTGCCTTCCAGACGCCATTTACCGGCTTCTTTGGTGCCGGCTTCGCCCTTGTACTGAATGAAGTCGTCGTAGGCGATGACTTCGGCGCGGATGAAGCCTTTTTCGAAGTCGGTGTGGATCACGCCAGCGGCTTGTGGTGCGGTGGCACCGACGCGGACGGTCCAGGCGCGGACTTCTTCGACACCGGCGGTAAAGTAGGTCTGCAGGTGCAGCATTTCGTAGCCAGCGCGGATTACGCGGTTCAGGCCAGGCTCTTCGAGGCCCAGGGCTTCGAGGAACATGTCTTTCTCTTCACCGTCTTCCAGTTCGGCGATTTCGGCTTCGATCTTGTTGCAGACCGGAACCACCATGGCGCCTTCTTCTTCGGCGATGGCTTTGACGATGTCCAGCAGCGGGTTGTTCTCGAAACCGTCTTCAGCAACGTTGGCGATGTACATGACCGGCTTGGTGGTCAGCAGATGGAAGCCACGAATCACCGCTTTGTCGTCGGCGCCCATGTTCTTCATCAGCGTGCGCGCTGGCTTGCCGAGGGTGAAGTGAGCGATCAACTGCTCCAGCAGGCCTTTCTGGACTACGGCGTCCTTGTCACCACCTTTGGCGTTACGGGCGACTTTCTGCAGTTGCTTCTCGCAACTGTCGAGGTCGGCGAAGATCAGTTCCAGGTCGATGATCTCGATGTCGCGTTTCGGGTCGACGCTGTTGGAGACGTGAATCACGTTCTCGTCTTCGAAGCAGCGGACCACGTGAGCGATGGCATCGGTCTCGCGGATGTTGGCGAGGAACTTGTTGCCCAGGCCTTCACCTTTCGAGGCGCCGGCAACCAGGCCGGCGATGTCGACGAATTCCATGGTGGTCGGCAGGATGCGCTTTGGATTGACGATGGCTGCCAGGGCTTCCAGACGCGGATCCGGCATCGGCACGATGCCGGTGTTCGGCTCGATCGTGCAGAAGGGGAAGTTCTCGGCCGCGATCCCGGATTTGGTCAGGGCGTTGAACAGGGTGGACTTGCCGACGTTAGGCAGGCCGACGATGCCGCAATTGAATCCCATGGTGTTTCCCCGAGGAGTTAGAGTCAGGCCTTCTGGCTGTGCAGGTTTTTCATCGCGCGGTTCCATTCCCCGGCGAGGATATCCGGCAGCACGCCGAGGGCAAAGTCGATGCTGGCATCGAGTTTTTCCTGTTCGGCGCGTGGCGCACGACCCAGGACGAAATTTGAAACCATACTGGCAACGCCCGGGTGGCCAATGCCAAGCCGCAAGCGGTGAAAGGTATTCTGATTGCCCAGTTGCGCGATGATGTCGCGCAACCCGTTGTGACCGCCATGGCCGCCGCCCTGTTTGAGCTTGGCAACGCCCGGAGGCAGATCGAGTTCGTCATGCGCCACCAGGATTTCTTCAGGCTTGATGCGGAAGAAGCCGGCAAGTGCCGCGACGGCCTGGCCGCTGCGGTTCATGTAGGTGGTGGGAATCAGCAGACGAACATCCTGACCCTGATGCGAATAGCGCCCGGTCAGGCCGAAATATTTGCGATCGGCCACAAGGTTGACGCCCTGTGCTTGTGCGATGCGCTCAACAAAAAGGGCCCCTGCGTTATGCCGGGTCTGTTCGTATTCAGCGCCTGGATTTCCCAGGCCAACGATCAGTTTGATGGCAGTCACGATAGGGGCCCTTCCTTGAAGTGATGGATAACATCGCCGCGATCAGTGTGTGCGGCGAAAGTGGACGACAAGTGCTCATTTACCATTATGTAAACTCCGCGTTCTCGCCCGCTTTCTCGCTACGCTCTAGTCCGCGATGTTCCGGTCACTCCGGCGAACAGAGTGAAATTACTCTGCTGCGCCTTCAGTAGCTTCTGGAGCAACACGTGGAGCGTGAACGTTGGCAACAGCCAGGTCGTTACCGTGAGCCAGAGCAACAAACTCAACACCTTTAGGGGCTTTGAGGTCAGACAGGTGAATGATCGCGCCGACTTCGGCATCAGCCAGGTCAACTTCGATGAATTCAGGCAGGTCTTTCGGCAGGCACGAAACTTCGATTTCAGAAACAACGTGCGAAATTTCGCCGCCTTTCTTGATCGGAGCAGCTTCGCCAACGAAGTGTACAGGCACGATAGCGGTCAGTTTCTGGCCAGCTACAACGCGTACGAAGTCGGCGTGCAGCACGTGGCCTTTGGCCGGGTGACGCTGCAGGGCTTTGATGATTACGTTTTGCTTGGTGCCGCCAACGTTCAGCTCGATGATGTGGCTGTAAGCCGCTTCGTTTTCGAGCAGTTTGGCAACTTCTTTAGCCAGCATGCTGATGGATTCAGGGGCTTTTTCGCCACCGTAAACTACAGCTGGAACCAGGCTTGCGAGACGACGCAGGCGGCGGCTCGCACCTTTCCCCAGGTCGGAACGCACTTCAGCATTCAGAGTAAAATCGTTCATGTTGTATCTCCAAAATAACCACATTCGCCCCAGCGTTTGCGACCAGCGCTAAAGGCGATATGGGCAAAAAAGCCCCGCCCCGACAGGAATGCCGGGGCGGGGCGCTTTTCGTCAACGAGATGTAATGAAAAGGGCAGGGCCCTTAACGGAACATCGCGCTGATCGATTCTTCATTGCTGATGCGGCGGACCGCCTCGGCAACTACCGGCGCGATATCCAGTTGACGGATACGCGCACAGGCTTGTGCTGCAGCGGACAGCGGGATGGTATTTGTTACCACCAGCTCGTCCAGCACGGAATTTTCAATGTTTTCGATCGCCCGACCCGACAGCACAGGGTGCGTGCAGTAGGCGAAAACCTTGGCAGCGCCATGCTCTTTCAAGGCCTTGGCCGCGTGGCACAGAGTGCCGGCGGTATCGACCATGTCATCGACCAGAATACAGGTACGCCCTTCGACATCACCGATGATATGCATCACTTCAGAGTGATTGGCTTTCTCACGGCGTTTGTCGATGATCCCGAGATCCACGCCCAGGGATTTGGCAACAGCCCGTGCACGCACGACGCCACCAATGTCCGGGGACACGATCATCAGGTTTTCGAAGCGCTGATCTTCAATGTCATCCACCAATACCGGGGAGCCGTAGATGTTATCTACCGGAATATCGAAGAAGCCCTGAATCTGGTCAGCATGCAAATCAACCGTGAGAACACGGTCGATGCCGACTACGGTAAGCATGTCAGCAACGACTTTCGCGCTGATAGCCACACGTGCGGAACGCGGACGGCGATCCTGACGGGCATAACCAAAGTAAGGAATAACAGCAGTGATACGAGTAGCCGAGGAGCGGCGGAAGGCATCAGCCATCACTACCAGTTCCATCAGGTTATCGTTGGTCGGAGCGCAAGTCGGCTGAATAATGAAAACGTCTTTACCGCGAACGTTTTCATTGATCTCGGCAGTAATTTCGCCGTCGGAGAACTTACCGACAGAGATGTCACCGAGAGGGATATGCAGCTGACGTACAACACGCCGAGCCAGATCGGGGTTAGCGTTCCCCGTAAAGACCATCATCTTGGACACGCGCAGTACCTGAAGGCTGAGGGTAACCTGGATGAGTATAGAAAAATGGCAGGGGCGGCTGGATTCGAACCAACGCATGGCAGGATCAAAACCTGCTGCCTTACCGCTTGGCGACGCCCCTGTATCTGTTGCAACGAGTACCCAGTACCCGATTCCTTTTAGAGCAGACTTTGCAGCTTGCGATGCAACATCGAAACGTTGCTTCCTTTTGCTACAAACCCTGTAAGGGTCTCTGTCAGAAGGGCCGAGACTTTATCAGCTTCAGCTTTGCTTGGGAAGCCCCCAAACACACAACTTCCAGTTCCGGTGAGTTTTGCTTCGGTAAATTTACCTAACAAATTCAATGCGTTACGTACATCTGGATAACGCCTTGCTACCACCGGCAAGCAGTCATTTCGACTGTTTCCCTTGGGAACGGGGCGCACTTTAATGGGAGGAGTGTTACGTGTCAACAGTGGATCTGAAAAAATTTCTGCTGTACTTACAGATACTTGCGGCACCAGTACGAGATACCACGGTTCTTCGGGCTCTACAGGGGTGAGTTTTTCCCCCACACCCTCGGCGAAAGCCGCGTGCCCACGCACGAAAACCGGGACGTCGGCGCCAAGCGTAAGGCCCAGCGCGGCCAGTCGATCCTCATCCCAACCCAGTTGCCAAAGATGATTGAGGCCCAGCAACGTGGTTGCCGCATTCGAACTGCCGCCACCGATTCCACCGCCCATGGGCAGGATTTTTTCGATCCAGATGTCGACACCCAGCGAACAACCGGATTGCGCCTGAAGTTTTTTTGCGGCTTTGACTATCAGGTTGCTGTCGTGAGGGACGTCGGCGAATTCGGTGTGCAACCGAATCACGCCATCGTCGCGAACGGCGAAGGTGATTTCATCGCCGTAATCGAGGAACTGAAAAATCGTCTGCAACTCGTGGTAACCGTCTTCGCGACGACCGAGGATGTGCAGCATCAAGTTGAGCTTGGCGGGCGAGGGCAATGTCAGGCGTGGCGCAGTCATGTTCACTGCCCCAGTTTGCGTGGTTGCCATTCCTTGATCACCAACGTGACATCAAGGTCGGTGCCATGCAGTTTGATCCGCTCGGGCAGCCAGTAGCCGTTTTGCTCGGCATAACTGAGGTACTCGACCTGCCAGCCATCCTGTTCGAGATTGGCCAGACGGCTGTCGACGTCGAGGGTCAGGCGACTTTTGCTGTCCGGGGCCGGGAGCCCGCGAACCCACCATGCCAGATGGGATACCGGCAATTTCCAGCCCAGTTGTTCTTCAACCAGGGCTTCCGGGGTCTGCGCGTCATAGCGGCCCTGATTGGCCACTTCCAGCGAGACTTTACCCGGACGACCGGTCAAACGGGCCGCGCCCCTACCCAGCGGACCGGAAAGGCGGATGTCGTAGTAATCCTGGCGTTGCAGCCAGAACAACGTGCCGCTGCCCGAATCTTTTGGCGCGCGGATGCCGATTTTGCCGTTGATCTGCCAGCCGTCGAGGCCGGTCAGTTGCTGTTTGTGCTCGCGCCATTGGGCCTTGTTGCCTTGACCCTGGACCGATTCGCGGGCAACGAAGCCCGCGCAACCGGCGAGCAGGGCAATGAAGCTGAAAATAATGAGGTGGCGCAAAAACATAATTTTAAAGAGTCTCTGATCCGGTCAGGCGTTTGATGGTGCCGCGCAGGGTAGGGCTGTCGGGTTGTTCCTTGAGGAACTTGCTCCAGATTTGCTTGGCTTCGCGTTGTTTGCCGTTGGCCCACAGGACTTCGCCCAGGTGCGCGGCAACTTCCTGATCGGGGAAGCGCTCCAGCGCCTGGCGCAAATAGCGCTCGGCTTCATCGAGGTTGCCCAGGCGGAAATTGACCCATCCGAGGCTGTCCAGGACGGCCGGGTCTTCAGGGTTGATCTGGTGCGCCTGTTCGATCAAGGCCTTGGCTTCGGCGTAGCGTGTGGTGCGGTCGGACAGGGTGTAGCCGAGGGCGTTCAACGCCATCGCGTTGTTCGGATCGCGCTTGATGATCAGTCGCAGATCTTTTTCCATCTGCGCCAGGTCATTGCGTTTTTCTGCCAGCATGGCCCGGGTATACAGCAGATTCAGGTCGTCCGGGTATTGCTGCAGGGCTTGCTGCAAGACTTTCCAGGCCTTGTCGCCCTGTTTGTTGGCGGACAAGGTTTCGGCTTCGATCAGATACAACTGGATCGCGTAATCAGGTTGCTCGCCGCGCTCCGCTGCCAGACGGCTTTGGGCTTCGGCGGTCTTGCCGTTGTTCATCAGAATATCGGCCTGACGCAATTGCGCCGGCAGGTAATCGTTGCCCGGCCCGACCTGGGCGTATTCAATCAATGCGCCCTGCGGGTCGTTACGCTCTTCGGCAATGCGCCCCAGGTTCAAGTGTGCCGAGTCGACATGGCTTTCCCGGGCGATCAAATCTTCCAGGTAGCCTTTGGCTTCGTCCCAGGCTTTGGCTTCCAGGCAGACCAGTGCCAGGGAATAACGCAATTCGTCGTCTTCGGGGTATTGCTGCACCAGGCTCGAGAACTCGACCTTGGCGTCGTCCATGCGGTCCTGTTCAACCAGCATGCGCGCGTAAGTCAGGCGCAGGCGTTTGTCGTCCGGGTACTTCTTGATGCTTTTTTGCAGCAGCGGCAAGGCTTCATCGCCACGGTTGAGCCCTTGCAGCAGGCGCGCGCGCAGCAGGATCGGCGCTATTTCGCCCTCGTCAGGCGGATTGTCTTCGAGCAGGGTCAGGGCGCCCTTGGCATCGCCGTCCTGTTGCAGCAACAAGGCCTTGCCAAAAATCAGCTGGTTGTTGTGCGGATGGCGCTGCAGCAAGCGGTCAAAACCTTTCATCAGACCGTTGCGAGTTTCTTGGTCGGTATCGGCTGCGGACAGGGCGAGAAAATCGAAATGCGTGTCGCCTTTGCCTTGCAGGACTTTCTCCATATAGACCATGGAGTCGTCGTAACGCCCGGCGCGGGCGAGTTGCACGGCAGCCGCCCGTTGCGCCTCGAGATCGTCCGGGGCGTTTTTGGCCCAGACCAGTGCGGTGTCGAGGGCAGCCTGATCGGCACCCAGATACTCGGCAATGCGAAATGCCCGCTCGGAGATGCCCGGATCCTGGGTATTGATGGCCTGGGTCACGTAGTTGTCTAGGGCAATGTCGTAACGATTGCGCTGGCCAGCGAGTTCGGCGCTCAACAGGCTGAAGATGGTTTCTTCGCTGAACGAGCTGTAAACCTTGGGCTTTTCAGGGGGCGGAGTGCTGTCTTCGACCGGCGGCGTACCGTCCGATGAAACGGGCGCCAAGGCCTGGCAGCCGCTGAGGAAGACTAAAGCGAGGAGCAACGCGGAAGATCTATTCATATAGGAAAAGGACGACTAACCTGCGGTCGGATCATCATGACACAAGCCTTGGGTCAAACATAACCGCCCGGCCAATTTACCCGCGCGGGCAATCCCCGCAGGCCCGGCGCCCTTGTAAACGAGAACGGATCGCAGCCTTCGGCAGCTCTTGCGGGCGCGATAGATATCGAGTGGTTGTTCTGGCTCTGTCGAAGTAGGACAATTGTCGGCTTCACGTCACCATCAGCGACCTTGAATGGCCTTCCTTGCACTCGGTATTAACCACAAGACTGCTTCAGTAGACGTCCGCGAGCGCGTGGCCTTTACCCCTGAGCAGCTGGTTGAGGCCTTGCAGCAGCTCTGCCGACTCACCGACAGCCGCGAAGCTGCGATCCTCTCCACCTGCAATCGCAGTGAACTGTATATAGAACAGGATCACCTTTCGGCTGACATCATATTGCGCTGGCTGGCCGATTATCATCATTTGAGCCTCGATGAGCTGCGTGCGTGCGCTTATGTGCATGAAGATGATGCGGCAGTTCGTCACATGATGCGGGTTGCCTCCGGGCTCGATTCGCTGGTGTTGGGTGAACCGCAGATTCTCGGACAAATGAAATCGGCCTACGCTGTCGCTCGCGAGGCCGGCACCATCGGTCCGCTGCTCGGGCGGCTGTTCCAGGCCACATTCAATGCGGCCAAACAGGTGCGGACCGACACCGCCATCGGCGAAAACCCGGTGTCCGTGGCGTTTGCCGCGGTCAGCCTGGCGAAACAGATTTTCAGTGATTTGCAACGCAGCCAGGCTTTGCTGATCGGCGCCGGCGAGACTATCACCCTGGTCGCCCGCCATCTGCATGAGCTGGGGGTCAAGCGAATCGTGGTCGCCAACCGCACCCTGGAGCGCGCGAGCATCCTGGCCGAGCAGTTCGGCGCCCACGCAGTGCTGCTCTCGGACATCCCGGCAGAACTGGTGCGCAGCGACATCGTCATCAGTTCCACCGCCAGCCAGTTGCCGATTCTCGGTAAAGGGGCGGTGGAAAGTGCCTTGAAATTGCGCAAGCACAAGCCGATTTTCATGGTGGATATCGCCGTCCCTCGGGATATCGAACCGGAAGTCGGCGAGTTGGACGACGTTTACCTGTACAGCGTCGACGATCTCCACGAAGTGGTTGCCGAAAACCTCAAGAGCCGTCAGGGCGCAGCCCAAGCCGCCGAAGAGATGGTGTCGGTCGGTGCCGAAGATTTCATGGTTCGCCTGCGCGAACTGGCGGCGGTGGATGTGCTCAAGGCCTATCGTCAACAAAGCGAGCGTCTGCGTGACGAAGAATTGCACAAAGCCCAGCGCATGCTCGCCAATGGCAGCAGCGCCGAAGACGTGCTGGTGCAACTGGCCCGCGGCCTGACCAATAAACTCTTGCACGCACCGAGCGTGCAGTTGAAAAAGCTCTCTGCCGAAGGCCGCCTCGATGCGCTGGCCATGGCCCAGGAACTCTTTGCCCTCGGTGAGGGCTCATCGGATAGCTTTTCGGATAAGAAACCGCAATGAAAGCGTCACTGCTCAATAAGCTGGACATCCTCCAGGACCGTTTCGAGGAATTGACCGCCCTGCTTGGCGACGGCGAGGTCATTTCCGATCAAAACAAGTTCCGTACCTATTCCAAGGAATACGCGGAAGTCGAGCCGATCGTTGGCACCTATAAACAGCTGCTTAAAGTGCAGGGTGACCTCGAAGGGGCTCAGGCGCTGCTCAAGGACAGCGATCCGGACATGCGCGAAATGGCCGTGGAAGAAGTCCGCGAAGCCAAAGAGCAACTGATCGAAATCGAAGCCCAACTGCAACGCATGCTGCTGCCCAAAGACCCGAACGACGGGCGCAACGTATTCCTCGAAATCCGTGCCGGCACCGGCGGTGACGAAGCAGCGATTTTCTCCGGCGACCTGTTCCGCATGTATTCGCGTTACGCCGAACGGCGTGGCTGGCGAGTAGAGATTCTCTCGGAGAATGAAGGCGAACACGGCGGCTATAAAGAAGTCATTGCCCGGGTCGAAGGCGAGAACGTTTACGGCAAGCTGAAATTCGAATCCGGCGCGCATCGCGTACAGCGGGTTCCGGCCACTGAATCCCAGGGGCGCATCCACACCTCGGCCTGCACCGTGGCCGTGTTGCCCGAGCCGGACGAGCAGGAAGCGATCGAGATCAACCCGGCAGACCTGCGGGTCGACACCTATCGCTCCTCCGGTGCCGGTGGTCAGCACGTCAACAAGACCGATTCGGCAATCCGTATCACGCACTTGCCGTCCGGCATTGTCGTCGAGTGCCAGGAAGAACGTTCCCAGCACAAGAACCGCGCCCGGGCGATGTCCTGGCTGTCGGCCAAGCTTAACGATCAGCAGACCAGCGCCGCCGCGAACGCCATCGCTAGCGAGCGTAAATTGCTGGTAGGTTCCGGCGATCGTTCCGAGCGTATTCGCACCTATAACTTTGCCCAGGGCCGGGTCACCGACCACCGGGTCAACCTGACGCTGTATTCGCTCGACGAAATTCTCGCCGGTGGCGTGGATGCGGTGATCGAACCGCTGTTGGCCGAGTACCAGGCCGACCAATTGGCAGCGATAGGTGAGTAAATGACGATCATTGCCAGTTTGTTGCGCGCCGCTGATTTGCCCGACTCGCCCACCGCGCGTCTGGATGCCGAATTGCTGCTGGCGGCTGCCTTGGGTAAATCCCGCAGCTTTCTGCACACCTGGCCTGAGCGTATCGTCCCGAGCGAAGCAGCCCTGAAGTTTGCCGAGTACCTGCAGCGCCGCCGTAGCGGTGAGCCGGTGGCTTACATTCTGGGGCAGCAGGGCTTCTGGAAACTCGACCTGGAAGTCGCGCCTCACACGCTGATTCCGCGTCCCGACACCGAATTGCTGGTAGAAACCGCGCTGGAACTGTTGCCGGCCACACAGGCCTTGGTGCTCGATTTGGGCACCGGCAGCGGCGCCATTGCCCTGGCGCTGGCCAGCGAGCGTCCGGCCTGGAAAGTCACCGCCGTGGATCGCGTGCTGGAAGCCGTGGCCCTGGCCGAGCGCAATCGCCAGCGGCTGCACCTGAACAACGCCACAGTGCTGAGTAGCCATTGGTTCAGCGCTTTGGAAGGCCAGCGCTTTCAATTGATCATCAGCAATCCGCCCTACATTGCTTCGACCGATCCGCATCTGGCGGAGGGCGACGTGCGCTTCGAACCGGCCAGTGCCCTGGTGGCCGGCGTCGATGGGCTCGACGATTTACGTCTGATCGTCGATCAGGCACCGGATCATCTTGAGGCAGGTGGCTGGTTGATGCTCGAACACGGTTACGATCAAGCCGAGGCCGTGCGCGATTTGCTGCTGACCCGCGGCTTTGCAGAGGTCCACAGCCGCACCGATCTGGGCGGTCACGAACGCATCAGTCTGGGGCGCTTGCCGTGCTGAATGATCAGGAATTATTGCGCTATAGCCGGCAGATTCTGCTGCAACACGTCGACATCGACGGCCAGCTACGACTCAAGGAAAGCCGTGTGCTGATTGTTGGTCTCGGCGGTCTTGGCTCGCCGGTGGCGCTGTACCTGGCGGCGGCCGGTGTCGGTGAGTTGCATCTGGCGGACTTCGACACGGTCGATCTGACCAATCTGCAACGTCAGATCGTTCACGACACCGACAGCGTCGGCCTGAGCAAGGTCGATTCAGCGACCCGGCGCCTGACCGCGATCAATCCCGAGCTTAAGCTTATTGCCCATCGCACCGCCCTGGATGAAGACTCCCTGGCGGCGGCCGTTGCAGCGGTGGATCTGGTGCTGGACTGTTCCGATAATTTTTCCACCCGCGAAGCGGTCAACGCCGCGTGTGTGGCTGCGCGCAAACCGCTGGTCAGCGGTGCGGCGATTCGGCTGGAAGGGCAATTGTCGGTCTTCGACTCCCGTCGTCCGGAAAGCCCTTGCTACCACTGTTTATACGGGCACGGCAGCGAAGCCGAGCTGACTTGCAGCGAGGCCGGCGTACTCGGTCCGCTGGTGGGCCTGGTCGGTAGCCTGCAAGCCCTCGAAGCGCTGAAGTTGCTGGTGGGGTTCGGCGAACCGCTGGTGGGGCGCCTGTTATTGATCGATGCCTTGGGCACGCGCTTCCGTGAATTGCGGGTCAAGCGTGATCCAGGCTGCAGCGTCTGCGGGTCAAGCCATGCGTGAAGCGCCGATTGCTGTATTCGATTCCGGCGTCGGTGGACTTTCTGTGCTGGCCGAGATCCAGCAGTTGCTGCCCAACGAGTCTCTTTTGTACCTCGGCGATTGCGGGAATATTCCCTACGGTGAGAAATCACCGGCATTCATCAGTCAGCGTTGCAGTGTCATGGCGCAGTTCTTTCAGCAGCAGGGCGCCAAGGCACTGGTGCTCGCTTGCAACACCGCGACCGTCGCAGGCGTTGCGGACTTGCGGCGCGATTTCCCCGAGTGGCCCATCGTCGGTATGGAGCCCGCGGTCAAACCGGCGGCTGCGGCGACGCGCAGTGGTGTAGTTGGCGTACTCGCCACCACCGGCACTTTACAGAGTGCGAAGTTCGCCGCCTTGCTCGACCGTTTCGCCGCCGATGTGCGAGTCATCACCCAGCCATGCCCCGGACTGGTGGAGCTGATTGAAAATGGCGATTTGCACAGCGAGGCATTGCGTCAGTTGCTGCAGGGGTATGTCGATCCGCTGCTGGCTGCCGGGGCAGACACGATCATTCTTGGCTGCACGCATTATCCCTTTCTAAAGCCGCTGCTTAAGCAGATGATCCCCCAGAACATCAGCCTGATCGATACCGGTGCCGCTGTGGCACGGCAGCTTCAACGATTGTTGGCCGAGCGTGAGTTGCTGGCCGAGGGACCTGCTCGCGCTACCCGGTTCTGGTCGAGTGCGGATCCGGAACATTTCAGAAATATCTTGCCGGTTTTGTGGCATTCGACGGGTGTTGTGCAAAGCTTCGACTTGTAGATAAAAAATATAAAGAAACGAATAATTGAGCTGAACTTCTGATCAAGCTTCAACTTCTATAGCTTTGTCTGTTGGACAGCATAAAAACCATACGAAATTGTTCGGAAAAGGATGTTTCTAATGAAGCGACTATTCTGCTTGGCCGCGATTGCGACCGCATTGATGGGGCACAGTTTTACCGCGCAGGCAGCAGGGGTGGAGTTCGGGGTCGGCCAGACCAGCGATTCGACCATGACTTACCGACTGGGCATGCAATTCGACTGGGACAAGAGTTGGCTGCAGAGTGATATCGGTCGCTTGACCGGTTATTGGAGCGGCGCTTACACCTACTGGGAGGGCGATGAAACGTCGAGCAATCACAGTGTGTCGTTCTCGCCGGTACTGGTGTATGAGTTTGCCGGTGAGACCATCAAACCCTACGTTGAAGCGGGTATCGGTATCGCGGTGTTTGCCAACACTGAAGTCGAAGACAACAAACTTGGCGGGGCCTTTCAGTTCGAAGATCGTTTCGGGTTTGGTCTGCGCTTTACCGGCGGACATGAAGTCGGGATTCGCGCCACGCACTATTCCAATGCCGGGATCAGCAGCCCGAACGATGGCGTAGAGAGTTACTCGCTGCATTACACGATGCCGTTGTAAGCATTACTGCACTTTTAATGTGGGAGCGGGCTTGCTCGCGAATGCGATTTAACATTCAACATTGATGTTGACTGACAATCCGCTTTCGCGAGCAAGCCCGCTCCCACATTGGATCTTCATGGCCTGCTGTATTCGCTCACCGATACGCCGTCGCAATCCCCTGGCGTTCGGTGATGCATTCCGGTGCGCCCATTTCGAATTCCCGGCAAATCAGCGGACGTTTTTCGTAGATGGTGCACATCATGCTGTCGCGATCCAGCGCGGCGCACCAGCCATCATCCAGTCGCAGCATGACTTCCCCGCCCCAATCATCGGTATCGATAAAACGCTCGGGCACGCCGGTGTCGGTGATCAACATGACTTCAAGCTGGCAGCAGCAGGCCGCGCAGGTCGAGCAGGTGACCGCCGGTTCGGCGATTTGCGTATGGGGAATAGTTTTCATGGCGCGCAGTGTAAGCCAGTGGGACCGCGCTGTGTGAAAGGCCTGACAGACGCTCGGGCTTCACGGCAGATCTTCGATTGGCGGATTGCTTCGCTCCAGGCGTTTGCCGATTTCCAGTCCCTTCTGGCCGGGATTTTGCGGTAGGGGCCAAAGGACAGGCATGAGCAGTTCCGGTAAAGGGAGCTCCAGTGGCCGATGCTTGAGCAGGTCGAAGAGGTACCGCGCAGCTTTGTCCGCCGACCAATCGAGGTGTTGTGAGACCTCGTTGCTCAGGGGGATATCGATAAGTCCTGGGCTGACTACGGTCATTTCGATGTTTTCCGGCGCCACGTCCATGCGCAAGGATTCGAAAAGGTGACGCAATCCGGGCTTTGAATCGCTATAGGCTTCGGCGCGTGGCAGAGGCAGGTAGGTCACCGAGCTGGCCAGGGCCACCAGATGCGGCGCAGTGCCCGCTCGCAGCAGGGGGCGGGCGGCTTCGATGCAATAGCTGCTGGCAAGCAGGTTGGTGCGCACGATGTGCTCGATGACTGATGAGTCGAATTGATTGGTGTCGACGTATTCGCAGGTGCCCGCGTTGAGAATCATGGTGTCCAGAGAGCCCCATTCATTGGCAATCTGCTCGCCGATTTCGCGCACCCGTTGGCTGTTGGTCAAATCACCGGCAACCACCAACACTTGCCCGGGATAACGCTGAGATAAGGCTTTCAATGGCGCCAATGAGCGGGAGCTGACGGCCAGGTGGGCACCGCTTTTCAGTATTTCTTCGGCCAACGCGGCACCAATACCGTTGCTGGCGCCGGTCAACCAGTATCGCCTTGGAGGTGTACGACTCATCTCAATCTCCTTTATCTTCCTGATTCAATCCCATGTTCATACGTAAAACTGCGCTATCAAGGTGATTCCGGTGGCGATAAACCCTGTCGCGACGGCAGGTTCTTGAACGCGGCCAAGGCCCGTTCGCGGGAAGTGCTCAGGTTGACAATCGGCGATGGATAATCCGTCACACCGAATAATCCGTCGAGTCTCGCGGGATTGTGCAGGTCTTTTTTATTCATTTCGTTGATCTGCGGCAACCAATGTTTGATGAAAACCCCTTCGGTGTCGAATTTTTCCGACTGGCTCAGGGGGTTGAAAATGCGAAAGTAGGGTGCCGAATCGGTGCCGGTGGACGAACTCCACTGCCAGCCACCGTTGTTCGCCGCCAGATCGCCGTCAATCAGATGCCGCATGAAGAAACGCTCGCCTTCACGCCAGTCGATCAGCAGGTTTTTGGTCAGGAACATTGCCACGACCATGCGCAAACGGTTGTGCATCCAGCCGGTTTCCAGCAATTGGCGCATGGCGGCATCGATGATCGGCAAGCCGGTACGGCCTTGTTGCCAGGCCTTGAGGTCTTTCGGGGCGTCACGCCAGGCGAGGGCTTCGGTTTCCGGGCGAAAGGCGCGGTGCCGGGAAACCCGTGGGTAGCCCACCAGAATGTGTTTGTAGAATTCTCGCCACAGCAACTCGTTGATCCAGGTGACGGCACCGACCTTGCCGCTTTCGAATTCCCCCTGGTTGCTTTGCAACGCGGCGTGCAGACACTGGCGAGGGGAGATGACCCCGGCGGTGAGATAGGCCGAGAGCTGGCTGGTGCCGGGTTTTGCCGGGAAATCACGCTCGCTGTGGTAATAGTCGATCTGTGTGTCGATAAAAGTCTCGAGGCGGCGTCGGGCTTCAGTTTCGCCGGCCGGCCAGAGAGCACGCAAACTGTCGCTGGGCGTGTCGAAGCCCTCGACACGAGAGGGCGGTTCGTCAATGGCGATACCCAGCGGCGCCTGGATGGCGGGGGCGGTAACCAATCTCGGCAATGATGCATGCAAGCGTTCGTAGCAGACCTTGCGGAACTGGCTGAAGACCTGGAAATAGGTGCCGGTTCTGGTCAGCACGGTGCCAGGCTTGAACAGCAGTTGATCGAGGTAGCGGTAAAAGTCGATGCCTTGGGCTTTCAGGATTTGGGCCACCGCGGCATCACGACGGGTTTCATGAATGCCGTACTCTTCGTTGACGTGCACTGCGCCGATCTTCAATTGCTGGCACAACTCGAGCAAGACCTTCGGTGCATCATCCCAACGGGACGCCTTGCGAATCAGCAGCGGGATGTTCAGGGCGCCCAGCGCATGACGTAATTCGCTCAGGTTGCGCAGCCAGAAATCCACTTTGCACGGCGCGTCGTCATGCGCCAGCCATTGCTGCGGACTCAGCAAATACACCGCCACACTCGGGCCGCGGGCTGCAGCGGCCGAGAGGGCGGTGTTGTCGTGTAGACGCAAGTCGCTGCGCAGCCAGATCAATTGCATGGTGGTATCCGCACGATCATTGAAATACGCCATTAAATGAGCCCGCGCTGAATCAGGCCCTGATGAGCCGATAATGGGTCTTCGGCCAGGGACAAGTCAGCAATGGCGGCGGTTCTTGCGGATAACTCGGTGTGGTGGATGCACACCGTTGCCCCGGCAATCATTTTTGGGCAGCTGACGCCATTCAAAAGTTTCGTCAGCTGTGAAAGATTCATGGCTTTGCTGGAATACAGCAGTACGCCGCGGGCTTGCAGGTGATCGACCGCCAGCGCAAGTTCGCCAGCGGGGAGCGGCCAGTCGAAGACTTCTACCGGACAATCGACGCTGCTGATCAGCCAGGCGGTGAGCCACAGATAAGGCTCCAGTGGCAGGTCCGAGTAATTGATCAGCAACAGCGGCGCGGTGCGCAACTGACGGTTGTTATGGTAGATCCTCGCGCCGAATTTGCTGCGCAACCAGGAAAAAACAAACACCCGCTCCATCTGAGCGCCGAACTGGCCTTGCCAGCGTTGCTCCAGTTCCGCCAGCAACGGCATCAGCAATAGTTCACACAAGGTGCGTGGCGGATACAGCGCCATCGCTTGATTTACCGTGTCATCGAGGGTGCGTTCGGCCAGCTGAGTGACCGCTTGCAGCAATGACTGGCGCAGCACCAGCCAATCGTTCCCGATGGGGTCGGTAAGCTCCTGTGGCGTGTCGAGCAATTGTTTGACCTGGCTGACAGCCACGCCGCGATTGAGCCAGGTAAGGATCGTCAGGATCCGTTGCACGTGTTCGGCACAGAACAGCCGGTGCCCCTTGGGCGTACGCTGGGGCACAATCAGCCCATAGCGCCGTTCCCAGGCGCGCAAGGTGACAGCATTGACTCCGGTCTGCCGGGACACTTCACGAATGGGCAGCCAACCAGCGTCCAAGGCCTTCTTGAAGTCAGTGCCGAGGTCTTCGCTGGCGCTGGAATCCGGTGGATTTTTCATTAAATCGCGTTTCGCAGGCTGAGGTTTTCCGGGTGCGGTTGCAGGTAAACCTGTTGCGCAATGTACGGATCCGGGTATTGGCGAAAGTAGTGTTTGAGCAACATCAATGGCACCACCAGCGGCACGATGCCCCTGCGGTACTGGCCGATGACGTGCTGCACTTCCTGTTTATCTTCAGTGCTGATGGCCTGCTTGAGATAACCGCTGAGGTGCTGCAGCACGTTGGTGTGGGTGCGGCGTGTGGCGCACTTTTTCAGGGCCGCCATCAGCTCGCTGAAATAGCGTGGGCCGAGCACTTGCGGATCGGTTTGCCCCATGTTGCCCAACAAGTTGCCCAGGGTTTTGTATTGCACCGGGTTGTGGGCCATCAGCAGGTATTTGTAGCGCGAGTGAAAGTCAATGAGGCCGCGCCGGGTCAGGCCTGTTTGAAGCAATTGCTGCCAGGCGCGGTAGGCGAACACGCGGGTGAGGAAGTTTTCCCGCAGCACCGGGTCGTTGAGGCGGCCGTCTTCTTCCACCGGTAAATCAGGATGCAATGCACAGAAGGCTTGGGCGTAGATACCACGGCTACCGCCGTCCACTGGCGCGCCGTTGGCGTGGTAGACCTTGACCCGTTCCAGCCCGCACGAAGGGGATTTCTGCATGAAGATATAGCCGCAGATGTCATCCAGCTCCAGCGCCATTTTTTGACCGTGCTCGGCCAGAGGTCGGGTGACGTTGATCTCAGGGTGGACGGTGCCGACAGCCTCCGGGTGCTCGGGGTTGCCGACCAGGCGGATCGGCTCGCGAGGGATACCCAGGCCAATGGCGACTTCCGGGCACACCGGGACGAAATCGAAATAGTCAGAGAGGATGCGGCTGCACAGAGGTGACGCCTTGTGCCCACCGTTGTAACGCACCTCGGCCCCCATCAGGCAAGCGCTGATGGCGATTTTGGGTTTCATGGCTGTAGGGGGCATCGGGGCGCCTCGAATCCAGACCTGTACAGATTATTAGATCTGTACAACATGACTTCATCATAGATTCAAAGGTGTACAAGTCAAAGTTTTTGTATAGGTTTTTTGCGGTGCTGCTGCCCATGTCGACAGCAGCGATTCAATTCACTGCAGGTGTTCATGCAGCCGGCGGGCTGCTTCCTGACCACTGAGCCAGGCACCTTCGACACGCCCAGACAGGCACCAGTCGCCGCACACATACAGGCCCAGATCAGCATCAGCCAGGGCACCCCATTCATGGCTGCTGGCCGGCCGGGCGTACAGCCAGCGGTGAGCGAGGCTGAAGGTCGGAGCAGGCATGGCATCGTGCAGCAGTTCGGCGAAAGCACCGTGCAATTGCTCGATCACGGCTTCCTTGGGCAGGTCGATATGCTGCCGGCTCCAGGCACTGGTGGCATGCAGCACCCAAGTATCGAGGGTGGTGTCACGTCCTGGTTTGCTGCGGTTGCGCGCCAGCCAGTCCAGCGGACTGTCCTGCACGAAGCAACCTTCGATGGCGGTTTCCAGTGGCGTGTCGAACGCCAGTGCGACGGCCCAGGTGGGTTCCATTTTTACCCCGGCGGCGGCTCCGGCGAGTTTCGGTGCGGCCGCCAGCAGCGCGGTTGCCTGAGGGGCTGGCGTGGCGATCACAACATGACTGAACGGGCCATGGGTGAAGCCCTCGGCGTCTTGCAGATGCCAATGTTCTTCACCGCGATAGACCTCGGTGATGCGGCAAGCGAAATGCACTTCCAGATCACCGAGCAGGCCGCGCGTGATCGCGCTCATGCGTGGTGTGCCGACCCAGCGTGTCTGTTCATCCGGCGAAGGTCTGAGCTGGCCGCCGTGAAAGGTATAGAGCTGCGGCGTCCATACGGCGACCCAGCCGTTGGCTTGCCAGCGCTGGACTTCGGTGACGAAGCGACGGTCGCGGGCAGTGAAATATTGCGCGCCCATGTCCAGAGCACCCGCATCGCTGCGCTTGCTCGACATGCGTCCGCCACTGCCGCGGCTTTTATCGAAAAGTTGAACGACATGCCCGGCCTCCGTCAGGGCCTGGGCGGCTGAGAGTCCGGCGATGCCGGTGCCGATGATTGCGATAGGTACAGTCATAGGGGCCTCGTTTACCTTTCTGTACAGACTACGCCGTGGTTCAAACCTGTACAATATTGTTTTTTGGTATAACTTTTAGCGTCCTCGTTCTGACAGCTTGGCCTATTGTTAAGCACAGAGCCTGCCCAATACCAAAGATCCCTGCTTATAAAAATAGACTAGTGATCAGGGTAAAACGCCACGCGAGGAAGATGTCATGCACATATTGCTGACCGGCGGTACTGGTTTGATAGGACGTCAACTCTGCCGACACTGGTTGAGCCAGGGACATCGCCTGACGGTCTGGAGTCGCACGCCTGCAAAAGTCGCCAAAGTCTGTGGCACTCAGGTACGTGGAATCGCACGGCTTGAGGACTTGGGTCAAGAACCGGTGGATGCAATTATCAATCTCGCGGGCGCACCGATTGCCGATCGGCTCTGGACGCACAAACGCAAGGCGTTGTTGTGGAGCAGCCGGATCACTCTGACCGAAACCCTGCTGACCTGGCTCGAAAGCCGCGAGCAGAAACCGCAGGTATTGATTTCTGGCTCCGCGATCGGTTGGTACGGCGACGGCGGTGAGCGGGAGTTGACTGAAGAATCTCCACCGGTCATTGATGATTTCGCCAGCCAGTTGTGCGTCGCCTGGGAGGAAACCGCGCAACGCGCCGAAGCCTTGGGCATTCGCGTGATCCTCATTCGTACCGGGTTGGTGCTGTCCGCCGAGGGCGGCTTTTTGTCGCGGCTGTTGTTGCCGTTCAAACTGGGGCTGGGCGGGCCTCTGGGCAGTGGTCGGCAGTGGATGTCGTGGATTCATATCAAGGATCAAATCGCCCTGATTGATTTTCTTCTGCACCGCAATGAGGCCAGCGGTCCATATAATGCCTGCGCGCCCAAGCCGGTACGCAATCGCGAATTCGCCCAAACGTTGGGTAGCGTGTTGCATCGTCCGGCGTTCATGCCGATGCCAACCCTCGTGTTGAAGGTGGGCCTGGGCGAGTTGTCATTGTTGCTGCTGGGTGGCCAGAAGGCCATGCCGGCTCGCTTGCTGGAAGCGGGCTTCACTTTCCAGTTCACTGATTTGCGCGCGGCGTTGGACGATGTGTCCAGCCGCCTTGAGAAATAGGACGTTGCATGACCGATCACGCGTTGCTTCTGGTCAACCTGGGTTCACCCGCTTCCACCTCGGTGGCGGATGTGCGCAGCTACCTCAATCAATTTCTGATGGACCCGTATGTGATCGACCTGCCGTGGCCGGTGCGGCGTTTGCTGGTGTCGTTGATTCTGATCAAGCGCCCGGAGCAATCGGCTCACGCTTATGCGTCGATCTGGTGGGCGGACGGCTCGCCACTGGTGGTGCTCAGCCGTCGTCTGCAACGGGCCATGACCGCGCAGTGGACTCACGGGCCTGTAGAGCTGGCGATGCGCTACGGCGAGCCATCCATTGAGTCGATGCTGGTTCGTATGGCGGCACAGGGGCACAAAAAAATCACCCTGGCGCCGCTCTATCCGCAATTCGCCGACAGCACCGTGACCACGGTGATCGAAGAAGCCAAGCGAGTGGTGCGGGAGAAGAAACTCGACGTGCAGTTCTCGATTCTCCAGCCGTTCTACGATCAGCCGGAATACCTCGAGGCCCTGGTGGCCAGCGCTACGCCATATTTGCAGCAGGATTACGATCATCTGCTGCTGAGCTTTCATGGTTTGCCGGAACGGCACCTGACCAAGATCGACCCCACCGGTCATCATTGCTTTAAAAGCGATAATTGCTGTCAGAAGGCTTCGCCGGAAGTATTAGCCACCTGCTACCGCGCCCAATGCCTGCGCACCGCTTCCGAGTTTGCCCGGCGCCTGGACCTGCCGGACGACAAGTGGTCGGTGTCGTTCCAGTCGCGTCTGGGGCGAGCCAAGTGGATCGAACCCTACACCGAAGCGCGCCTCGATGAGTTGGCCAAAAGTGGTGCGAAGAAAGTTCTGGTGATGTGCCCGGCGTTCGTTGCCGATTGCATCGAAACACTGGAAGAGATCGGTGATCGCGGGAAGGAGCAGTTCCGCGAAGCGGGAGGGGAGGAGTTGGTGCTGGTGCCGTGTCTCAATGATGATCCGCAGTGGGTGCGGGCGTTGAACGCATTGTGTGAACGGGCACCGTTGGTACTGTAAGAAAACCCTCTGAGGTGAAGGCGGGCTTGTTGTGGCGAGGGAGCTTGCTCCCGCTGGGTCGCGAAGCGGCCCCAAAATTCTCGTAGTCGATGAAGATTTTGTGAGTGCTGCGCACTCAAGCGGGAGCAAGCTCCCTCGCCACAGGGGATTGAGTCGCCTGTTACAACAACGGCTCTTCCACCTTCTTGTGCTTCCAGCTGTCATGGCCCGGCAGCAACAGGTTCAGCGCAATCGCCACCACCGCGCACAGCGCGATACCTTTGAGGCCGAAATCGTCCGGGCCGGTACCGGTGCCGACCAGTACGCCGCCAATCCCGAACACCAGCGTCACCGAAACAATCACCAGATTGCGTGCTTCGCCCAGGTCGATTTTGTGGCGAATCATGGTGTTCATCCCCACCGCAGCAATCGAACCGAACAACAGGCAGAGAATCCCGCCCATCACCGGCACCGGGATGCTTTGCAGCAGGGCGCCGAACTTGCCGATGAACGCCAGGCTGATCGCAAAGATTGCCGCCCAGGTCATGATTTTCGGGTTGTAGTTTTTGGTCAGCATCACCGCGCCCGTCACTTCGGCATAGGTGGTGTTGGGCGGGCCGCCGAACAGACCGGCCGCGGTGGTGGCAATGCCATCGCCGAGCAATGTGCGGTGCAGGCCGGGCTTCTTCAAATAATCGCGCCCCGTCACGCTACCCACGGCAATCACGCCGCCGATGTGCTCAATGGCCGGGGCCAGGGCTACCGGAACGATGAACAGAATCGCCTGCCAGTTGAATTCCGGCGCCGTGAACTGTGGAATCGCAAACCACGGTGCAGCAGCAATCTTCGCGGTGTCGACCACGCCGAAATAGAACGCCATGGCAAAACCCACCAATACGCCGGAGATGATCGGCACCAGGCGGAAAATGCCTTTGCCGAACACCGCGACGATCAGGGTGGTCAGCAGCGCCGGCATCGAGATCAACATCGCTGTCTGGTAAGGAATCAGTTCAGTGCCATCGCCAGCCTTGCCCATCGCCATGTTGGCGGCGATCGGCGCCATGGCCAGGCCGATGGAGATGATTACCGGGCCAATCACCACCGGTGGCAGCAAACGGTCTATGAACCCGGTGCCTTTGATCTTCACGGCAAGGCCGAGGAAGGTGTAGACGAAACCGGCCGCCATCACCCCGCCCATGGTCGCCGCCAGGCCAAACTGGCCCTTGGCGAGAATGATCGGCGTGATGAAGGCAAAGCTCGATGCCAGGAACACCGGCACCTGACGCCCGGTGACGATCTGGAACAGAATCGTCCCCAGGCCTGCGGTGAACAGCGCCACGTTCGGGTCGAGGCCGGTGATCAACGGCATCAACACCAGCGCGCCAAAGGCCACGAACAGCATCTGTGCACCCGACAGCACCGTGCGCCAGAGCGGATCGTTGAACTCTTGCTGCATGCTCAAGCGTCCTTCTGCTTGGTACCGAAGATCTTGTCACCGGCATCGCCCAAGCCTGGGATGATGTAACCGTGTTCGTTGAGTTTTTCGTCAATGGAGGCGGTGTAGATCATCACGTCCGGGTGAGCTTTGCCTACAGCGGCGATGCCTTCAGGGGCAGCCACCAGGACCATCGCGCGGATGTCCTTGCAACCGGCCTTTTTCAGCAGGTCGATAGTGGCGACCATCGAGCCACCAGTGGCGAGCATCGGGTCGATGATCATCGCCAGACGCTCGTCGATTTCCGGTACCAGTTTCTCAAGGTAGGTGTGGGCTTCGAGGGTTTCCTCGTTGCGGGCCACGCCCACGGCGCTGACTTTGGCGCCCGGGATCAGGCTGAGCACGCCTTCGAGCATGCCAATACCGGCACGCAGGATCGGCACCACGGTAATCTTCTTGCCGGCGATTTTCTCGACCGACACCGTGCCGCACCAGCCTTCGATGTCATAGCTTTCCAGCGGCAGGTCTTTGGTGGCTTCATAGGTCAGCAGGGCACCGACTTCCTGAGCGAGCTCACGGAAATTCTTCGTGCTAATGTCGGCGCGGCGCATAAGGCCAAGTTTATGACGGATCAGCGGATGGCGGATCTCAAGGATGGGCATGGGGAAAGGCTCCGGCGGCGGGCAAAAAAACCGGCCTAGATTAATCTATCCGAGGGTGTTGTCCTATAGACATACAGAACGTTAGTCCACAAACGCTTGATCTGGCCTCGCTTGATGCGTACCTTTGCCCGCTTTTCCGAATCCGCCACCCCCCCTCAAACCCCCTTGGAGAGCGCCATGTCCGCTGATCTCGAGCATATCCGTCAAATCATGCGAGAGTCTGACTGCCTGTACACCGAAGCTGAAGTCGAGGCGGCCATCGCCCGCGTCGGTGCGCAAATCAACGAACAGCTGGCTGAAAGCAATCCGGTGGTGTTCTGTGTGATGAACGGCGGGCTGATTTTTTCCGGCAAGCTGCTGACCCATCTGAGCTTCCCGCTGGAAGCGTCTTACCTGCACGCTACCCGTTATCGCAACGAAACCAGCGGCGGCGACCTGTTCTGGAAAGCCAAGCCGGAAGTCTCGTTCATTGACCGTGACGTGCTGATCATCGACGACATCCTCGATGAAGGTCACACCCTGGGCGCGATCATCGACTTCTGCAAACACGCTGGCGCCCGCAAAGTGCACACCGCCGTGCTGATCGACAAGGACCACGACCGCAAGGCTCGCCCGGACCTGAAAGCCGATTTCGTCGGCCTGCCGTGCATCGACCGTTACATCTTCGGTTACGGCATGGACTACAAAGGCTACTGGCGTAACGCCAACGGGATTTTTGCCGTTAAAGGCATGTAAACAGGATGACTGTCTGGGGGCGATTGGCCGCCAGGCACGTTGAGTTGAATGCAAGGCCTCACATCGGGATGCGTGCGTAGCTTGCTTGAACTGCGCGCTCAGCCCTGTCCGGCGAGCCAGCGTTCGCTTTTGCGTCGAGCCTGTTCCAGATTATTCACGTAGGCCAACTGTCGCTGTTCCCGATGGATGCCCGCGCGCCTGAGTTTCAGGCGTACCCGTGGAGCGGTTCCGACCAGAATCAGGCCGATGCCGTCGGTGCGGTAATCCCTGAGGATATTGTCGAAGGCCGCCAACGCCGTCATGTCCAGCATGGGCACGGCACTCATCTCGACAATCACCACTTTGACCTCCGGGCTGAATTTGCGCAGTACACCCAGGGCTTTTTCCGCAGCACCGAAAAACAGCGGTCCGCGTATCGCATAGCAACGAACATGCTCCGGCATATCCTGTAAGGCTTGATGGAACTCGCGAGGCAGTTCGGCGGTGTCCGTGAGGTCGCTCATGCGTTTGATGAACAACCCGGCGGCCAGCAGCAGGCCAACGGCGACGGCCAGCACCATGTCGAACAGCACTGTCAGGCTCAGGCAGGTCAGCAAGACCAGCACATCGCTGCGCGGTGCGATGCGCAAGGTGTGTACGACGTGCCGGGCTTCGCTCATGTTCCACGCCACCATCACCAGCAATGCCGCCAGCGCCGCCATCGGCAAGTAGCTGAACAGGGGCGCGAGGGCGAGTATCGCCAGCAACACCACCGCACTGTGGATAATCGCCGCCAATGGCGAAAACGCTCCGCTGCGCACGTTGGTGGCGCTGCGGGCGATTGCCGCGGTGGCGGTAATGCCGCCGAACAGCGGTGCGACCAGATTGCCCAGGCCTTGACCCAGAAGTTCGGCGTTAGGGTCGTGTTTGCTGCCCGTCATGCCGTCGGCCACCACCGCGCACAACAATGATTCGATGGCGCCGAGCATGGCGATGGCAAAGGCTGGCGCCATTAATTGGCGGATCAGGTCGTAAGACAGGTGCAGCGGCTGGCCGTAGGGCCCCGGCAGATTCCACGGCCAGTCGAAGCTCGGCAGAAACGGCGGTATGCCGGGATGGCTGACGCCATCGACGATATAGCTGAAGCGCTCCCCCAGCGTCGCAACCGGTAACCCGCCGCTTTCCAGTGCCACCCCTAGCAATGCGCCGACGGCCAGCGCCACCAGATGCCCCGGAATCCTCGGCACAAAGCGCGGCCAGACGATCAGGACTGCCAGGCACATAACACCGATGATCCCGTCCCCCAGGCGGGCGCTGGGTAACGCCTGGAGCAGCGCACCTAGTTGCTCGATGTAATGTTCGGCATGCCCGGTGGTACTCAGGCCCAGCAAATCCTTTAATTGAAGGGTAGCGATGACAATGCCGATCCCCGCGGTAAAGCCCAAGGTCACTGGGTAAGGGATGTACTGAATCAGCCGTCCGGCCCGAATCAGCCCCAAGGCAATCAGGATTACCCCGGCAAGCATGGTGCAAAGCAGCAGGCCACCCAGACCATATTGTTGGGTGATCGGCAGCAGGATCACCACGAATGCGGCTGTCGGCCCGCTGACATTGAAGCGCGAGCCTCCCGTCAGGGCGATCAGGGGCGCGGCGATCAGCACCGTATACAGACCTTGCTGGGGCGCTACCCCCACCGCAATCGCCAGGGCCATTGCCAGAGGGATGGCGATAATCCCGACCGTCACCCCGGCGCTGATATCGCCGCGCAAATGTCTGAGGCTATAACCTGCGCGCCAAGTCTGACGCCAGGCGGCGAATAACGGGGGCATGGAGAATGACATGGGTACTCCACAACAGAGGGTGCACTGTCGAAATGGGGCTGAAAGCTCTTTCAGTATGCCCAGCCTTGTCTTCCAGAGTATTGACCTGGATCGGTTATTCGCCGGGTAGATCCTCATGCTAGAGTGCTCGGCCCCGCCCCCGGAGCCTGTCATGAGCCTTTTGATCCGCAGCTGCGCCGCCCTGTTGCTGACCCTCAGCCTGCCCCTGGCCGCAGCCCCGTCGCCGATGCACGCACAGTTTTTGCCTCCGGACGACCTGACCCTGCGCGACGCCGAGCCCGAGCAGCAGCAACTGTTGCAGGTCACCGAGTATTCGGTGGTGATCGGCAGCCAGCGCCAGTCCAACCAACAGCCGATCCCGGTCACATCGCCATTGCTGATCCGCCTCAAGGGCAAATCCTTGAACAAGGGCGCGACCATCAGCCAGGTGCTGGTCAACTTCGATGGCGAAAGCAAAAGCCTGAAAAAGCCTATCTATGACGAAAAAAGCAAAACCTTGACCCTCTATTACCCGCTCGCCCAATACCGGGTGGTGATCGATTTGTTGCGCAATGACACGGTGTATTGCCAGTTCCTCAGTTACGCCAACGGCCATATCTGGGCCGATCTGCACACTGGCAGCGTTCGTCCGCGTTGAGCCTTACGCCCGGGCAGGGGTAAACTGCCCGCCCCGTGAAATGTCTGCGAGCTGGAGTCGGCAATGCGTAAAGATAAGAAGCAAGTGATTGGTGACGAGATCGGCGATGCACAGATCAAGCTGTTCCTCGATTTTGAGCCGGTCGACGCCACTTCACCGTCGCTGCACAAACTGATCAAGGCCTACCGTGGCCTGCGCATCGATGACTTCGAGCGTTTTCTGACGTTCTTTGTTGAAGCCGGCTATGACCTGAATGGCAAGGATGAGCACGGCAATGACTTCGTCGCCCTGATCAAGGATCAGCGTAACGCGGCCGAGTACATCGAGTTGATCGACAAGGCTCGCGGTTAACGTCAACACACCGGCATTTGTGGCGAGGGAGCTTGCTCCCGCTGGGCTGCGGAGCGGCCCCAAAATTCTGCGAACGGCGCAGATTTTGTGAGCGCTGCGCACTCAAGCGGGAGCAAGCTCCCTCGCCACAAAGCTTGTTTCATCGCACATAAAAAAACGCCCCGCCTTCAATGAGGACGGGGCGTTTTTTATGCGGCCGAATCAAGCGTAGCTTTCGGTCTCGTTACTGGCTTCAACCAGTTCCAGCGCGACGTTGTTGTGCGCATTGATCTTGCGATACAGCGCAGCGTCGGTTTCCAGGACTTTTTCCCGAGCCGGGAAGATTTCCGCCAGCTTGGTAGCCCATTCACCGGACGCTTTGTTCGGGAAGCATTTTTCGATCAGCTCAAGCATGATCGAAACAGTCACCGAAGCGCCTGGTGACGCGCCGAGCAGGGCCGCAAGCGAACCGTCCTTGGCTGCGACCAGTTCGGTACCGAACTGCAGAACGCCGCCTTTCTTCGGGTCTTTCTTGATGATCTGCACCCGTTGACCGGCCACTTCCAGGCGCCAGTCTTCGGCTTTCGCTTCAGGGTAGAAACGACGCAGGGATTCCAGGCGCTGTTCCATCGACTGCATCACTTCGCTGACCAGGTACTTGGTCAGGTCCATGTTGTTTTTGGCCACGGCCAGCATCGGGCCGATGTTGCCGGCGCGGACTGACATCGGCAGGTCCATGAACGAGCCATGCTTGAGGAACTTGGTGGTGAAACCGGCGTAAGGCCCGAACAGCAGGGACTTCTTGCCATCGACCACTCGGGTGTCCAGGTGCGGCACGGACATCGGTGGCGAACCGACGGCGGCCTGGCTGTAGACCTTGGCCTGGTGGTGCTTGACCACTTCCGGGTTGTCGCAACGCAGCCATTGGCCGCTGATCGGGAAGCCGCCGAAGCCTTTGCTTTCTTCGATGCCCGAGGCTTGCAACAGCGGCAGTGCCGCACCGCCAGCGCCGAGGAACACGAACTTGGCGTCGACTTCACGGCTGTTGCCGGTATTGACGTCCTTGATGCTGACGGTCCAGCCGCCGTTGTTACGCTTCAGGCCGGTGACGCGCTTGCAGTACTTGACCTGGGCATCGGGTGCGCTGGTCAGGTGCGTGAGCAATTGATTGGTCAGGGCGCCGAAGTTGACGTCGGTACCGTTCATCACGCGGGTGGCGGCGAGGACTTCGTCAGGCGCGCGGCCCGGCATCATCAACGGCATCCACTCGGCCATTTTGGTCTTGTCTTCGGTGTATTCCATGTCCGAGAAGGCGTGGTGTTTGCTCAGCGTCTTGAAACGTTCCTTGAGGAAGGAGACGCCGTCGTCGCCCTGCACGAAGCTCAGGTGCGGCACCGGGCTGATGAACGACTTGCACGAGCCGAACGTGCCTTTCTTGGTCAGGTAGGACCAGAACTGCTTCGACACCTCGAACTGGGTGTTGATGTGCACGGCTTTCTTGATGTCGACGGTGCCGTCGGCGGCCTGTGGCGTGTAGTTCAGCTCACACAGCCCGGCGTGACCGGTACCGGCGTTGTTCCACGGATTGGAACTCTCCGCAGCACCGGAATCCATCAGCTCGACGACTTCCAGCTTGATCGCGGGGTCGAGCTCTTTGAGCAGTACAGCAAGGGTGGCACTCATGATGCCGGCCCCAACCAGTACTACGTCGACTGCTTCGTTATGCGCCATTTAACGCGTCTCCAAAATCTGCAGCACCAAATTGTCGGCATAGCTGCCAGGAGTGACGGGGCGATGTCAGTGATGCCCCAGGTACCCATGGCCAGGATCGCCATGTCCGAATCTTCGCAATTTTTTGCAACTTCGACGGATGCATGCGGCCTGGCTTCAAGAGTCACATGAACTCATTTCGGCACGCAGCTGGCAATTCGACTTATGGTCGAGACATCCGTTTGTGCAACCAAATCCGTAGCGGACAGGCTTCAGGCTCCGGTGTTCGAGGAATACTCGGTCCTGTGTCGTTGGGCTGTTGTAGACGCTAATGGTGCATGTTCAGACGCAAAACTATTCATTTGCTCGCCACACTCTTGTGAAGTTGTGAAAACCCGTTTTTTTCACGCTCTTTTGAAGACGTGAACCTCAAAAAAGGGCTGTCCCAGCCTGGCACCGTGCCCGGATGGATTGCCGCCATGGGATACATGACAAGCAAAACGGGCAAACAGCTCAGTAACCGAGCGTAATGACAGCTCTGCAGATTCGCGAAAAGTGGTGTTTTTGCTTAGGGAACAGCAAGCGCGCCAGCTTCACTCGATCTGTGTGGGCGGCTCTCTGTGGGCGGTGCGGGGGTGTCAATACCGAGGCATTGACGATGCTGCGAGGCCCGATCAGGAGACGTCCTTATAATCGGGGGGAGATTGTATCTAAGAAACGCAGGGAAATGGTCGTGTTTAATGACTTTTATTAGGCGTCCGGTCAGGTGGTCAACAGTTGTTGTGCCCGCGCACGTGGCTGGCGCTGGCTGACACGGGCGCTGGCGGGCAGGGGATGGTGCAGCCAGTTGAGGCGGATTTCTTCGATTTCGACCCAGCCATCGCCCATGGGCTGCAGGCTGCACTGTTTGAATGCCTGGCAGCGGCCATCGCGGTCGAGCAGGGCAAAACAGCGATGCAGTGGACGTGGCGCGAACATTGAGATGAGAAAACGCATGGCAAAGTACCTTGTGGGGTGACTGCTGTGAAGGTTGCCAGTGAGCCATGACGTGCATGTGTAAGGTCGGTGACAGATGTGTGACAGGAACCGCGCTGCGCCGTGTTTGTCAGAGATTTCAGTAATCGTTGTGCGAAGCTAGTTCGCCGCAGTGGCGCACCGCTATACTGCGGGCCTGTTTGTGCCTGATTCTGGAGAGAAGAGCATGTTGCAACGCCTGTTGTTCGGTTTGATCACTGTGACCAGTTTGACCCTCGTCGGCTGCGCCCACAGCCCGCAACAACTGAACCCGGAACCCAAGCTGACGGCTCAGCTGGCGCCGGTCGGCCGTGGTCAGCCGGTGGTGGTGCGTGTGGTGGATGGTCGTCCATCGCCAACCTTGGGAACTCGTGGTGGCCTGTATCCGGAGACCAGTGCAATCACCGTGCAGGGCGCGCAGATTCTGCCGAAGTTGCAGGCTCAGGCTGAAGCGGCCGTGCGCTTGCTGGGCTTTACCCCGACTGCCAATGCGCTGAATGCACCGCAATTGACCGTAACCCTGGCCGAGCTGAAGTATCAGTCGCCCAAGGAAGGCCTGTATGTGACTGAAGCAACGATTGGCGCGACGTTCCGTTCGGATGTGCAGAATGCCAACCGTCGTTACAGCGGTCGCTACGGTGCGTCGCTGGATCAGCGTTTTGGCATGGCGCCGAATCAGGAAACCAATACCAAGCTGGTCAGTGATGTGTTGAGTGATGCGTTGACCCGCTTGTTCAAGGATCCGACGATTGGTCAGGTGCTTGCCGAGTAACGATTTGCGGCTTGTTTAAAGAACCCGGTGTCAGTGATGGCGCCGGGTTTTTTTGTGTCCTTTGTGTCCTTTGTGTCCTTTGCGGTCTTGGTTGCGATGGCGGCCTTTGGGCCGACCATGTTTTGGTTGGGGTGTGTACATATCCGTTGCTGCGGTAACGGCGGCTAATGGTTTCGCCCTTACGGCGAGGCACTTTTGGCAAACGCCCCAAAAGTACCCAAAAGGTCTCGCCCCAAGCGTCCGGCCCCTCGCTGAGGCTCGGCGTTCCTTCGCTCCGGTATCCATCTGGGGGCATCGCCCTACGGTCTGCTTCGCTACGACCTACATGCGATGGGTTCGACTGCGTCGAACGGCGCTGCGCGCCAATCCCCAGATGAACACCGGAACGAGGCCTCCCGAAGGGGCGGGCAGATCAAGATCAAAAGCCAGATCAAAAGCTGCAGGCGAGCTAACGCTCGGCCTGTTGAGTGGTGAGGGGCGGGTGTACGCCGCTGGCTTTTTGTAGGAGCGAGGCTTGCCCGCGAAGGCGGCCTGACAGCCGACCAATTCCTTGCAGATATACACGATTCAATTGTGGGAGCGAGCCTGCTCGCGATGGCGGCGTGTCAGGCGACATCAATGTTGAATATCAGGCCGTCTTCGCGGGCAAGCCTCGCTCCTACAGGGGGATTAACTCTGTGGCGCAGGTTTTGGTATGGCAACGTTATCCAGCATCCGGTTCACCGCCAGCTCGGCCAGCATGACGATCTGTTGAATTGCCATCACCGTGTGCCGGTGCGGCCCTTCCAGATAGCCTGCAATATCACTCGCCATCACACTGGCCTGGGCCAACGATTCGCAGGTGTGGGCCAACAGGTCTTCGTCTTTGATATCCGGCGCAACCATGTACATCGTGCTCGGCTTGCGGGCCACGGGTGATTTGAGGGCGGATGGGTTGAGGTAGTGATCGAGGGCGCGGTTAGCGGCATCGTGGAGTTTTTTTGAATCGAGGGATTCGTAGGGGGAAACGTTGTCGGTTTCTGGAGGATTGGGTGTGGCTTTGAACATGGTGACGCTCCGAATGAAAGGTTTAGCTGCCACGATCGCTGCGACGCGATTGAAGGAGGCAGCTGTACGCGGGGTCGCAGACCGAGCCATTCGGAAACCCGGCATACCCGAAGGTATCCCGCGCACAGCCACCATTAAACCAAACGACTAGCACCGAAGCGCTCCGGTTTGGGCCGGCGATTATGCACCAAATGAGCTGAACTGAACGGACTGCGACGCCCGGTCGCTGATGTGCAGCGACCCCCAAAGCCTATCCACCCCATTTCCGAGCGACAACCTTCAAAACCTGTCGGAATCTTCCGTTTCAATCACCGCGTTTGTAGGACGCTCAAGCCACCTCCGAATAAAAATCCAGAACACTCACCCCCGTCAGCAAATCCGTTTCCGGCAAATCCGCATGTTGATGCCCTCCCAGCGCGCAATACACCAGCCAATGCCGGTCCTGAACGTTGAAGGCGAGGCTGCCGACTAAGGTTTGTTGTTCGTCGCTTTGGGCAATGAGGTAGAGGCGGTCCTGGTTTTCGGCGTGGAGCATGACGGAGTCCGTGTCGGTTTCGAGGGGCGACAGACTGGCGGATTCAGGTGACGGTGCCATGACACAGGACAGTAATCGGCTAAATGGTTTCGTTATTTGTCGGAAAGCCGGGGCAGGTTGGGGCAGTTTCGGTAGAATCCGCGCCGTGGTCGTCGGTCCGGCGTCTGCTACACCGGTTTGCCTGAGGTTTGTGATGTCGCTGCAATTGATTTCGCTTCTTACTGCTCATCCCGCCAAATTGATCAATTTGCTGGCCTTGCTGTTCGCCTTCCCGGGCAGCTGGTTGCTGCACGCCACCCGTCGCCGCGAACAGCGCGCCCTGGCCAGTATCGAGGCGCAGCGCCAAAGTCGTCCCAACGAAGAGCCAACACTGGATTGGGCGACCCTGCGCATGAACCGTTTCTTCTACCGCTTCGGTTTCGCCTGCCTTGGGATGGCGTTGCTGGTGTCGTGGATCAGTACTCGCGTCTGAAGTTCTGACACAAGACCCTGTGGCGAGGGAGCTTGCTGTGGCGAGGGGGCTTGCCCCCGTTGGAGTGCGCAGCACTCCCATCCCCGTACATGAACCTGAAATGGGGCCGCTTCGCAGCCCAACGGGGGCAAGCCCCCTCGCCACAGGGCGCCGTTGTCATTTCCAGCCATTGCCTTACAGCGGCAACCCGGCCTTGACCCGATACTGATTGCGCACCGGCGTCGCATATTGCAGCACCAGGAACGGGCGATGCTCCTCAGGGCAGGCATCCAGCCGGCGCTGCCATTCTTCCTGAGCCTTGGCCAGTTCGTCCGCCGCAAACACCTCGGCCGCTTTCGGCACCTGTAGTTGCGGGTCAGCGTCTTTCCACTGCGCATACGCCAGGTAATGCACCGGGAACAACCGATAACCGCTGAGGATTTGCTTGTCCATTTCGATCGCCAATTGCTTGGTATCTTCGAACAATTCGGTGATCGGCGCGGCGAAGTTCACGTGGACCCGGCCTTTGTAACCGGTGATGCCTTTGGCGATGCTCACGTCATCCTCGCCCGCCACCTTGGTGTAGCTGCCGGTGGTGGCGCGGATGTACAGCTCGCGCGCCTTGGCCTGGTCGCACGGGTCGTATTCGTAGCTGATCGACACCGGGGTGAGGTTCAGCGAGCGGATGACTTCGCCGAACGGCTCGTCCTTGCGGCTCATGTGGAACATCTTGAGGATCGCCGACTCGGTGCGGTCGTCGCCGTCCTTGGCCCGGCCTTCAGCCTGGGCGATCCAGATCGAGGCGCAGTCGTTGCGGATCGAGTGGTTGATGTACGCCGACAACAGCTGATACGCCGCCATTTTTTCCCGGCGACCGGTGATCGAACGGTGCACGATGAAGCTCTTGTTCAGGCGCATCAAATCGCTGACAAACGGCTTTTGCAGCAGGTTGTCGCCAATGGCAATGCGCGGGGTAGGCAGGCCGGCGTGGTACACGGCGTAGTTGACGAAGGCCGGGTCCATCACGATGTCACGGTGGTTGGCGATGAACAGGTAGGCGCTGCCGGATTTGAATTGCTCCACGCCGGTGTAGGTCACCCCGTCCGTGGCGCGCTCGATGGTGTGGTCGACGTAAAACTCGACTTTGTCCTGCAAGGTGGCCACCGAGTTGACGTCGGCGAACTCACGGCGCAGCCGATGCGCTATAAGAGGTTTGAGCATCCAGCCGAAGGCACCGGCATAGCGCGGGAAGCGGAAGTGGATGAGGATATCTAGAAACGCCTTGTCGCCGAGCAGCCGGTTCAGCACTGCCGGGACTTCGCTGTCGTCGTAAGGTCGGATGGCATCGAATTCGCCCATCATGCTCTCTTGTTAGAAACGGCTAGGGTAAGTAAAGGTTTTGATCGAAAACCAACGGGGCACGGTCTGAAAAGTTAGCCAGACGAAAATAGCCCTGCAAATAGACCGGCGATTATACGCACAAGTCACTTGGGAGACCGCGATGCTGGAAACAGAGCGCTATGAATGCCCATATTGCGGTGAAGAATCCGAGGCGGTTCTGGATTTGTCCGGTGGCGATCAGACCTATATCGAAGATTGTCCTGTGTGTTGCCGTCCCATTACTTTTGTCTTGCAGACTGACGGTCATGAATGGTTGCTCGAAGTTCACAGCGAAAATGAGTGAGGGTCTATGCAGCGCATCTACGAACCGGAAAACCTGATGGAAGGCGAACTGCTTCAAGGCATGCTCGCCAGCGAGGGTATCGAGGCGCATCTGGTGGGCCGGGATTTGATCGGCGGCACCGGGGAGTTGCCGATGTTCGGCCTGCTGGGCTTATCGGTCGATAACGATCAGGCCGAATACGCCCGGGAGCTGATCACCGCGTACAATGCCGCGCTGCCGCTGTCCGGCGATGAGCCGGAGAGTTTTCCCGGCACGCTGGTCTGTTAGGCTGACGTTCGTTTGATCAAGAGTCGTATTGCCCCATGTGTGGACGTTATGCCCTGTTTCGCTGGAACCCCGCCTTCGCGGCCCTGCCCGGATTCCCCGCCGATCAGCAGGCCCAGTGGAATATCTCCCCCAACGATTCGGTGTTGATGCTGCGTGCTGGCGCAGACGGGCAACGTGAGTTGGCCCGAGCCCGCTGGGGACTGACGCCGCCGTGGCTGACCGACCTGTCCCGCACCCCGGCCCATGCCCGTGCCGAAACCGTTGCCGAACAGCCGATGTTTCGCGAAGCCTTGCGCTTGCGTCGTTGCCTGCTACCGGCCAATGGTTTCTATGAATGGCGCGGCACCACCCGCAAACGTCCGTACTGGCTGACCCCGGGGGAGGGCTCGGCGCTGTTCTTCGCGGCGATCTGGGAGGCGTATCCGGTGCAGGAACAGGTGTGGTTGAGTACGGCGGTGATCACCCAACCGGCCGCGAGTCAGCGTCGACCGCTGATTCTCGATGCGGCGGGGCAGGAAGCCTGGCTCAACCCCGAAACGCCGTTGCATGCCTTGCAGGCGTTGCTGGCCAGCGAACCTGCGGCGTTGCGTGAGCGGGTGCTGGCGAACCTGGTGAACGATCCGAAGCTCAATGGGCCGGAGTGTTTGACCCCGGGTTGAGTGCGTAATGATCGTTCCCACGCTCCGCGTGGGAATGAATCCCGTGACGCTCTGCGTCACAGTGGACGCGGAGCGTCCATGGCTGCATTCCCACGCAGAGCGTGGGAACGATCATTGAACCCTAAACCTTGAACTGATTGATCAACCGCCGCTGCTGTTCCGCCAACCTGGTCAAATCCGCACTGGCCGCGCTCGATTCATCCGCTCCGCCGGCCACTTCATTGGCCACTTGCCCGATGTTGATCACGTTACGGTTGATGTCGTCCGCCACCGCGCTCTGTTCCTCGGCGGCGCTGGCGATCTGGGTGTTCATGTCGTTGATCACCGACACCGCCTGAGTAATGGTTTCCAGCGCCTCGGCCGCTTTCGCCGCATGCTGCACACTTTCGTCGGTGCGGTTCTGGCTGTCTTCCATGACCCGCACCACATCGCGGGTGCCTTGTTGCAGGTGCTGGATCATGGTCTGGATTTCTTCAGTGGCCTTCTGGGTTTTCTGCGCCAGGTTGCGCACCTCATCGGCCACCACTGCAAACCCACGACCCTGCTCACCGGCACGGGCGGCTTCGATGGCCGCGTTCAAGGCCAGCAGGTTGGTCTGCTCGGCGATGCCGCGAATGGCCGTCAGGATCGCGTTGATGTTTTCGCTGTCCTTGGCCAGGGTCTGCACCACGCCGACGGCCTTGCCGATTTCCACCGCCAAAACGCCAATTGAATTCGACGTATCCCGGACGATTTGCATGCCTTGCGCCGCTGCCTGATCCGCATGGCTGGCGGCTTGCGCGGCCTGGGTCGCATTGCGCGCGACATCCTGGGCGGTGGCGGTCATTTCATGCACGGCGGTCGCGACCTGATCGATTTCTGCCATTTGTTTGTGCACACCAATGTTGGTGCGGATGGCGATGTCGGCGGTGTGTTCCGAGGAATCACTGACGCTCTGCACCGACGTCACCACTTGCGTGATCATCGCCTGCAACTTGGCGAGGAAAGTGTTGAAGCCTTTGGCGATCGAGCCCAATTCGTCGGCGCGGTCACTGGTCAGGCGACGGGTCAGGTCGCCTTCGCCCTGAGCAATGTCGTCGAGCATCGCCACCATTTGCTTGAGCGGGCGAGCAATGCCATGGCCCACCAGCCAGATCACCAGCAAACCGATACTTGCGATCAACAGGCCGACCATGGCCATGCCAAAGGTGTCGGATTTGCGCTGTGCGTCCAGATCACCCTGAAGCTTTTGCAGGTCCGCCATCACCGCATTCAGTGGCAGCTGCATCATCAAGGTCCAGCGGGCGTCGGTCTGACCGATGCCGAAGGGCAGGTACAACTCGATCCGGCCCTGGGCCTTGTCGACGGTGTAAGTGACTTCGCCGCGCTTGAGGTTGGCCATGTTGGCAATCTGCTTGCTGTCGAGAATGTCGCTGACCTTTTCGCCGAATTTGCTCGGGTCTTTGGTGTAGGCGACGATCCGGCCGTTACTGCCGATCAGGACCATTTCACCGGCGCCGCTGTACAGTTTTTGATTCGCCCCCAGGAGCATTTCCTGGATGAAGTTCACCGACAGGTCGGCGCCGACGATGCCCTGGAACGCGCCGTTGAGCATGATCGGTTCAATGAAGGAGGCGAGCATGACGATCTTGTCGCCGACCTTGTAGGGCGCCGGATCGATCACGCAGGATTTTTTGGTTTCTTTGGAGCACAGGTAGTACTCGCTGGCGCGCACGCCGGTGGACAGGGTTTTCTGGTCGTCGACGTCCACCAGTTTGTCCAGGCCCAGGCTGCCGTCTTCGTTGCGGAACCACCACGGCAGGAAGCGCCCGTTGCTGGCGTCGATGCCGACTATTGGAGTGTCTATGTAGGCCGCATCGTTGTGGTCGAGTGCGTTTTTTTCCCAGCCGATGTAGGTGCCGAGAATTTTCGGGTTGCGGGCCACGTTTTCCTTGATCAAGTTGATCAGTTGCTCACGGCTCAGGCTCAACTGTGGCTGACCATCGGCGCCCGGGGTACCGATCAACGCGTTCACCCGCACCAGGCCACCGGCGATCAGCAGCGGTGCTTCGAGTTCGCGCTGGATCTGGCTGACCTGGGTTTGCGCCAGCGAGGTCAGGCGTTGTTCGATGACTTGTTCGAACTGCGCCTGGGTCCGTTGCTGGACCATGTCTTGGGTCCGGGCGCCGGAAAACAGCGCATACAGCACCAGGGCTGCAACGACGCTGAGCACAATGGCGCCGGCCAGGGCGGCAACGGAAAACTGGATCGACTTGAATTTCATGGGTGCTCCGCACGCAAGAGGACGTCTGCGGTGCTGTATCGGCAGGAAGCTGGAAGGTCATGAACGACGCATGACGAATTGGCTGTTTTGGAGTGCTGGATGTCGCAAATGAATCACTGCTGGCCGTGAGCGGCCGTGGTGGGCACTGTTATGTGAGATTTTTCCTACGGTGATAAGGGCTTTGTCTGAAATGTACGTGCTACACGTCCGTTGTATCTGGCGCCGATACAAATCCCCACCTAGGATACGCGGCATGTTTCCAGGGAGCTTCTTGATGAATAAGACATTGGTTTTGTGTGCACTGAGCGCAGGTCTGCTGCTCGCCGGTTGTCAGTCGGTCAACACCACTAGCGGTGGGGCTGTGGGCGTTGAGCGCAAGCAATACATGTTCAGCATGTTGTCGACCTCTGAGGTCAACCAGATGTACGCCCAGTCTTATCAAAAGACCGTCGGGGAGGCGAGCAGCAAAGGCGTGCTGGACAAAACCAGTAACAATGCCAAGCGCGTCCAGGCGATCTCCAGTCGCCTGATTGCCCAGGCGCCGGTGTTCCGTCCGGATTCGGCCCAGTGGCAATGGGAAGTGAACCTGATCAAGAGCGACGAGCTGAATGCCTCCTGCGGGCCTGGCGGCAAGATCTTTTTCTACACCGGGCTGATCGACACCCTGCATCTCACCGACGACGAAATCGCCGCCATCATCGGCCATGAAATCGCTCACGCCTTGCGTGAGCACGGCCGTGAAGCGATGTCCAAGGCTTACGGTATCGAAATGGCCAAGCAGGGTGCTGGTGCGTTGTTCGGCCTGGGCGAGGGCGGCCTGGCTCTGGCGGACACCGTGGCGAAATATGGCATGACCTTGCCCAACAGTCGTGGCAATGAAAACGAGGCAGACTTGATCGGCCTCGAATTGGCTGCCCGCGCGGGGTACAACCCGAACGCGGCGATTACCCTGTGGAACAAAATGAGCAAAGCCTCGAATGGCGCGCCGCCAGAGTTCTTGAGCACTCACCCGGCGTCGGCCAGTCGGATTGCTGCCTTGCAGGCGGCGATTCCGAAGGTGATGCCGTTGTACGAGAAAGCATCGAAATCCTGATAGATATGTGTTGATGCCGCTGATGCCTTCGCGGGCAAGCCCGCTCCCACATTGGAATGCGATCAACTGTGGGAGATTCTATGGTTGAGGGGAAGCCCTCAACCCGTTTTCGCTTGGTATTCACTCTGCCCTTTCAGCAGTGCAAATACGACCCGTGCAA
>NZ_JBWCCN010000028.1:0-63870 GCF_056279485.1 Pseudomonas sp. TE12508 | reverse complement strand
CCGCGGGGGGGCGGCCCCACCCCCCCCCGCGCCCCCCCTCGGGGGGGGGGGGGGGTTGGTTCGGGTTTTTTTGGGGGGGGGGGGGGGGCCCCCCCCCCCCCCCCCCCGCTCCCACATTTAGCCCGCGCCCATATTTCATGTTTCCGGAGCTTTTCATGACGGCCCACGCCGACCTTTCGCCGACCCTTCAACTCGCTATCGACCTGATCCGCCGTCCGTCCGTGACGCCGGTCGACGCCGATTGCCAGAAGCAGATGATGCAGCGCCTGGGCGATGCCGGGTTCAAGCTTGAACCGATGCGCATCGAAGAGGTGGATAACTTCTGGGCGACCCACGGTAAACACGAAGGCCCGGTGCTGTGCTTCGCCGGCCACACTGACGTGGTTCCGACCGGTCCGGTAACCGCCTGGCAGATCGATCCGTTCAACGCGGTGATCGACGAACACGGCATGCTCTGCGGCCGTGGCGCGGCCGACATGAAAGGCAGCCTGGCCTCCATGACCGTGGCAGCCGAGCGTTTCGTCGCCGATTACCCGGACCACAAAGGCAAGGTCGCTTTCCTGATCACCAGCGACGAAGAAGGCCCGGCGCATCACGGCACCAAGGCTGTGATCGAACGCCTCGCCGCCCGTAAGGAACGTCTGGACTGGTGCATCGTCGGCGAACCATCGAGCACGACCCTGGTGGGTGACGTGGTCAAGAATGGCCGTCGCGGCTCCCTCGGCGCCAAATTGACCGTGCGCGGTGTGCAGGGTCACGTGGCGTATCCACACCTGGCGAAGAACCCGATCCACCTCGCTGCCCCGGCGCTGGCCGAACTGGCCGCCGAGCACTGGGACCACGGCAACGATTTCTTCCCGCCGACCAGTTTCCAGATTTCCAACGTCAATTCCGGCACCGGCGCGACCAACGTGATCCCGGGTGAACTGGTGGCGGTGTTCAACTTCCGCTTTTCCACCGAGTCCACCGTCGAAGGCCTGCAAAAACGCGTCGCCGATATTCTCGACAAGCATGGCCTGGACTGGCACATCGACTGGGCGCTGTCCGGCCTGCCGTTCCTCACCGAACCGGGCGCCCTGCTCGACGCGGTGTCGGCGAGCATCAAGGACATCACCGGTCGCGAAACGCAAGCTTCCACCAGCGGCGGTACTTCCGACGGGCGCTTCATCGCGACCATGGGCACTCAGGTTGTCGAACTGGGCCCGGTGAACGCGACGATTCACCAGGTCAACGAGCGCGTGCTGGCGGCCGATCTCGACGTGCTGACCGAGATCTACTACCAGACCCTGATCAAGTTGCTCGCCTGATGCTCGCGTGTCCGATCTGCAGCGAACCGCTGAACGCGGTGGACAACGGCGTGGCTTGCCCCGCCGGGCATCGTTTCGACCGTGCGCGGCAGGGTTACCTGAACCTGTTGCCGGTGCAGCATAAAAACAGCCGCGACCCTGGGGATAACCTGGCGATGGTCGAAGCCCGTCGCGACTTTTTGAACGCCGGCCATTACGCGCCGGTGGCCAAGCGTCTGGCGGAACTGGCGGCGCAGTACGCGCCCCAACGCTGGCTGGACATCGGTTGTGGCGAGGGTTACTACACCGCGCAAATCGCCGAAGCCTTGCCCAACGCTGACGGCTATGCGCTGGACATTTCCCGGGAAGCGGTCAAACGCGCCTGCAAACGTAACCCTGCCCTGACCTGGTTGATCGCCAGCATGGCACGGGTGCCGTTGGCCTCCGGCAGTTGCCAGTTTCTCGCCAGCGTTTTCAGCCCGCTGGACTGGGAAGAAGCCAAGCGCCTGCTCAGCCCCGGCGGCGGCTTGATGAAAGTCGGGCCGACCAGCGGCCATCTGATGGAATTGCGCGAGCGACTGTACGACGAAGTCCGCGAGTACACCGATGACAAGCATTTGGCGCTGGTGCCGGAAGGCATGACGCTGCAGCACAGCGAAACCCTGGAGTTCAAACTGACGTTGGTCAATGGTCAGGATCGCGCGAACCTGTTGGCCATGACACCCCACGGCTGGCGCGCCAGTGCCGAACGCCGGGCGGCGGTTATCGAACAGGCCGAGCCGTTCGAGGTCACTGTTTCGATGCGCTACGATTATTTTGTTCTTCAATAAACTCTTGAATTTTGGTCTTGAGCAAACAGCTTGAGGCCGGCTAAATCCGCGAATGGATTTTTCAGACCCGCAGTGAGGACATCCATGCGCCAACCCGATATCGAGATTTACCTGAAAGACGCTGACGTCGACTACAAGGCCATCGCGGCCTGGCTCGGCGCGGCTTTAGGCCCGTGCACCGACTGGGTTCAGAAAGGCCAGACCTACAAGTGCAAGGCCGGCAGCGTGCCGGTCACCTGGCTGCCGAAAGCCGTTGGCAAATGGAACAGCCTGTACCTGGAAAGCGACCAGACCCCATGGGAAGACGATATCGCCTGCGCCCGCGCAGCCTTTGCAGCGCTGAACGTCGAAGTGCGTTGCGCGCCGGGTAGCTGGGTCGAGGAAGAAGGTGAAGAGACGGCCGATCGCTGGATGCGTATCAGCGCCGATGGTGAAGAAGAAATCACCTGGAAAACTGCCTGACATTGATCGTTCCCGCGCTCTGCGTGGGAATGCCTCAACGGACGCTCCGCGTTCGGCTTTTGATGGGACGCGGAGCGTCCCGGGCTGCATTCCCACGCAGAGCGTGGGAACGATCTTCAGAGGCCTACAACGTCTTCGGCCTGCAAGCCCTTCTCCCCGGTCACCACTGCATACTCGACCTGCTGACCTTCAGTCAGCGAACGATGACCTTCGCCGCGGATAGCGCGGTAGTGCACGAACACGTCCACCCCGTCCTCGCGCTGAATGAAGCCATAGCCCTTGGCGTCGTTGAACCACTTCACATTGCCGGTTTCGCGCGTAGCCATATCTAAGTTACCCCCTTGTTTTTATTTTGAACGGCCGAGTATATGACAGCCGCAAAAACTCTCAACTCAAGTTTACTTAGGCGCTTTTTTGCCGATTTTCGGCGAATACGGCACACTATCTGCCGCCCGAGCAAACGCTCGGTTTTTTCCACTCACGCAGAAGCCGTATGACCCGTTCCCCGTTCCGCCGTCTTGTGTTTGGCACCCTGCGCCGACTGCTGTACCTCTGGGTTCGCTCGGAGACGATCAATCAGTCGTCGTTCACCCTTGACCTCGACCGCAGCCGGCCGGTGTTCTACGTCCTGCAAAATCCTTCACTGACCGACCTCGCCGTGGTCGATACCGAATGCAGCAAGGCCGGCCTGCCGCGCCCGGTGTTGCCGGTATCGGTGGGTGCGCTGGTGGAGCCCGCAGCGTTCTTTTACCTGACGCCGGAGCCCGACTGGCTCGGCCGTCAGGACAAACGCGGTGCGCCACCCACCCTGACCCGTCTGGTCAGCGCCCTGAGCCAGAACGCCGCCGAAGACGCGCAGATCATTCCAGTGAGCGTGTTCTGGGGCCAGTCGCCGGACAGCGAATCAAGCCCGTGGAAACTGCTGTTCGCCGACAGCTGGGCCGTCACCGGGCGTTTGCGTCGACTGCTGAGCATCATGATTCTGGGGCGCAAAACCCGGGTGCAGTTCTCGGCGCCGATTCATTTGCGTGAACTGATCGATCACAACAAAGGTCACGAGCGCACCGTACGCATGGCCCAGCGGATCCTGCGGGTACACTTTCGCAACCTGAAAGCCGCCGTCATCGGCCCGGACATTTCCCACCGCCGCAACCTGGTCAAAGGCCTGCTCAATCAGCCCTCGGTCAAACAGGCGATCCTCGACGAAGCCGAGCGCGAGAACATCTCCCCGGAAAAAGCCAAGGCCCAGGCCTTGCGCTATGGAAACGAGATTGCCTCGGACTACACCTACACCGCGATCCGCTTTCTGGAAGTGGTGCTGAGCTGGTTCTGGAACAAGATCTACGACGGGATCAAGGTCAACCACATCGAAGGTGTGCAGAAAGTCGCCCAGGGTCACGAAGTGATCTACGTGCCGTGCCATCGCAGCCACATCGACTACCTGCTGCTCTCCTATTTGCTGTTCCGCAACGGCCTGACCCCGCCGCACATTGCCGCCGGGATCAACCTCAACATGCCGGTGATCGGTAGCCTGCTACGGCGTGGCGGCGCGTTCTTCATGCGCCGCACGTTCAAGGGCAACCCGCTCTACACCTCGGTGTTCAACGAATACCTGCACACCCTGTTCACCAAAGGCTTCCCGGTTGAGTACTTCGTCGAGGGCGGCCGCTCGCGCACCGGGCGCATGCTGCAACCGAAAACCGGGATGCTCGCGATCACCCTGCGCAGCTTCCTGCGTTCGTCGCGCATGCCGATCGTCTTCGTGCCGGTGTACATCGGCTATGAGCGCGTGCTGGAAGGCCGCACCTACCTCGGCGAATTACGTGGCGCGAGCAAGAAGAAAGAATCGATCTTCGACATTTTCAAAGTCATCGGCGCGCTCAAACAGCGCTTCGGTCAGGTCGCGGTCAACTTTGGCGAGCCGATCAAACTGGCGGAATTCCTCGACAGCGAACAACCAGACTGGCGCCAACAGGAACTCGGTCCGCAGTTCAAACCGGCCTGGCTCAACGAAACCACCAACCGCCTCGGCGAGAAAGTCGCACAGCATTTGAATGAAGCGGCGGCGATCAACCCGGTGAATCTAGTGGCCCTGGCGTTGCTGTCCACCAGCCGCCTGGCCCTGGACGATCGCGCCATGGCGCGGGTGCTCGATCTGTATCTGGCGCTGTTGCGCAAGGTTCCCTACTCCTCGCATACCACCCTTCCGGAAGGTGACGGACGGGCGCTGATCGAGCATGTGAAGGACATGGACCTGCTGTCCGAGCAAAGCGATGCGCTGGGCAAGATTCTGTACCTGGACGAACAAAACGCCGTCCTGATGACCTACTACCGCAACAACGTGCTGCACATCTTCGCATTGCCGTCGTTGCTGGCGAGTTTCTTCCAGAGCACCTCGCGCATGAGCCGCGAGCAGATCCTGCGCTACACCCGCGCGCTGTATCCGTACCTGCAATCGGAGCTGTTCATTCGCTGGTCGATGGACGAACTCGATGCCGTTATCGATCAATGGCTCGAGGCTTTCGTCGAGCAAGGCCTGCTGCGTTTCGAAAAAGACGTGTACCTGCGTCCGGCACCGAGCTCACGGCATTTCGTACTACTGACGCTACTGTCGAAAAGCATCGCCCAGACCTTGCAGCGCTTCTACATGACTGTTTCCTTGCTGCTCAACAGCGGCCAGAACAGCATCAGCGCCGAAGAACTGGAAGATTTGTGCACGGTCATGGCCCAGCGTCTGTCGATCCTCCACGGCCTGAACGCCCCGGAGTTCTTCGACAAGAGCCTGTTCCGTCACTTCATCCAGACAATGCTGGACCTCGACGTGCTGCGCCGCGACGAAGCCGGCAAGCTGAGCTATCACAAACTGCTCGGCGAACTGGCCGAAGGTGCGGCCAAACGGGTATTGCCGGCGGAGATTCGCTTGTCGATCCGTCAGGTGGCGCTGCATCGCAGTGAAGATGCGGCGGACCAAGTCGCGGCGCCAGCGCAGACCGTCTAAATTCCTACAGGCGCCAGGCTTCTTCTGGCGCCTTCGATACGGAGATCTTCGATGAAAAAACTCTCTCTCGTCCTGCTGACTACCCTGCTCGGTGCCTGCCAGTCGACACCACCGACCGCCAACGCCAGCCTCGACGGCGAAGTGTTCTACTTGCAACGCATCGCCCTGCCACCGAGTGCAACCTTGAGCGTCACCTTGCAAGATGTGTCCTTGGCCGACGCACCCGCAGTAGTGCTCGACGAGCAGAAAGGTCCGGTCAAAGGCCAGGTGCCGTTGCCGTTCCATTTGAGCTACGATCCGGCGCAGGTCAAACCCGGCCACCGCTACTCGGTCAGCGCGCGCATAGAAGTCAATGGCGAGCTGATGTTCATCACCACTGAAAATCACGCCGTGCAACTGGACGGCAAAGATCGGCAACCCCTGAAAATCCGCGTCGACGTGGCCCGTTAATTCTATTTTCTGAACCTTTTTTTCTGAGCCTTTTTTCTCTAAATAAGGAAGCCGCCATGCTCCGCCCTACCCTTCGCTTCGCCGGCCTGTGCGCAGGCTTGATGATCTGCGCCAACGCCTTGGCCTTGTCGCTCAATGACCTGTCGCAACAAGACGCCACCGGAGGTCTCAAGGACGCTCTGACCCAAGGCGCGCAACTGGCCGTTAAACAACTCGGCACACCCGGCGGCTTCAGCAACAACCCGGACGTGAAGATCGAACTGCCGGGTAAGCTGGGTAAAGTCGCCAAGAAAATGAAACAGTTCGGCATGGGCGATCAGGTCGATCAACTGGAAACCAGTATGAACAAAGCGGCTGAAACGGCCGTGACACAGGCTCAGCCGATTCTGGTGGATGCGGTGAAGAAGATGACCGTGGAAGATGCCAAGGGGATCCTCAGCGGCGGCAAGGACTCGGCGACTCAGTACCTGAGCAAAACCAGCCGCGAGCAGATTCGCACCAAATTCCTGCCAATCGTCAAACAAGCCACCGACCAGGTCGGCCTGGCCCAGCAATACAACTCGTTCGCCGGGCAGGCGGCGACCCTGGGCGTGCTGGATGCGAAAAACGCCAACATCGAAAGCTACGTAACCGAGCAGGCGTTGAACGGTTTGTTCGAGATGATTGGCAAGCAGGAACAAACCATTCGCCAGAACCCTGCGGCGGCGGCGACCAGTTTGGCGAAGAAGGTATTTGGTACGCTCTAAGCCTCAACTCCGATCCTGTAGGAGCGAGCTTGCTCGCGATTGCGGTGTGTCAGCCACAGTATGTCGACTGACACGGACTCATCGCGAGCAATCTCACGCCCCCGGGAATCAGACCGCGGACGCTGCCCGCAGGAAGAACACCCACTCGCGCCCCATCCTCCTTTTCTCGAACACCATCAACTCGACCAAACCATTCAGAGTGGCTGACGCGGTGTTGTAAGAGCAGTTCAGATTCTCCTTCACATTGACCGCCGTGAACTCCTTGGCCATGCCACTCTTGGCCACTTGGTATACGGCTCGCTGTTTCTCGGTCAATCGGTCGAAAAAACCAGACTCCAGCAGCCATCGATCAAAGCTTTCGGTATAGGCCAGGCTTTTTCGATAAGCCTCGGTAAAAGCGCTGACAGCCCGGGAGATGACTGAACACTGGAAATCGATGAAGTAGGTCAGGTCCAGATCATCGGCCTCGGTATTCAGATACGAGCGCCCGTATTTCACCGGCGCATTGCGCAGCAACAAGCTGATCGCGATGTAGCGAAAGGCCGAGAAGTCATTCTTGAACATGAACCAGTAAAACAGTGCCCGTGCGACCCGGCCGTTGCCATCGCGAAAAGGATGCTCATAGCCCAGTGCAAAATGCAGCGCGATTCCTTTGATCAATGGATGAAGGTAATCCACTTGACCGGGATCGTCGTGAGACTGGTTGATCCACTTCGACAGCACCTGCAATCGCGACACGAGCCCCGCTGCGGGAGGCGGCGTATGCACGGTATTACCTTCGCCATCCTGCACCACCACGTCATCGTTGACCCTGAAGGCACCCGGTGAATATTGCGGGTCATCGATACCTTCGACGCCGACACGATGCATCGCCGCGATCAGCTCGACGCTCAAGGGCTCATATCGCTTTTCCCAGGCGAAGTTCATCATCTTGTAGTTACCGATGACCATCCTCTCATCCGGCGTACGCGGCAGGCGCTTGCGCTTGAGCATGTCCTTGGCCACCCGGGTGGTGGTTGCCGCGCCTTCGAGCTGGCTGCTGCTGATGGCTTCGTCTTCGATCAGATCGTTGAGCAGATAGCTGAAATGCGCTCGTTCGCCGATCTGGCCAGTCATGTATTCCAGCGCTGCCGTCGTCGCTTGTCGATCGACGGCCGAAACAGCTTTCTGGGCCAATGGGGTCAGCACAAATTGGCCCCATTGAATGGGCTCGCCCAATGGCAAAATGCTGGAATACTGTGCGGTCCGGGCTTTCTTGACCAAGGCCCAGCACAGGTTCGCATCCAGTCCAGGCGCCCAGCGGTAGCGCAACTCATCGAAAGGAAGGTAGCGGCCCTGATCGTCCAGCGGCTTGAGCAGTGCGAGGTAGTCCGAGAGGCGTTCCTTGTGGGGTGACTGCCCCAACAGATCGAACACCGGGTCGGATCTGCCCCTGAGCATGGGCGGTTTTTTCATTATCGGTGTCTCAAAAACTCACGAAGTTGAGTCTTGAGTACAACAGCGCACCTACGTTGACTCAATATCAGACGGATCTGAAATATGTGTAGGAGCTTGGACCGCCTTCGCGGGCGAGCCTCGCTCCTACAATGGAGTGACCATGGTCGGCCCGAAGGCCGCCAGGATCAAACAATCACACCGGCTCTTGCTTGACCCTGAACCAAGCCGCATACAACGCCGGCAAAAACAGCAACGTCAACGCCGTCGCCACAATCAGCCCGCCCATGATCGCCACCGCCATCGGCCCGAAAAACACACTGCGTGACAATGGAATCATCGCCAACACCGCCGCCAACGCCGTCAGCACAATCGGTCGGAACCGTCGCACCGTCGCCTCGATAATCGCCTGCCAAGGCTTAAGCCCGGCAGCGATATCCTGCTCAATCTGATCCACCAGAATCACCGAGTTACGCATGATCATCCCGGACAAGGCGATGGTCCCGAGCATCGCCACAAAACCGAACGGCTGGCGGAACACCATCAGAAACAGCGTCACACCAATCAGCCCCAGTGGCGCCGTCAGAAACACCATCACCGTGCGCGAGAAACTGCGCAGTTGCAGCATCAGCAACGTCAGCACCACCACGATAAACAGCGGCACACCGGCCTTCACCGAGTTCTGCCCGCGAGCCGAGTCTTCCACCGTACCACCGACGTCCAGCAGATAGCCGTCTGGCAGCTCGGCGCGAATCGGATCGAGGGTCGGCATGATTTGCTGCACCAGCGTCGCCGGCTGTTCCTTGCCGTAGATATCGGCGCGAACCGTCACGTTCGGCAGGCGATTACGATGCCAGATGATGCCTTCTTCGAAGCCGTATTCCAGCGTCGCGATCTGCGACAGGGCCACGCTGCGACCGTTGTCGGTCGGCACGGCCAGACTTGGCAGCAACGCCAACTCGGTGCGCTCATGCACCGTGCCGCGCAGCAGGATCTCGATCAACTCATTGTCTTCGCGGTACTGGCTGACGCTGGCACCGGTCAGCGAGCTTCGCAGAAAACCCGAGAGGTTCGTCGTGCTCACACCCAGCGCTCGTGCACGGTCCTGATCGACGTTCAGGTAAACGACTTTGCTCGGCTCTTCCCAGTCCAGATGCACGTTGGCCACGTGTGGGTTCTCGCGAACCTTGGCCGCGACTTTACGGGCCAATGCGCGGACTTCCTCGATGTGCTCACCGGTGACCCGAAACTGCACCGGATAGCCAACCGGTGGGCCGTTCTCCAGCCGTGTAACCCGCGAGCGCAGCGCCGGGAATTGTTCGTTTAGGGTTTCAATCAGCCAGGTGCGCAGGGTTTCGCGGTCCTCGATGGTTTTGGCCAGGACGACAAACTGGGCGAAGCTCGCTGCCGGAAGTTGCTGATCCAGCGGCAGGTAGAAACGCGGCGAACCGGTGCCGACGTAAGCCACGTAGTTGTCGATCCCGGCGTGATCCTTGAGCAGGCCTTCGAGGCGTTTGACCTCCTCGGCGGTGTTACTCAGGGAGGCACCTTCGGCAAGCTTCAGATCGACCATCAACTCCAGTCGCCCCGAAGCCGGGAAGAACTGCTGTGGCACGAAACGGAACAGCACCACTGACGCGACGAACATCACGATGGTCAGGACGATCACCGTTTTGCGCCGGCGCACGCACCACTCCACCAGCCGTCTGACGCGCTGATAGAACGGCGTGCCATAGGGGTCGGGTTGGCCGTCGCCGGTGCCATGTTTGGCGGCGTGAATTTTCGCCAGGTCCGGCAGGAGTTTTTCCCCCAGATAAGGCACAAAGACCACGGCGGCAACCCACGACGCCAACAGCGCGATGGTCACCACCTGGAAAATCGAGCGGGTGTATTCGCCGGTGCCCGATTGTGCGGTGGCTATTGGCAGGAAACCGGCAGCGGTGATCAGCGTCCCGGTGAGCATCGGGAACGCGGTGCTGGTCCAGGCATAGCTGGCGGCTTTGACCCGGTCGAAGCCCTGCTCCATTTTGATCGCCATCATTTCCACGGCGATGATCGCGTCGTCCACCAGCAACCCCAGCGCCAGTACCAGCGCGCCAAGGGAAATCTTGTGCAGGCCTATCCCTAAGTAATACATGCAGGCGAACGTCATCGCCAACACCAGCGGAATCGCCAGCGCTACGACCATGCCGGTGCGTACACCGAGGGAGAAGAAACTCACCAGCAACACAATTGCCAGCGCCTCCACCAGTACCTGAACAAACTCGCCGACACCGGTTTTCACCGCGGCGGGTTGATCGGACACCTTGCGCAGTTGCATGCCAGCCGGGAGGTTTTTCTGGATCCGGGCGAATTCGACTTCCAGCGCTTTGCCCAGAATCAGAATGTCGCCACCGCTTTTCATGGCCACGGCCAGGCCGATGGCGTCTTCAGCCATGAAGCGCATGCGCGGTGCCGGTGGATCGTTGAAGCCACGACGAACGTTCGCTACATCGCCGATGCGGAACGTGCGATCACCGACCCGGATCGGGAAGTTCTTGATCTCGTCTACCGTCTGAAAATTCCCCGAAACCCGTAGCTGCAAACGCTCGCTGGTGGTTTCGAAGAAACCTGCGTTGGACATCGCGTTCTGCTCTTCAAGCGCCTGCTGCACCGCCGCCAACGGCAACCCGAGGGTGGCCAGTTTGACGTTGGACAGTTCGATCCAGATCTTCTCGTCCTGCAGCCCGAGCAGATCGACCTTGCCCACATCCTTGACCCGTTGCAGCTGAATCTGGATACGGTCGGCGTAGTCCTTGAGCACCGCGTAATCAAAACCTTCGCCGGTCAGGGCGTAAATGTTGCCGAAGGTGGTGCCGAACTCATCGTTGAAGAAGGGTCCCTGGATGCCCGGCGGCAGGGTGTGGCGAATGTCGCTGATCTTCTTGCGGACCTGATACCAGAGGTCCGGGATTTCCACCGAATGCATGGAATCCCGCGCCATGAACGTGACCTGAGATTCGCCCGGGCGGGAGAACGAAGCGATCCGTTCATACTCGCCGGTTTCCATCAGTTTCTTTTCAATACGCTCGGTAACCTGGCGCGATACTTCCTCGGCCGTGGCCCCCGGCCAGTTGGTGCGAATCACCATGGCTTTGAAGGTAAACGGCGGGTCTTCACTTTGGCCCAGCTTGGTGTAGGACAACGCGCCGACGACGGCCAGCAAGAGCATCAGAAACAGTACGATCTGGCGGTTACGCAGCGCCCATTCGGAAAGATTGAAACCCATCGGGGATTACTCCTTGTGCGCCAGATTGACCACACGGTTGGAGCGATCCACCGGGCGTACTTGCTGCCCGTCGTGAAGCACATGAACACCGGCCGCCACCACCCAGTCGCTGGCGTTCAGGCCTTCAAGCACCGGCACGGTTTTCTCACCGAATGCACCGACCCGCACCGGAGCTTTCTTCAGGGTGTTGTTGGCGCCGACCACCCACACATAAGTGGCACCGTTTTCCGCAGTGACCGCCGACAGCGGCACCGACAACGACACCACATCGGCAGTCTGGATGAACACCCGGGCGCTCTGGCCAAGTTCGGCGGGAACCTTGCCAGCGGTAAAAGCGATACGGGCGGCGAAAGTGCGGGATTTCGGGTCGGCCGCAGGTGACAACTCACGGATGCGTCCGGGGAAACGTTGATCGGGTTGGGTCCAGAGTTCCACCGAGACCGGCTGGCCGACCTTGAAGCGACCGAAACTCTGCTCCGGCAGGCTGATCAACACTTCGCGCTCGCCATCGGTGGCGAGGGTAAACACGGTTTGCCCGGCCGCCACCACTTGCCCGACTTCAACCGCACGTTTGGCCACCACCCCATCCTGCGGCGCGCGCAGCACCGCGTAACTGGCCTGATTGGTCGATACATTGAATTCGGCTTTGATTTGCTTGAGGCGTGCTTCACCGGAGCGGTAGAGGTTTTCCGCATTGTCGTATTGCGAACGGCTGACCATCTGCCGCTCCATCAGGGTCTTGTAGCGATCACGCTCGGCGCGCACCAGGCTCAGGTTGGCTTCTGCGGCCGCGACCTGGGCACGGGTGGCTTCCAGTTGCAGGCGCACGTCCTGAGGATCCAGTTCCGCCAAGGGTTGATCAGCCTTGACCCGCTGGCCTTCCTCGACCAGTCGTCGGCTGACTTTGCCGCCAATGCGAAAGGCCAGATCTGGCTCATAGCGCGCGCGGACTTCACCGGGATAACTTTCCATGGCCTGGGCCGAGGGCTCTGGCTGTACGACCATGGCCGGGCGGACGGTGACTTGAGGCGCCTCTTCATGGCCACACGCAGACAATAAAAAAGCCAGACTGACCGGCAATGCGAGGGACAAGGCATAGCGGAACATGGTGAAGGACCTTTCGCTAATGGTGCTTTGAATAATTATACTGACCAGTATGTTATTAATAGCAAACTCACCAGTCCAGTATTAAAGCGAAGAATGTCTAACAATCTTTCAACACCCAGTGGTCCGGGTCGCCCCAAGGATCTGGCCAAGCGCCAGGCAATCCTCGACGCGGCGAAAATTCTGTTTCTGAGTAAGGGTTACGCCAATACCAGCATGGATGCCGTGGCGACCGAGGCCGGCGTGTCGAAGCTGACGGTCTACAGCCATTTCAACGACAAGGAGACGCTGTTCTCCGCCGCCGTGGTGGCCAAGTGCGAGGAGCAATTGCCACCGCTGTTTTTTGAATTGCCGGACGGCATTGCGGTGGAAACCGTGCTGCTGAACATCGCACGCGGCTTTCATCAGCTGATCAACAGCGATGAATCGGTGAACCTGCATCGACTGATGATGACGCTGGGTAGCCAGGACCCAAAACTCTCACTGATTTTCTTCCAGGCCGGGCCAGAACGCGTACTTCACGGCATGGAGGGGTTGCTGAACAAGGTCAATCAGAGCGGCGCATTGAGCATCGATAAACCGCGCAATGCCGCCGAGCATTTCTTTTGCCTGCTCAAGGGCGCGGGGAATTTCCGCTTGCTGTACGGCTGCGGCGAGCCGGTGACCGGGGATGCGGCCGAGGCCCATGTGCGGGAAGTGGTGGGGCTGTTTATGCGGGCTTATCGGCCGGAGTCGGCCTGATGATCGTTCCCACGCTCTGCGTGGGAATGCAGCCCGGGACGCTCCGCGTCCCTTTCGAAGCGGACGCAGAGCGTCCATTGAGGCATTCCCACGCAGAGCATGGGAACGATCAGTATCGAATCAGGGTTTGAGCGCTTTCTTCGGATAAATGTCATACCGGCTGGACTTGCCATCCAGCGCATGACTCGGCTTCGGCCCGTCGATGCACGGCGCCTTGCGTGGGCGTTTGACTACCACCCGGTGACTGGCCAGGGCCAATGCCGCTTCGAGCAATGCCGGCGCATCCGGGTCATCGCCGACCAGCGGCCGGAACAGGCGCATTTCCTTCTTCACCAGCGCGGTTTTCTCGCGATGGGGAAACATCGGGTCGAGGTAAATCACCTGCGGTGGCTCGCCTTCCCAGTTGCGCATCACCTCGATCGAATTGCCCTTGAGCAAACGCATCCGCGCCACGATCGGTGCCACGTCGAAATCTTCCGCGCCGCGCGCCAGGCCATCTTCAAGCAAGGCGCCGATCAGCGGCTGGCGCTCGATCAGGCTCATCTCACAGCCCAGGCTAGCCAGCACGAACGCATCCTTGCCCAACCCGGCCGTGGCGTCCAGCACGCGCGGACGCACGCCTTGGGCGACACCGACCGCTTTGGCGATCATCTGACCGCTGCCACCGCCGTACAACCGACGATGGGCCGCACCGCCCTCGACGAAGTCCACCCTCACCGGTCCCGGAGCGTCCGGCCCGAGTTGCTGCAGCTGCAACCCCTGCTCGCCCACCTGCAAGGCAAACTCGCCGTCATCCACCTGCAACGGCAACCCCAGGCGCTCGGCCCATTGTTCGGCCTGTGGCTGAAAGGTCGTGCCCAAGGCCTCGACATGGATGCGGCAGGCCGCAGGTTGCTCAATCATGGGAAAACACGCTCAAAAAATTAATGATCGGCAAAAACGGCCGATAACCAAACTATCGAGCATTTTGCCAGAGCTGAGCGTCGACCGAGAGAAATGTCAGACATTCAACGCACATCGATAGGTTACATCTCGCCCCACGGCGATTTTGGCCTGCGAAATTCCCAAGCACTGAGCGGCGTCAGTCACCTGTGGCAGGATTTTTTTGCCCAGGCCCTGGCCGATCAGTCGGGCGATGTCGTGCCGGAGTCTCTCAACTTTCCGCCGGTTGATCTCGATAGCCCGGTCGAACCGACCGTTGGCAGTGAGCTGCTGGCGCACATCGTTTCCCAGCGCGAATGTGATGTGATCGAAACACCCGTCCGCCCGCCAGAGCCACTGTTTCTGCCGATTGCCGAGTTCGAAATGGACCTGGCCGACAAACCTTCCCCGCCGTTCCCGCCGGAAGAAATCGTCGCGCAACAGAAACAACAGGACTTCGAAAGCGGCTGGGTACGCCCGATCGTGCTCACTGCCGGTCAACCGCTGCCAGAGCCTGGCATCGCACCGCAACCGCGTCTGCTGCACTTGCCGATCGCCGAGTTCGAGCTCGACTTGCTGGACAAACCGTTCCCGCCTTTCTCGCCCGAAGAGCTGGTGGAACAACAGAAACAATTGGATTTCGATAACGGTTGGGCACGTCCGATCGTTCTGCAGAACCTGCGCATCGCCGCATAACCCTCAGCGGCACCGCCACCACGGCCCGACATCCACATGAAAGTGGTTGCGATGGGCGGCGTTGTAGTCCGGGCTCAACACCACACTGAACATATCGCAGGCGCCGTCGCGGACCTGACGCAGAAATCTCGCGTCCTGGTTATCCTTCGGCCAATCCCTGAGCACGCTGATCGATCGGCCGTCCGCCAGCCGGAATCCGCTGATATCCAGCGCATCGGCCGTGGCATGCTGGCTGCGCCTGCCGTTTTCGCGGTTGTAGACGTTGCGACAGGCGAAACTGCCGAGATGGTCGACCCGTTTCACCGCCTGCCCGTAGACCGCCTGAGCCGCCGGTTGCAGGGCGTGGCGCTCAAACAAGGCGAACGCTACCGCCAGGCTGCAACTGGCGAGGAAACTGCTGCTCAGCGCCGCCTCGCCACCTTGCACACGCAAGGTGTTGGTCAACGGGCAAGTCGCGTCCGGGCTATCGACCTGACGGGCCACCCGCAAGCCTGAGCCGCTCAGGACCTGGTCGCATAACTGCGGATCATTGCGCAGACGCATCAATTTGTAGCGGGTCAGCAGGTTCGGTTCGGCCTTCACGTCCAGCGGCGCCCACGGGTTCCATTGCGGGGGAATGGAAACCCAGCCGCGCCAGACGCTCAACCCGGCGACGCCGATGATCAACAGTACCAGCAACAGCCCCCACCGAAACCGCATCGTCAGCCTTTGAACAATTGATTGGCCTTCTGGAACGGCATCGAGCGGGAGGTAAAACCGAAGGTCCCGTGTTGCTGGATTTCCTCGGCTGCGCGGAAGAACTCGCCATACGCCGCCAAGGCCAGGGCCGAACCAACGCTGATGCGTTTGACGCCCATTTCACTCAACTGCTCGACCGTCAGTTTGAGCCCGCCGGACATCAACACATTGACCGGCTTCGGCTCCACGGCACGGACCACTGCCAAGACCTCTTCAGCGCTGCGCAAGCCCGGTGCGTAAAGCACATCGGCCCCCGCCTCGGCGAATGCCTGCAAGCGGCGAATGGTGTCGTCGAGGTCAGGATTGCCGTGCAGAAAGTTCTCGGCACGCGCCGTCAGCACGAAGGGAAAAGGCAAACTGCGAGCCACCGCGACAGCCGCTTCGATACGCGCCACGGCATGCTCGAAGCAGTAGATCGGACCGTCCTCACGCCCGGTGGCATCTTCGATCGAACCACCAACGGCACCAGCCTTTGCCGCACGCACAATACTTTGGGCGCAGTCGTTGGGGGCGTCGGCAAAACCGTTTTCGAGATCCACCGCCACCGGCAGATCAGTGGCTGAAACAATCGCTTCAACGTTCGCCAAGGTCTCGTCGAGCGTCAGCCCACCGTCGGGACGTCCCCGGGAAAAGGCGTAACCGGCACTGGTGGTTGCCAGCGCCTCGAAGCCAAGGCTGGCGAGCATTTTCGCCGAGCCGGCGTCCCAAGGGTTGGGAATGACAAAAGCGCCCTCGCGTTCGTGCAGTGCTTTGAACGCCTGGGCTCGAAGGGTTTGCGCATCCATTGGCAGGCTCCTGGAAAGAGGAAACGAAGCTAATACCAGTCAGTTAAGCGCAATCCCTGTGGGAGCGGGCTTGCTCGCGAAAGCGGAGTGTCAGACGACAACAATGTTGATTGTGCCGCCGTCTTCGCGAGCAAGCCCGCTCCCACAGGTTTCGCATCTCAGCTGACTGGCATCAGGGAACGAGGCCGCTTCAGAGCAAGCCAAGTTGCTCGGCGGCGGGCTCTCTGTATAGCTCAGGCAGCGGCGGCAAGCCAGGCAAACGCAGCATCAGTTGTGCGTGAAAACGTTGGGCGAGTTTTGCCGCCAGCAGGTTATCGGCGGTGTGCAGGAAGATATAGGGCGTGCGGCCCTCTTCGATCCAGGCAGCGATTTTCTCGACCCACGGCACCAGGAATGGATCGTTGGCTTCAAGCACAGGATGGCCGATGAAACGCACCTGTGGGAACTGAGTAAACGCAGCAGGGCGAGGCGGTACCCTGGGCTTTTTCGATTGGGCGTGGAGCACCGAAGGATCGGTCGAGGTGCAGCTGAACAGCGCTCGCGGATCAAGGCAGATACGCTCGACACCACGGTCCAGCAACAGGCGATTGAGCATCCGCTCGGCATCGCCCTTGGCGAAGAACTCATCGTGTCGCACTTCGACCGCCAAGGGCCGATCCACCGCGTCAATAAAACCGGCCAACTCGGACAAACGTTGCGGGGTGAAGCTTTTGGACAATTGCAGCCAGAGGGGAGAAACCCGTTCACCCAGGGGGCTGAGCAATTGCAGGAAGGTTTCGGCGGCGGTCAATTGTTCGCGCAGGTCACCGCTATGGCTGATGTCGCCGGGGAACTTGGCGGTGAAGCGAAAGTGTTCGGGCATGGTTTCGGCCCAGCGCTGCACAGTGGCGGCAGACGGGCTCGCGTAGAAGGTCGTATTGCCTTCCACGGCGTTGAACACTTGAGCATAAAGATTGAGAAACTCGGCAGGCCTGGCGTCTTGCGGATACAAGTAATCGCGCCAGGCGTTTTCACTCCAGGACGGGCAGCCGAGGTAGTAAGGCAGCATCAGATGTACAGGTCGAGACCCAGTACATCCGCATCCCAATCGACAAAAGTGGCGGTGCTCAGGTAACTGGCCAGTGCCATCGCCACACTTTTGCTCATGGCGCGGTGATAAATCATGTCTTGTTGGCGGGCGGGCAGATTGCTCAGGCGTTGTGCGGAAGCTTTGGCGGCGCGGGCGGCCAATTGCTCTTCGGTAGGGAATTCCAGCTCGCCGTCGATATCGACGGAGTCATCCTCGGACACATGGCCTTTGCGAGGCTTGCGCTTGATGGGGTAGGACTGAGAGGAAAGGCCGTCTATACGCATGAGTACATGTCCGGTATCAATGATGGCAGCTTAGTGGCACATGGCCCACTTCGCAAACTGCCGAGTGATAACTAGAACACAGAAAAGTGAAAAGGTTTAAAAGCGCGGGTTAGAAAGTGACGATTGGCTAGAGATGAAATGCTGATTGTGGCGAGGGGGCTTGCCCCCGTTCGGCTGCGAAGCAGTTGCAAAACCAGCCAATGCGGTGTGTCAGGGGAATGTGGTGGTGGTTTTTGGGGTCGCTTCGCGACCCAACGGGGGCAAGCCCCCTCGCCACAGAAGGCCCCATCAACCGGGATTAACGCGCTTTCGGCGTCGCGACTTTATCGCGCAAATACACCGGCTGCGCCTGATCGGCCACGATCGCTTCACCGCGTTCCCAGGCAAAGCGCGCCAGGGTCAGCAGGTCTTCGGCGTGGGGCAGCATGCCCGCGTCCTGCCCGCTCAGGTTGACGGCAATGCGCTCGGAATACCCCCAACCGGTGCCTGCGCCGAACCACTCGCCGCTGGCATCGGCCGGCAACGTAGCGGCTTGCGGTGGCAGTACTGCTTCGTTGCCCACCAACCGCATCTCCCCCGCCGTTTCGCGGTAGCACCCCCAATACACCTCATCCATGCGCGCATCGATTGCCGCCGCGACCTGGCTAACGCCATGTTCGCGATAAGCCCGCTGGGCGAGTACGGCGAGATTGGAGACCGGCAACACCGGGCGATCCAGCGCAAACGCCAGCCCCTGCACCACGCCGATGGCGATCCGCACACCGGTGAACGCGCCCGGACCACGGCCGAACGCAATGGCATCGACCGCTTGCAGCGTGGTCCCGGCATCGGCCAGCAGTTGCTGGATCATCGGCAGCAGCTTCTGCGCATGCAGGCGCGGGATCACCTCGTAATGACTCGTGACTTTACCGTCATGCAGCAAAGCAACGGAGCAAGCTTCAGTCGCGGTGTCCAGGGCCAGCAAGGTGCTCATCGATGTTTCCGTAAGAGAGGTCAGAAAAAAGTGCGTCAGTATAAACAACTACGGCCCGCAAGCGGGCCGTAGAAGATGAAGCCGATCAGACTTTTCAGCTCAGTGCTTCAAGCACCTTGCCGGTGATCACTTCAACCGAGCCAACACCCGGAATATGGCTGTATTTCGGCTTGCCCTGCGCAGAGGCCAGCCCCTGGTAGAACTCTACCAGTGGTTTGGTCTGGGAGTGGTAGACCGACAGGCGATGACGCACGGTTTCTTCGGTGTCGTCCTTGCGCTGCACCAGCTCTTCGCCAGTGATGTCGTCTTTGCCGGCGATTTTTGGCGGGTTGTAGACGGTGTGGTACACGCGGCCGCTGGCCTCGTGAACGCGACGACCGGCGATACGCTGAACGATTTCTTCGTCATCGACGGCGATTTCGACCACGTTGTCCAGTTCCACACCCGCTTCTACCAGCGCTTCAGCTTGCGGAATGGTGCGCGGGAAACCGTCGAACAGGAAACCGTTGGCACAGTCAGGCTGCGCGATACGGTCCTTGACCAGGGCGATGATCAGATCGTCGGAGACCAGACCACCGGCATCCATGATGCCTTTGGCTTTAACACCCAGCTCGGTACCGGCTTTTACAGCAGCACGCAGCATGTCGCCGGTGGAGATTTGCGGAATGCCGAATTTCTCGGTGATGAACTTAGCCTGAGTACCTTTACCGGCCCCGGGAGCTCCCAGCAGAATGACGCGCATCGATGTGCTCCTCAATTTTTTATATAGATAACGTCAGATTCGCCTCTTGGGGCCAATCTCAAAAATAGGATCGCGACCGCCCAAACGGCCAAAGGCTGATCAAGATACACAGCAGGCCCTGCCCACACAAGCCGCCGAAAGTCGGAGAAACCCGCCCCTTACGAGACCCTGCGAAGGGGTAACCCAAGTCGCAACCCCATCATTAACTGTCGCGTGACAGACCTTTTCGACCGCTCGCCAGCAGGCACTCGACGCTCGCGCCGGGTGCCTGTCCCCCACGATGAAAACCTTAGCCGGTATTTCGCAAACCGGCGGCAATCCCCGCCACAGACACCAGTAACGCCTGTTCTACCGGGCTGCCCTGGGCCACATCCTGTTGCCGCGAACGTGCCAACAGTTCGGCCTGCAATAGATGCAGCGGGTCGAGGTAAGTGTTGCGCAGGCGGATGAATTCAAGGGTGGCTGGGCTATGTGCCAGTAGCTGCGACTGACCGGTCAACCCCAGGACCACCGCACACGCCTGCGACAATAGGTCGCGTAAATGCGCCCCCAAAGGGAGCAGATCCGGCTCGACCAAGCGCTCATCGTAAGACTGGGCGATGTCGGCGTCGGCCTTGGCCAGCACCATTTCCAGCATATCGATGCGGGTACGGAAGAACGGCCACTGCTCGCGCATCTGCCCCAGCAACTCACCCTCGCCGCGCTCCAGTGCCTTGCTCAATGCCGCTTCCCAGCCAAGCCAGGCCGGCAGCATCAGGCGCGTCTGGGTCCAGCCGAAGATCCAGGGAATGGCGCGCAAGCTTTCAATTCCACCCGCACGGCGCTTGGCCGGGCGGCTGCCCAACGGCAAACGCCCCAATTCCTGTTCCGGGGTGGACTGGCGGAAATATTCGACGAACTGCGGATTCTCCCGCACCACAGCGCGGTAAGCCTTGACGCCGTCGGCGGCCAATTCGTCCATCAAATGGCGCCAGGCAGGCTCAGGGGGTGGCGGTGGTAGCAAGGTCGCCTCCAACACCGCCGCCAGGTACAGATTGAGGTTTTGCTCGGCGATGTCCGGTAGGCCGAATTTGAAACGAATCATTTCCCCTTGCTCAGTGGTGCGGAAACGCCCCGCCACCGACCCCGGCGGCTGCGACAGAATCGCCGCATGCGCCGGACCACCCCCACGGCCCACGGTGCCACCGCGACCGTGGAACAACAGCAGTTCCACTTGCTGTTCGCGACAGATGTCGACCAAACGCTCCTGCGCCCGATACTGCGCCCAGGCTGCCGCTGTAGTGCCGGCGTCCTTGGCCGAGTCGGAATAACCGATCATCACTTCCTGCGGCCCTTGCAGGCGCGAGCGATAGCCCGGCAACAACAAGAGTTTTTCGATCACCGGGCCGGCGTTATCGAGGTCGGCGAGGGTCTCGAACAGCGGCACCACGCGCATCGGCCGCAATACACCGGATTCTTTGAGCAGCAATTGCACGGCCAGCACGTCGGAAGCGGCGCCGGCCATGGAAATCACATACGAACCAAGGGAAGCCCCTGGTGCCGCGGCGATTTCCCGGCAAGTCGCCAGCACTTCGGCTGTGTCGGCAGATGGCTTGAAGTACGCCGGCAGCAAAGGCCGACGATTGTTCAGTTCGCGCATCAGGAAGGCGATGCGCTCCTCTTCGCTCCAGTCCTCATAACGGCCCAGGCCGAGGTAATCGGTGATTTCGGTCATGGCCGCCGTGTGGCGCGACGAGTCCTGTCGCACATCGAGGCGCACCAGAAACAACCCGAACGTCACCGCGCGGCGCAGGCAATCGAGCAACGGGCCGTCGGCAATGACGCCCATGCCGCATTCATGCAGCGAGTGGTAGCACAGCTCCAGCGGGTCCAGCAGGTCGCGGTTGTTTTGCAGCACATCGGCCGACGCTGGCGTGTTTGCCGTCAGGGATGCGTGGGCCCAATTACGGGTCGCGCGCAGGCGTTCACGCAATTGTTTGAGCACTGCGCGGTAAGGCTCGGCGCTGTCGCCGGCCTTGGCTTTCAACTCGTCACTGGCCTGCTGCATCGACAACTCGGCGGCGAGGTGATCGACATCGCGCAGGTACAAATCGGCGGCCATCCAGCGCGCCAGCAGCAACACTTCGCGGGTTACGGCGGCGGTGACGTTGGGGTTGCCGTCGCGGTCGCCGCCCATCCATGAAGCAAAGCGAATCGGTGCGGCTTCCAGTGGCAGGTGCAGGCCGGTGGCGGCGTGCAGGGCCTGATCGGCCTTGCGCAAATAGTTGGGAATCGCCTGCCACAGCGAATGCTCGATCACCGCGAAGCCCCACTTGGCTTCGTCCACCGGTGTCGGACGGGTACGGCGGATTTCTTCGGTGTGCCAGGCTTCGGCGATCAGGCGCTGCAACTTCGTTTTGATCTGCTCGCGCTCGGCGGTGGTCAGGTCGCGATGGTCCTGGGCGGCCAGTTGCGCGGCGATCGCGTCGTACTTCTGGATCAGCGTGCGACGCGCCACTTCGGTGGGGTGCGCGGTCAATACCAGTTCGATTTCCAGCCGGCCCAATTGCCGCGCCAGGGACTCGGCGTCATGGCCCGCAGTCAGCAGGCGAGCGAGCAATTCCGGCAACACCCGTGCCTCGAACGGCGCAGGCTGCGATTCTTCACGGCGATGAATCAGCTGATATTGCTCGGCGATATTGGCCAGGTTGAGGAACTGGTTGAACGCCCGCGCCACCGGCAGCAACTCGTCTTCGCTCAACTGGTTGAGGCTGGCGCTGAGTTCGGCGTCCATCGAACCGCGACGGTCGGCCTTGGCGCCTTTGCGGATCTGCTCGATTTTGTCGAGAAAATCGTCCCCGTACTGTTCACGAATGGTGTTGCCCAACAGCTCACCCAACAGGTGAACGTCCTCGCGCAAGCGTGCATCAATATCGGTCATCAGCAGTTCTCCAGCGAAAATCCGGGCGGCTATGCTTTGATAGTAAAGACGTTGAAATAGAAGCTCTGTTAAAGAGAGTGCCGTCGTAAAGCGCTTCTTACAAGCAGACGACGCCAAGGACTTCAAACACCGAGCGTTACAGCTAATCTCAACCATAAGCCGTACAACGGCGTATCACCGGCCACCGCCGGACACTCACCCGGCCTGCCACGAGCAGGTGCGCAACGAGGTCATCATGAAAATCCGCGAGCTCGCCAAGCATTGGGAAGAAAACGCCAAGGGTCGTCTGACCGACTCTGGCTACGCGATTCATCTGGACGTGGAAGCCGCCGCACGGCTGGCGGCAATTATCGAGATGTACCCCAAGCGGCACCCCGAAGAACTGCTCGGCGAGCTGATCGGCGCTGCGCTGGAAGAGCTCGAAGCGAGCTTTCCATATGTGAAAGGGTCAACGGTGGTGGCCACTGACGAAGAAGGCGATCCGCTGTACGAAGACGTCGGCCCGACCCCGCGCTTTCTCGCCTTGTCCCGGCGTCATTTGCATGATTTGTCGGGCGATAACGACAAGCAGAAACACTGATTCCTGTGGGAGCGAGCCTGCTCGCGATAGCGGTTTAACAGTCAACGTTGATGTTGAATGATATGGCCCCATCGCGAGCAGGCTCGCTCCCACAATTTGATCGCATTCTTCCTGCTGAACGGTGAACTTGCGGGTCACTTAAAGCCCTGTGAATACCCCTGTGCCGCCCGAAAGTTCCCGATGTAGAGCCTTGTCCGCTCGATCAAGTTTTTTCGGGCGATAGGCCATCTTCTCTGAACTTTTGAAAAACACTTTGGGTCAACCCAATAACCACGCCTGGGACGGCCGATTCAAAATGCTCTGGAAATTGTAGGTTGCGGCTCCTTGCCCAGGATGGATTCAGATGTTTTTCAGGAGTTATCCAATGGAGTTGAAGACCATGAAGACCAGCATCGCATCATCCTCGTTCCCCCATCTGCGCGATCTCAAACTGGCGGCCCTGGCCATCGGCGGCAGCTTCGTTCTGGCCGGTTGCGCCGGTAACCCGCCGAGCGAGCAATACGCCGTGACCCAATCCGCCGTGAACAGCGCTGTCAGCGCCGGCGGTACCGAATTCGCCGCTGTGGAAATGAAGGCCGCTCAGGACAAGCTCAAACAAGCCGAAATCGCCATGCACGACAAAAAGTATGACGAAGCCAGAATGCTGGCCGAGCAAGCCGAGTGGGACGCCCGCGTCGCCGAGCGCAAGGCCCAGGCGATGAAAGCCGAACAAGCTGTGAAGGACTCCCAGAAAGGTGTTCAGGAACTGCGTCAGGAAAGTCAGCGCACCGTGCAGTAAGCGCCCATCCCGATTTTCAGACCTGAAACACTTATCGATAGAAAGGACGAACTATTATGCGCAAACAATTGATGATCCCCGCCCTCCTGGCCGCAAGTGTTGCACTGGCTGCCTGCTCCACACCGCCCAACGCGAACCTGGAGCAAGCTCGCACCAACTACACCGGCCTGCAAGCCAACCCGCAAGCCAGCAAAGTCGCAGCGCTGGAAACCAAAGACGCCAGCGAATACCTGGACAAGGCCGACAAGGCTTACCTGGATAGGGAAGACCAGGCCAAGGTCGACCAACTGGCTTACCTGACCAATCAGCGTGTTGAAGTGGCCAAGCAGACCATCGCCCTGCGCACCGCTGAAAACAACCTGAAAAATGCCGCGGCACAACGGGCCCAGGCTCGTCTGGATGCCCGCGACCAGCAGATCAAACAGCTGCAGGACAGTCTGAACGCCAAACAGACCGATCGCGGCACGCTGGTGACGTTTGGTGATGTGCTGTTCGCCACCAACAAGGCGGACCTGAAGTCCAACGGTTTGGTGAATATCAACAAACTGGCGCAGTTCCTTCAGGAAAACCCGGACCGCAAAGTGATTGTCGAGGGTTACACCGACAGCACTGGCTCGGCGTCGTACAACCAGTCGCTGTCCGAGCGTCGCGCGACCTCGGTGCAAGTGGCCCTGATCAAGATGGGTGTAGATCCTGTGCGCATCGTGGCCCAGGGTTATGGCAAGGAATACCCGGTTGCGGAGAACGCCAGCGTCTCGGGCCGTGCGATGAACCGTCGGGTGGAAGTGACCATTTCCAACGACAACCAGCCTGTCGTACCGCGTTCGGCGATCAGCTCGAACTAAATTGAACCTGCGGTAACGCAAAAGCCCCGCCTGAGTTGATCAGGCGGGGCTTTTTATTGGCTGAACACTCGATCTGCGGGTAAACACCCTGTGGCGAGGGGGCTTGCCCCCGTTCGGCTGCGAAGCAGTCGTGAGACCATCCCCCAAGGTATTACCGACAAAACGCGAATGCAGGTTTCAGGGCCGCTTCGCGACCCAACGGGGGCAAGCCCCCTCACCACAAGGGTTCATCGTTGCCGATGGATGCGAGACTTATTGTTCAAGTTTTTGCGGCGTTTCCTCGCCCATGCAGCGCACGGCTTTTTTCTTGCTGTTGATCAGCACGCCGGTCAGGCCTTTCTGGTCGGTGTCGAACAGCACCAGCACGCCATCGATGCACTGGGCCACTTGCGGGGCCGGTTCCAGGGAGACCTTGTAGTCTTCGCCCGGCACGGTCTTGAGCATGGTGAAGTCGCTGAGCAGTAGCGCATCTTCGGGTTTGGCGAAGTGCAGGTAGCCGTACCACCACAGGGCGCCAACGGTGCCGAGGATGCTGCAAATACCGGTGATGATCAGCGGGATGGCGTTACGTTCTTCACTCATTGCGGACTCTCTGGTGGTTCATCTTCAGAATTCGGGGGCGCCGGGTAATTCGGGATTTCACCCAGGCGGCGCAAGCCGTTGAAATGCTGCGGGTCTTCGAGGTAGCGCAGCATGACCTTTTGCCAGACCGGGTCGGCGAAGGTTTGCACATGACCGCCCCGGGTCAGTTGCAGCACTCGCGGCGGCGGCGCAGCTTGATACAGTCGGATGCCGTTGGAAAGGGGCACCAGTTGATCATCAATACTGTGATAGATCAGTTTCGGTACGCCGTTGAGCTGTTTCATGGAATGGATCGCGCTGTCGCCGTCCGGCACCAACCAGGACAACGGCACCTGGAACGGCCAGGTCATCCACGACGTACTCAAGGCGAAACGCCCGACATCACGGTAACTGGCAGGCACGCCATCGAGCACGAAAGCCTTGAGTTGCCGCTGGCGCTCGGGATGTTGGGCCAGGAAATGCACGGCCATCGAACCGCCAAGGCTCTGACCGAGAAGGATCAGTGGCTTGCCCTTGACCTCCGGGGCCTGGTCGAGCCATTTGAACGCGGCATCGATGTCCTGATAGATCGCCGGCAACGCCGGTTTACCTTCGGACCAACCGTACCCGCGATAGTCCACCAGCAACACTTGATAGCCCTGCTCCGGCAACCACCAGCTCCCCCCCAAATGCCACGCCAGGTTGCCGCCGTTGCCGTGCAGATGCAACACCGTGCCTTTGACCTCGAGACCTTTTTTCGCCGGCAACCACCAGCCATGCAGCTTGAGGCCGTCGGCGGTGGTCAGGGTGACGTCGCGGAATTCGAGTTTGGCTTTTGCCGGGGTGAACGGCTGGCCGGGCTCGGGATAGAACAGCAGAGAGTCGCAACCGCCAAGGGCCAGGAGCAGGCAAAAGATGCCGAGGATTCTCATCCGGTGAAGCCTCGCGAAAAATGGGGGATTGGAATACACCCCCCTGTGGGAGCGAGCCTGCTCGCGATGGCGGTGTGTCAGACAACATCGATGTTGAATGTTAAGCCGCTATCGCGAGCAGGCTCGCTCCCACAGGGGATCTCATCATGGTTAGAGGATATTGGAATAATCCGCTTCGATCCGGTCCAGGCTCAGGTGGTTGAGGAAGTTGGAGAAGCACATCCAGGCCGATAGCGCGTTCATGTCGCGGAATTGGTCAGGCAGGTACTTGGGCGGCACCACCAGGCCTTCGTCCACCAACTGGCGCAAGGTCCGCATGTCTTCCAGCGTGGTCTTGCCGCAAAACAATAGCGGTATCTGCTCCAGCTTGCCTTTACGCACGGCCAACTGAATGTAGTTGTAAACCATGATAAAGCCCTTGAGGTAGGACAAGTCTTTGGTAAACGGTAGACCGGTCGGCACCGAGCCACGGAAAACCCGACTGGCGTTGCCGTAGCTTTCGGCCATTTCGAAGCCTTGCTCACAGAAAAATTCGTAAATCTGCAAGAAGTCCGCGCCCTCCTCCACCATATGAATGGCGCGGGTACGGTTAGTCAGTTTGCGCAGGCGGCTCGGGTAGGAGGCGAAGGTGATGATTTCCATCAGGATCGCCAAGCCTTCCTGGGTCACGGTAGACGACGGCGGGCCTTTGGACAGGAAGGTGCAGATCGGCTGATTCAGGCCGTTGAGCGTGGTGCCCACATGCACCAGCCCTTCGTGGACTTCCAGCGCACGCACGTCACGGTCGTTGAACATCGCGTCGGCGCGGATCTTGATGTAGTCGGCGCCGGCCGCCGCATCGGCGACGATCCCGTCGGACTCGAACACCCGAATGGTTTCTTCGTTCTCGCCAAACACCTTGTTCAACCGATGTTGCAGCAGGTCGACGGCTTCCTTGGCGGTAAGGATTTTCGGTTCGTCCTTGAGGTCGCCACGGCCGTCGATGTTGTTCAGGTAATCGGAGAGCATCAGCCCCAGGTCGGCCAGGGTCGGGTCACCCGCGTGGAACGCATCGGACGCCGCGCCATACAATTCCTGGGAAATCAGCCCGAAATCCTCGGTGCCGCGCGCTTCGAGCATGCGCACCACCATCCGGTATTCCTTGCACATGCGGCGCATGATCTGGCCGACCGGATTGAACTGGCCGAGCTGGCGAGTGATGTCGCGCTCGATGTTCTGGAATTCCAGCTTCACTTTGCTGGAATCAAATGCCAGCGGTCGATTGAGGTAATAGTCGCGGTCCACGGCCGGCATTTCCTTGCCCTTGCCTTTGAAGAACCCCTTGCGAATGCTGTCGTCCCACTTGACCGCATCCAGAACGCGAATCGGCGTCTGCGCCAGCACTATGCGATCGGACAAAATGCGTATCGTCTGCTGGTATTCGTCCACCCGAAACTCCTGTAGTAAAACCGTTACGTGCTGGGTTTATTTGGTTTTGGCCAGGCGCTGGTAGCGCACCGCTTCGACGAAAACATCGGAATTGGCCGGGTCATCGAGGTAGGCAAACACCTGATCCAGGCTGTTGTTGATCAACACCCCGTCGCCGTCGTCGGTCCGGAAGCCTTGGCCACTGAGGGCTTCTTGGCCCATGGCCTGTTTGATCTGCTCGAGGTCGAGGTTGTAGACCACCAGTTCGTGCTTATCGTTGAGCTCGAAACCGGTGATGGTGAAGTTTCCGCCGAACTGCGCCGGCACCTTCGCCGACAGGTACCAGCGATTGCCATGGCGCGACACGGTGAAGGGATAGGCTTCACGCTCATGGGGCTTGGCCTTGAAGTAGCTGACCGCCTGATAGCGATTGTCGCCGATGCGCGTCAGTTCCAGGTTCATCGGCTCGCCCCAGGCATTGGTGCTGGTCCACTTGCCGAGCAATCCTTTGGGCGCGGGCTCGCTGGCGGGCAGCGGCTCCTTGAAGGTCACCAGACAGCCACTGAGCAGCAGGATCGACAAGGCGATCACAATGACGCGCCAGGCTTTCATTCAACACTCCCTATCGATACACGACGACTTTTGCGCATTGATCGTTCCCACGCTCTGCGTGGGAATGCATCCGGTGACGCTCTGCGTCACGTCAGTAAGGGACGCGGAGCGTCCCGGGCGGCATTCCCACGCAGAGCGTGGGAACGATCGGAGTACCGGGTTACACCGACGCCAGCACCAAATGCATGTAGCGGTTGAGGATGCCGAGCATTTCCTCTTCGGCTACAGGCTCGGCGTCGTTGAGCAGGCCCTGATATTCCATCCGTCCGATAATAGCAGTCAACACTTTGGCATCCTGTTGTGGCTCACGGGAACCCAATACTTCGAAAAGCTGGCAGGTGCCCTGCAGGAGAATTTGCTGATGGGAGCGCACCAACAAGGCCAGGCGCGGGTTGAGCAAGGCTTCCTGGCGGAAGGCTTGCTCGGCCATCAAGTGCTCGCGGCGATTGATCAATTGCCGATGAACATAGTCAGCCATCAGCCGGGCGATATCGTCCGCCAACTGTGAGCGGGACTCGGCGGTGCCATCGCCGCTGACAACCATCTCGCGCAACAGGCCTTCGTTGCTGGCCCATAACCGGGCCATGAACGCCGCGCTGCGTTCCACGTATTGGGCGAAGGTATCGGTGAGCAGGTCATCGATGTCTTTGAAATAGTAGGTCGTGGCCGACAGCGGCACACCCGCTTCAGCGGCCACAGCACGGTGCCGCACGGCCCGCACACCATCGCGCACAACAATGCGCATCGCTGCGTCGAGAATGTCCTGTCGACGCTGTTCGCTGCCCTGTCGGCTGGCCTTGCGGCCCTGGTACTGAACACTTTCAGCGACCGCAGTGGCGATACCCGCTGCACCTTCTTGAGCCATTGCACGATTCACGACAGGTATTCCTCTCTAAACGTCAAAAGTAACCAATTGATACGTTTGTACCAGACAGGCAATAAAAAGCCGCCTGTTATAGGCGGCTTTTTAATTGAAACACTTACGCTTGTGGCCGCATGTGCGGGAACAGAATCACGTCGCGGATGGACGGTGAGTTGGTCAGCAACATCACCAGACGGTCGATGCCGATCCCTTCACCGGCCGTTGGCGGCATGCCGTACTCCAGCGCGCGAACGAAGTCGGCGTCGTAGTGCATGGCTTCGTCGTCGCCGGCATCCTTGTCGGCCACCTGCGCCATGAAACGCTCGGCCTGGTCTTCGGCGTCGTTCAACTCAGAGTAGGCGTTGGCGATTTCACGGCCACCGATGAACAGTTCGAAACGGTCGGTGACGTTCGGGTTCTCGTCGTTACGACGGGCCAGCGGCGACACTTCGAACGGGTACTGGGTGATGAAGTGCGGCTGCTCCAGCTTGTGCTCGACCAGCTCTTCGAAAATCATTACCTGCAGCTTGCCCAGACCTTCGAAGCCCAGCACCTTGGCGCCGGCCTTCTTGGCGATGGCGCGGGCCTTGTCGATATCGGTCAGGTCGTCAGCGGTCAGCTCAGGGTTGTACTTGAGGATCGAGTCGAATACCGACAGACGCACGAACGGCTCGCCGAAGTGGAACACCTTGTCGCCGTACGGCACGTCGGTGCTGCCCAGAACCAGCTGAGCCAGTTCGCGGAACAGCTCTTCGGTCAGGTCCATGTTGTCTTCGTAGTCGGCGTAAGCCTGGTAGAACTCCAACATGGTGAATTCAGGGTTGTGACGAGTCGAAACGCCTTCGTTACGGAAGTTGCGGTTGATCTCGAAGACTTTCTCGAAACCGCCGACGACCAAACGCTTGAGGTACAGCTCAGGCGCGATACGCAGGAACATTTCCATGTCCAGCGCGTTGTGATGCGTCTCGAACGGCTTGGCCGCCGCGCCGCCTGGAATGGTTTGCAGCATCGGCGTTTCCACTTCCAGGAAGTCACGCTTCATCAGGAAGCTGCGAATGTGCGCAATCACTTGCGAGCGAACGCGGAAGGTCTGGCGCACCTCTTCGTTGACGATCAGGTCGACGTAACGCTGACGGTAGCGCTGCTCGGTGTCGGTCAGGCCGTGGTGCTTGTCCGGCAGCGGGCGCAGGGATTTGGTCAGCAGGCGCACGCTGGTCATTTCAACGTACAGGTCGCCTTTGCCGGAACGCGCCAGGGTGCCTTCGGCGGCAATGATGTCGCCCATGTCCCAGGTTTTCACCGCGGCCAGGGTGTCTTCGGACAGGGTTTTACGGTTGACGTAAACCTGAATGCGACCGGTCATGTCCTGAATCACCATGAACGAGCCACGGTTGAGCATGATGCGACCCGCCACCTTGACCGGGATTGCAGCCTCTGCCAGCTCTTCCTTGGTCTTGTCCGCGTACTGTTTCTGCAAGTCTTCGCAGTAATTGTCGCGGCGGAAGTCGTTGGGGAAGGCATTGCCCTTGGCGCGCTCGGCAGCAAGCTTTTCCTTGCGCAGGGCGATCAGGGAGTTTTCTTCCTGTTGCAGGGCTTGCGGGTCGAGTTGTAGGTCGCTCATGTCTTTAAATATTCCATCACAGGTTCGTTGCCCCCAGCCTTCGGCTGGGGATCGCGGGCAAGCCCGCTCCCACAGGATCGCGGTGAATCAGCTGATCACTGCATGCATGTCTTACAAGCCTTGTTTCAGGCTGGCCACCAGGTATTCGTCGATGTCGCCGTCGAGCACCTTGTCGCAGTCGCTGCGTTCGATGTTGGTACGCAGATCCTTGATCCGCGAGGCATCGAGCACATACGAACGGATCTGGTGACCCCAGCCGATATCCGACTTGGTGTCTTCCAGAGCCTGGGAAGCGGCGTTGCGCTTCTGCACTTCCTGCTCGTACAAGCGCGCCCGCAACATTTTCATCGCGGTGTCTTTGTTCGCATGCTGGGAACGTTCGTTCTGGCAGCTGACCACGGTGTTGGTCGGTACGTGTGTAATCCGTACGGCCGAGTCGGTGGTGTTAACGTGCTGACCACCGGCACCGGAGGAGCGGTAGGTGTCGATGCGCAGGTCCGACGGGTTGATGTCGATTTCGATGTTGTCATCGATTTCCGGCGACACGAACACGGCCGAGAACGAGGTGTGACGACGGTTGCCGGAGTCGAACGGGCTCTTGCGCACCAGACGGTGCACGCCGATTTCGGTACGCAGCCAGCCAAAGGCGTATTCGCCCTTGATGTGCACGGTAGCGCCTTTGATACCGGCGACTTCACCGGCCGACAGCTCCATGATGGTCGCGTCGAAACCGCGTTTATCCGCCCAGCGCAGGTACATGCGCAGCAGGATGTTGGCCCAGTCCTGAGCTTCGGTACCGCCGGAGCCGGCCTGGATGTCCAGGTAGGCGTTGTTGGCGTCCATCTCACCGCTGAACATGCGACGGAATTCGAGTTTTTCCAGGGACTCGCGCAGGCGCTCGACTTCGGCAGCGACGTCATCGACGGCGGCCTGGTCTTCTTCTTCGGCGGACATCAGCAGCAAGTCTTTGGCATCGGCCAGACCGCTGTGCATTTCGTCGAGGGTTTCGACGATCTGAGCCAGCAGCGACCGCTCGCGGCCCAGTTCCTGAGCGTACGACGGGTTGTTCCAGACAGACGGATCTTCAAGCTCGCGATTGACTTCAGTCAGACGCTCATGCTTTTGATCGTAGTCAAAGATACCCCCGAATAGTTTCGGAGCGCTCGGACAGGTCCTTGATACTGTTAAGGATCGGGTTGATTTCCATGGCGGGCAGCACTCGTTGGCGAACTTTTGAAAGCCGGCGAGTATAACGTAATCAAGCTGTCACGGCAGCCCGCCCGGCGGCTTTAGGCGCAACATAAACCAGTGGCGAGGGGGCTTGCCCCCGTTCGGCTGCGAAGCGGTCGTAAAACCTGATTGCTGGGTTTGACTGAAAGAATGCTGGGGCCGCTTCGCGACCCAACGGGGGCAAGCCCCCTCGCCACAGTGTTTATGCCAGTCTTGGGAGCTTCACTTAATCTGAAGACTACTCGATCCCCACTTGATTACGCCCATTGTTCTTCGCCAGATACAGCCCCTTGTCCGCCGCCGAGATCAATTGCCGGCAGTCACTGCCCGGCTGCGGAATCATGGTCGACAGGCCGATGCTGATGGTCAGGCTCGAACCCTCGGTCGGGAAAATGTGCGGGATTTTCAACCCGGCCACGGTCTGGCGCAGTTTTTCCGCCACCATTCGTGCACCGCCCGGCGAAGTGTTGGGCAAGACCAGGACGAACTCTTCGCCGCCGTAACGGGCCGGCAAGTCCGAAGGTCTGGAGCTGGCGTCGCGAATCGCCGTGGCGACTTTGCGCAGTGCTTCATCACCTTCGAGGTGGCCAAAGCTGTCGTTGAAGGACTTGAAGTAGTCGACATCGATCATCAGTAGCGACAATTGAGTCTGGTCCCGCAGCGAACGCCGCCACTCCAGCTCCAGGTATTCGTCGAAATGCCGGCGATTCGACAGCCCGGTCAGGCCGTCGGAGTTCATCAAGCGTTGCAGCACCAGGTTGGTGTCGAGCAACTGCTGCTGGCTGACCCGCAGCGCGCGGTACGCCGCGTCACGTTGCAGCAGGGTCATGTAGGAGCGCGAGTGATAGCGGATACGCGCTACCAGTTCGATGTTGTCCGGCAGTTTGACCAGGTAATCGTTGGCACCGGCGGCAAACGCCGCGCTCTTGATCAGCGGGTCTTCCTTGGTCGACAGGACAATGATCGGAATGTCCTTGGTCGCCGGGTGATTACGGTATTCGCGCACCAGGCTCAGGCCGTCGAGGCCAGGCATGACCAGGTCCTGAAGGATTACGGTCGGCTTGATGCGAATCGCCTGGGCGATCGCCTGGTGCGGGTCGGCACAGAAATGGAAGTCGATGTTTTCTTCGTTCGACAAACCACGCCGCACTGCCTCGCCGATCATCGCCTGATCGTCCACCAACAACACCATGGCGGCGTTTTCATCGGTTTTGAAGTCGTCGAGCTGTAATTCATTCATGTGCGGTCACCTGAGTACTGCCTTGGCCACGATTGCTGCTAATGATAGTCATTTTGAGAAGATCTCCATCAATCGTGGCGCTATCTTGTCCAGTGGGCGAACTTCCACAGCCGCGTCGATGGCCGCGGCCGCTTTCGGCATGCCGTACACCGCACTGCTTTGTTGGTCCTGAGCGATGGTCAGGTAGCCCTGTTGGCGCATGAGTTTAAGCCCCTGCGCGCCGTCGCGCCCCATACCGGTCAGCAGAACGCCCACGGCGTCACCGCTCCAGTAACTGGCCACACTTTCGAAAAACACATCGATCGAAGGTCGATAGATCTCGTTGACCGGTTCGGCGGTGTAGGCGAGCGTGCCGTTTTTCAGCAATCGAATGTGATGGTTGGTGCCCGCCAGCAGAACCACGCCGTTTTGCGGCGGTTCGCCTTCCTGGGCCAGCCGCACGTCCAGGCCACTGGCGCTGGCAAGCCATTCGGCCATGCCAGCGGCGAACACCTGATCCACATGTTGGACCAACACGATGGCCGCCGAAAAATCTCGAGGCAGGCCCTTGAGCAGCACTTCGAGCGCCGCCGGCCCGCCGGCGGATGAACCGATGGCTACCAGGCGCTGGCGCGAGGCCGAATGGCGGTGTGGGCTCGGTGCCGATCGCACCCGATTGCTGTGGTCACCAATCAGCCAGCCAATGTTCATGATCTTGCGCAGCAGCGGTGCGGCGGCTTCCTGAGGATTGCCGCCGCCGATAGCCGGGGTATCGACCACATCCAGCGCGCCGTAGCCCATGGCTTCGAATACCCGGTGTACGTTCTGCTCGCGGTCGACGGTGACAATGACAATCGCGCACGGGGTCTCGGCCATGATCCGCCGGGTCGCTTCCACACCGTCCATCAACGGCATGATCAAATCCATCAGGATCAGATCCGGGGTGTATTCAGTGCAACGTTGCACTGCCTCGGCCCCATTGCCGGCGACCCAGATCACCTCGTGCGCCGGTTCGAACGCCAAAGCGCGGCGCAAGGCCTCTACCGCCATGGGCATGTCGTTGACGATAGCGATTTTCATGCCCGCGCGCCTCCAATGAGCTCAACCACTGCATCCAGCAAAGCGTCATCATGAAAACTCGCTTTGGCTAGATAATAGTCGGCTCCGGCGTCCAGTCCACGGCGGCGGTCTTCTTCGCGGTCCTTGTAGGACACCACCATCACCGGCAGGGATTGCAGACGGTTGTCGCGGCGCACCAAAGACACCAGCTCGATGCCATCCATGCGCGGCATGTCGATGTCGGTGATCAACAGATCGAAGTCCTCCGAACGCAGGGCGTTCCAGCCATCCATGCCGTCCACCGCCACCGCGACGTCATAGCCGCGATTGAGCAGCAGCTTGCGCTGCAACTCACGAACGGTCAGCGAGTCGTCCACCACCAGAATCCGTTTACGCGCCGCTTCGACGGCCTGATTGGCATGCCGGGCAATGCGCTCCAGACGCCCGGTATTGAGCAGTTTGTCCACCGAACGCAGCATGTCTTCGACGTCGACGATCAGCACCACCGAGCCGTCGTCGAGCAAGGCCCCGGCGGAAATGTCCTGCACCTTGCCCAGGCGCTCGTCCAGCGGTAGTACCACCAATGTGCGCTCGCCGACGAAGCGCTCGACTGCCACCCCGTAGATCGCCTCGCGCTCGCGGATGACCACGACTTTGAGGGTTTGCGCGTTGTTCTGGCTCGCCGGGCGATGCAACAGCTGACTGGCGGCAACCAGCCCGACATGCCGGCCTTCGTACCAGAAGTGCTGCCGGCCTTCGACCTGCACGATATCTTCCGGCGCCAGGTCGCACATGCGCTCGATGTGCGCCAGCGGGAAGGCATACGCCTCATCACCGACTTCCACCACCAGGCTGCGCACCACCGACAGCGTCAGCGGCACTTCGAGATGGAAACGACTGCCCGCGCCTGCCGTCTGCTCCAGCACCACGGCACCGCGCAACTGGCGAACCATGTGCTGAACCGCATCCAGCCCCACGCCGCGCCCGGAGACTTCAGTTACGGAGTCGCGCAGGCTGAAACCCGGCAGAAACAGGAACGTCAGCAGCTCCTCTTCGCTCAACTGAGCGGCGGTTTCGGCTGGGGATAACTGCCGTTCGACGATGTTGCGCCGAAGCTTTTCCAGGTCGACGCCGTTGCCGTCATCGCTGAGTTCCAACACCAGCAGACCGGCCTGATGGGACGCTCGCAAACGGATCACGCCTTCTTCCGGTTTGCCGGCCAATAGTCGTTGTTCCCGGGTTTCGATGCCGTGATCCACCGCATTGCGCAGCAGGTGCGTCAGCGGCGCTTCGAGTTTTTCCAATACGTCGCGGTCGACCTGGGTCTTATCGCCCTCGATCTCCAGTCGCACCTGTTTGCCCAGGCTGCGGCCGAGGTCGCGGACCATGCGCACTTGCCCGCTCAGCACGTCGGCGAATGGCCGCATGCGACAGGCCAGCGCCGTGTCGTACAGCACCTGCGCACGCTGGCTGGCGTGCCAGGCGAACTCGTCCAGCTCGGCGTTTTTTTCCACCAGCAATTGCTGAGACTCGGCCAACAATCGGCGGGCATCGCCCAAGGCTTCCTGGGCTTCGAGACTCAAGGCATGGTCCTTGAGATGGACGTTGAGGTTTTCCAGCGCCCGCAGGCCGTTGCTCTGCATGCGTTTGAGGCGCTGCATGGTGGCCAGGTGCGGCTTGAGCCGCTGGGTTTCCACCAGGGATTTACTCGACAGGTCGAGCAGGCTGTTCAAGCGCTCGGCCGTGACGCGCAATACGCGTTCGCCACTTTCGGTGGTGCGTTTAGTCGTGGGCGCTGGCTCGGCGGGCGCTGCCGGGGAGGCTTCGGCGGTGGCCGGCATGGGCGGCTCAACCTTGGGCGTTGGCGGTTCCATCTGAAGCTCTGCCATCGGCGGCGCGATGGGGGCAGTGGCCGCCATATGATCAAGCAGCCGTCCCATCAAGACGACGTAAGCGTCGATATCCGCAGGCGCCGGAGCGTTGCCCGGCGTCGCAATCCGCATCAGCAGATCGGTGCCTTGCAACAGTGCATCAATGTGTTCGGGCCGCAGGTACAGGCGCCCTTCCTGGGCGCTGACCAGGTAATCTTCCATCACATGGGCAACGCTGACCCCGGCATCGACACCGACAATCCGCGCCGCGCCCTTGAGCGAATGGGCGGCGCGCATGCACGACTCAAGGTAATCGGCTTGGGTCGGATCACGCTCAAGCGCCAAAAGACCTGCGCTCAGCACCAGGGTCTGGGCCTCGGCTTCGAGGCTGAACAGTTCCAGCAAAGAGGCGTCACGCATTTGCTCGGGGGTCATGTGAGGCTCCGGGTCACGGCGGATAGCAGCTGCTCTTCATCCAGCCAACGCAGGCTGCGACCTTTGAATTGCAAGACGCCACGGGTGTATCTGGCGCTGGCCTGGGTGCCGGATTGGGACGCCGCATCGAGAATGCGCTCCTCGATGGCGTGAATCCCGTCCACCTCATCCACCGGTACCACCACCGGCCCGCCGTGGGCGGCGATGATCAGCATCCGCGGCATCACCCGCGCGCCGGATGCCACGCCACTGGTGCCGTCGAGCCCCAGCAACTCCACCAGCGACAGGCACGCTACCAAGGCACCGCGCACATTCGCCACGCCGAGCAACGCCCCGGAGCGCTGGTGCGGCAAGGAGTGAATCGCTTGCAACGGCGCCACTTCGACCAGGCTGCGAGTGGCCAGGCCCAACCATTCTTCGCCGAGGCGAAACATCAGCAGCGAGCGGGTTTTCACATCGCTGCCGGCCACCGTGGAAACTTGCTCGCGGTCGTCCTGCTGCAAGGCATAGCGATCGAGCAAGCGCGTGGCGGCAGCCGAATACACCGCACAGTTGCGGCAATGAATGTGCTCGCTCAGCAATGGGCAGGACTTGTCGCCGTGGATACCTATTCGGTTCCAGCAGTCGTCGATGGCCTGGGCATCTTCATGGGTGACGCTCAAGGTGTCGGCGGCGCTCATCGTTTACGCTCACTGTCTGCGGCGCGCTCGCTGCGGGCGGCGCGGGCCTGTAATCGTCGGGCTCCCGCCGTGTCGCCCTGGGACTGGAGCAAGGCGGCCAGGTGCATCAGCGCATCGGGGTGTTGCGGCTCGAGGTACAACGCCTTGCGATAAAAGCCCTGGGCCTCGAGGGCGCTGCCGGCGACATCGCTGAGCAGCCCCAGCCAATAGAACACCTGCGCCACCGGCTCGTGACTGCGCAAAAAACTGTCGCACGCGGCGCGGGCCTCGGCGCTTTTGCCTTCATTGGCCAGCGCGGCGATGTTCGCCAGCAGCGTAGCGGCGTCTGAAGGGGTGGCCGAAGGGGTGGCGGCAACCTGAGGCATCGGCACGACCGTTGCGAAAGGCCGACTGCGCACTGGCGGCGGTGTCACGCTGCGCACCGGTTGTTGCACCGGCAGCGGCAGCGGCGTCGGAGTAGGCACGAAGGTCGCGAGCGGTTCCGGCGCACTTTGACGACTGAAGGCAAACGACTGCGGGATACCAATCGAACGCATGCCGAAACGCCCCAGCAGACTGCCCTCCGCCGGGCCGATAAACAGCACGCCGTCGACGTGGGTCAGGCGCTTGAGCACTTCGAACACTTGCTGCTGGGTCGGCTGATCGAAATAGATCAGCAAATTGCGACAGAACACGAAGTCATAAGGTGGCTCACTGGCCAGCAAGGCCGGATCCAGCAGATTGCCAACCTGCAAACGCACCTGTTCAAGCACGCGCCCGCTGAGGCGATAGTTGTCGTTTTCAGCCGTGAAATGCCGCTCGCGAAAGTCGATGTCCTGGCCGCGAAACGAATTCTTGCCATACAGCGCGAGCCTGGCCTTCTCCACCGACAGCGGGCTGACATCCATGCCGTCGACCTTGAACTGGTGCGGCGCCAGCCCGGCATCGAGCAATGCCATGGCGATGGAGTACGGTTCTTCACCGGTGGAACACGGCAGACTGAGAATCCGCAGGGCGCGCATGTTATTGATCGCCGCCAGCCGCTTGGCCGCCAGTTTCGCCAGCGTGGCGAAGGATTCCGGGTAACGGAAAAACCAGGTCTCGGGGACGATTACCGCTTCGATCAGCGCCTGTTGTTCGTCGCGCGAGCCCAGCAAGGCGTGCCAGTACTCATCAGTCGTTAGCGCCCGAGCCGCCGTGCAGCGCTGGCGCACCGCGCGTTCGATGATCGCCGGGCCGACCGAGCCCACATCCAGACCGATACGTTCTTTGAGGAAATCGAAAAACCTTTGATCGCTGCTCATCCCTGCTCCTCAAACTGCGCCAGGTCCAGCGGCGGCGAGGGAAACAACAAGGCGCGGACCTGTTCGTCCAGCAAATCGGCAACCCGCACCCATTGCAGTAAACCCTGGGCATCTTCGCGCACCGGCCCCAGGTACGGCGCCTGGCGATTGTCCAGGCCATAAGGCTGAAAGTCCGCCGGGTTGCAGCGCAACGTGTCGGTGGCCTGCTCCAGAATCAACCCGAGCAATTGCGCAGGCGTCGCCTCATCCGGCCGATAGTGCACCAGCACCAGCCGCGTGCTGGTGCGGGCCTGGGCCGGTTGGCCGAACGTCAGGGCGCTGAGGTCAATCACCGGCACCACCGCGCCGCGACAGGCAAACACCCCCGCCACCCAGTCCGGGGCCTGGGGAATCGGTTTCAACGGCAGCTGCGGCAGCACTTCGGCCACCTCGATGGCCTGCAACGCGTAACGCTCGTTGCCGATGCGGAACACCAGAAACAACGACTGTTTCACCGGCATCACCGCGCCGCGCTTGACCGCGAGCTCGCTCATCAGACTTTGAATCGCGAAACGCCGCCACGCAGCCCCACGGCCACCTGGCTCAGTTCATCGATGGCAAAACTGGCCTGACGCAGGGACTCGACAGTCTGGCTGCTGGCATCGCCCAACTGCACCAACGCGTGGTTGATCTGCTCGGCGCCGGTGGCCTGGGCCTGCATGCCTTCGTTGACCATCAACACCCGTGGTGCCAGTGCCTGAACCTGATGAATGATCTGCGACAACTGCTCGCCCACCGACTGCACCTCGGACATGCCACGGCGCACTTCTTCAGAAAACTTGTCCATGCCCATCACCCCAGCTGACACCGCCGACTGGATCTCGCGCACCATCTGCTCGATGTCGTAGGTGGCCACCGCAGTCTGGTCTGCCAGGCGCCGTACTTCGGTAGCGACCACGGAAAACCCGCGACCATATTCACCGGCCTTCTCGGCTTCGATCGCGGCATTCAGGGACAACAGGTTGGTCTGGTCGGCGACTTTGACGATGGTCACCACCACCTGATTGATGTTACCGGCCTTCTCGTTAAGGATCGCCAGTTTGGCGTTGACCAGATCGGCCGCGCCCATCACCGAGTGCATGGTGTCTTCCATGCGCGCCAGGCCTTGTTGACCGGAACCTGCCAGCACCGACGCCTGATCGGCGGCGGTGGAAACTTCGGTCATGGTGCGTACCAGATCCCGCGAAGTGGCGGCAATTTCCCGCGATGTCGCGCCGATTTCGGTGGTGGTGGCAGCGGTTTCGGTGGCGGTAGCCTGTTGCTGCTTGGATGTCGCAGCGATTTCCGTGACCGACGTGGTGACCTGCACCGAGGAGCGCTGCGCCTGGGACACCAGCGAAGTGAGCTCGGTCATCATGTCGTTGAAGCCGGTTTCCACTGCGCCGAACTCGTCCTTGCGATCAAGATCCAGGCGACTGCTGAGATCGCCGGTGCGCATGACTTCGAGGATATCCACGATGCGATTCATTGGGGCCATGATCGCGCGCATCAGCAGCAGGCCACAGAGGCCGGCGACGATGATCGCCACCAGTAAAGAGACGCCCATACTGATTTTGGCGTCGGTCACCGCTTCGCCGATGGCCAGTGTGGCTGCTTCAGCTGCATCGTGATTGCGCTCGATGAGGCTGTTCAACTGCTTACGCCCGTTGATCCAGGCCGGTGTCAGCTTTTGCTCCAGGGCAATGCGCGCTTGCTCGTACTCTTTGCGCTGGTAGAGGTCGAGGACGTTGCTCATTTCTTGATTGAAGACCTGATGACGAACTTCGAATTCGTCGAAAATGGCCTGATCGTCCGGTTGAAAAATGGTCTTGCGGTAGTAGGCCATTTGCTCGTTCAAGCGCTCTTCGAAGCTCTTGTACATGGCCTGGTCGGCAGCGGTCAGTGCGCGATTTCCGGAAAGACCGACAATCTGCTGGGTCAGGTTATAACTGTCGACCCAGGCACCGCGCATCATCGAACTGAAATACACCCCCGGCACCGAGTCAGTGCGGACCTTTTCTTCGCTGACCTCGATCTTGATCAGGTGAGAAAAAGACATCACGACCATCAACAACATGATCGCGATAATCACCGCAAAGCTCGCCAAAATGCGTTGGCGCAACGTCCAGTTCTTCACAGTCAGTCCTCGGTGCGGTTCGAATTGCGGGGGAGTATAGCCGAGGGTCTGTGGGAACGGGCTTGATCACGAAGAACGAAAACGCGGTACTCCTGACCAACCTTTGTGGCGAGGGGGCTCGCCCCCGCTCGGCTGCGCAGCAGTCGCAAACCCGGCCAATGAGTGCGCAAAAAGATCGCAGCCTTCGGCAGCTCCACCGACAGCGTTCACCCGTCCCTAACGGATAAACGCGATCCCGTAGGAGCCGCCGAAGACTGCGATCTTTTAAAAAGCGCCGCTTACACCGAAGCCTGCCGCACCTGCTTCTCAAGCTCGGCCTTCAACCCCGGTTCCAGCTTCAACTGCCGCGCCAGTTCATCGAGGTAGGACTTTTCCATGAAGTTCTCTTCGTCCACCAGCATCACACTGGCGATGTACATTTCAGCCGCCATTTCCGGCGTACTCGCAGCACGGGCGACGTCGGTCGGGTCCAGCGGTTTGTTGAGTTCAGCATGCAGCCACTGCTGCAGTTCCTGATCGTTGTCGAGCTTGGAGAACTCGCCTTCGATCAACGCACGCTCGCGCTCATCCACATGACCATCGGCTTTGGCCGCCGCCACCAGCGCCTTGAGAATCGCCTGGCTGTGCTGCTCGACTTGCGCCGCCGGCACGCGGTCGAGGGTTTGTGGTTCGGTCTTCGGCGCGGTGCCTTGCTGGGCCTGCCAATTTCCGTAAGCCTTATAGGCAATAACCCCCAGCGCGGCGAGGCCGCCGTAAGTCAGGGCCTTGCCGCCCACACTGCGAGCCTTCTTGCTGCCCAGCAACAGGCCCATGGCCCCGGCCGCCAAAGCACCGCCGCCGGCGCCCGAAAGCACACTGCCAAGCCCGCCAGCCCCACCACTACTGCCAAGCAAGCCGCCCAGCCCACCGGCAGCCGATTTGTTCTTCGCACCGCCAGCCTTGTTCTGCAACAGATCCTGACCGGACTTGAGTAACTGATCGAGCAATCCACGGGTGTTCATTTGCTGCCTCCACGAATTCGGGTTAACCGGATCATTAAGGCCATAGGACTGAACCGAAAGTGCCCGGTGTCGTGGGCGAGAGTGCTTCAGGATGTTGCTTGCCCTCGTGGCTGCTGATTTCAAATAAAAAACGGGGTGGATTTATTAATGAAATAAATCCACCCCGATTATTTTTTATTGCTTTGCCTATTACAGGTCCTCTCCTTAAAACCCTTAGACTTTTAGTTGCTGTTTAAGCGCCTCAAGCGCCTTTTCCTTATCAAACGGCGCAATTCCCGCAAGTTCCTCAAGAGCATTAAGTCTTTTAAGCTCGTCTAACCCCTCAAGCTCCTTACGTTCTTCAAGCATCTCAGCCCCCACAAATTCCTCAAGTTTCTTAAGTCTCTCAGCTCCCGTAAGCCCCTCGAATGCCTTAAGTCTCTCACGCCTCTCAGTTTCCATACGATCCACAATAACTTCAGGAGTTTCAGGCGCAGGCGCAGGCGCGTCAAGCCCTCTTGCTGCTACCGCTTCTTCCATTGTGATATTGTTGAACCTGAAGTCATTTCCGTAGTGGTGAGCGACATGGTTGAAGAATTTCAGCATGACTGAGCCGGTGGCTAATGCTTTGTATTGACCGGAACCAGACACCGGCCCAATGATATTATAGTTAACACCGACCGGTGACCCAATTGCTTCCTCTTTAACTGGATCTTTGATATGCAGGGTAACTGTAGTGCCATTCACGTTCGCGTTCCCGGTGCGAACAAAGCGAAGTTGATAAGTAAACTTGTATGTTTTTCCATTCTCCACCTGAATTGGACAAGCCATGATCATGCCCTGCCAATTTTTATTTGAATCACTAGTGTTTGATCCAACTCCCCCATGATTATTATATAGAGTACCTACATAGTTACCTTGAGCAACCCAACCTTGAAATAAGCCATTAATAAAATTCCACAGAGCCTTTTGATTGAAAGTCCTTGGAGTGGATACTGGGTAATCACCATATTTCGCAATGGCCGTGAAACTGTGCATACCCACCTTCACAGTCACTGGTGTGCTCCAGATTCCTAGAGCATCGACCGGCACAATGATGCCCGTCGAAATGTTTTTATCAAAAATCTCTACCTTAAGATTAGCGGTCGCGGTACCGGTCAATGTCACCACGGTATCAGTGCGGCCGATAACATTAAGGGTTGTGCCATTACCAACCTCGGTACTGTTGTTTGTTATCGAAGTGATTTCTGGCTGAACCAAGACAATCGACTTGATGGTATAGGTGCGCAAAGGAAAATTAACCTGTTTATCATCCTTGCTAAACGAAGCCTTAAATTCCATGGTCAACGTGCTGCCGTCTTTCAGGTTTTTCAACTCGCTGAGCGCAATGCTGCGAGTGTAAAAACCCTGAGTCATCCATTGTTGGTTGACATAAGAGCCGGGCGCCTGATGAATAACTTTACGGTAAGGAGTGTCATTGATGTTTGTACCGTGCAGGATCAGCCATACGTACTGGCCAGTGGCAATCAAAGGCCAAGTACCCATATGGTAAACGGCATTAGCCGTCAGGTTAGCGACATTCAGCTCCGAACCTTCGCCATTATTGGCGGCTTGTCTAATTATCGGTTTGGGCAGATCTTTCTGGTCAATAGCCTGCACAGCCAACGTCAACGTCTGCGACGGTATTGGATCGCCGTCTCCTCGGGTGATGGTATAGGACACCGTCACACTCAAGCCCAGGTTGAACGCCACCACGGTATTGGGGATTCTTATTTCCAGTCCGGCGCTGACCAGTGTGGCAGGTGATGTGTAAGAACCACCAGCTTGGGTACCGGGGGCACCGGTCCAGCTGACGCTCAGTTGACTATCTGGCGGCAGGGGCGGGGTCTTGGGCACGATAATGGTCACGTAGTTCTGGACCGGAGCCGAAACCACCAGCGGATCCAGGCTGTTGTTCGGCGCTTCCTTGACGGTAGGCGGGTTCAACTCTAGCAAACCCGTCACATTCACCACCCACGCTGCCGAAACCTGACCACTGCCATACAGCGCCTTAGCCGTCAGGCGACGCACACCGACCGCGACGGACACAGTTGCGGTCCAAGTCCCGCCCACTGCGGTGAGTGCGCCTCCTATTGGGGCATCTCCATCATAGAGCTGCACTTTTTGGCCAGCACTGGCACTACCCGTGATCGTGATCGAGGTCTCGGTCGTGGTGCCACCATTGGCGATTTCACCCTTTGAATCCCTCACGCGGTTGATTACTGGTGGCACAGTTACGGCCTCACCAATCACCTGCGCCTTGGCCTCCCTCGAGGAATATTTCTGCTCGCCGTTTCTTTTCAGCACATACTTCACGGTCACGGTCTTGGCGGAAATAACCTTGTCATTTGGGATCTCCAGTACGACACGCACCGGATCCCCGAAGTCGTCCGCCTGAACATTCCCTCTTACGGTCAGCACCACATCCGGCAGCCCCGGTGATTGGCCGGTGTAGGTTGCGTCGATGAGGTCGCCCACTTTGAAGCGAGGGTCTCTCACCAGGATAATCACATACAGGTAAGCCCCCAGTTTTTCCAGGTTGATGAAGTGTGACAAGTCTTCGGCTTCACTCAGAATTTCGCGCAGAATCGCAGCTGGCAAGCGCGCGCCCGCCAGATCCACGTCCACGGTCTGCGTGGCCGACCAGGGCGAATCGGTGTCTGGACCGTTGCCGAGTTGGTCGGTCACGGTGTAGGAAAACGGGAAGTGCTCATGGTCTCGACCGGCCACTAGGTCGGCGCGCGTAACGAAGAAGCGCACCGTGGTCGGAACGGGCAAGCCATGACTTGGTGGCGTCGGGGCTTCGTCCTCGGTGACGTTGTAATACACATCATAACCGTTGCAGTTCAGCCAAATGCGGTCATACGCCCGGCAGTAAGGGTACGACACGCTCACCTCAGCCCCATCCACGGGGAAGTCAGCGCCGACGCCGTTCTTGATCGCGTCCGGCAGGATCAACTCCAGCTCGGAGTGTCCGCCGTCACCTGGGGTACTGTCCTCAATGCCGGGCCGGATGGCGTTGTACAGCAACGTCAGCGCCGGTGTGGAGCTGCCAAGGTTCTGGCTGCGGCGAATCACGGTGTACACCAGTTGGTTGACGCGGCCGGGCAGCAACAGGCCCTTCGGAATATACAACGTGACGCCCGTCGTATCGTCCAGGGTTTGTGTGCTGTCGATGCCCGGCTGACCGTTGAGATCGAGCCTGACGGTATCGCCCGCAGCCTGCCCCAGGTAAGGGTCAACCTGTACCGCCAGCCCCTTGGGTTTAGCGTTATAGCTGTGGAGGGACACCCCATAATGGGCGCCCTTTACCGATTCCGTACCAAGCGGGATTTGGGGTAGATACAACGTCAGCACAGTGTTATCGAATTCCCCAGACAGATCGCTAGCCATGAGAAGACTCCTTGTTATGGATGAGGCGGTTGGGCGACAAGTGGACAGGGGTTATCAGACGCCCGACAAGGAGGGGTTGGCTACTGTCAGAACTAACAGGTAGGGGTTTTTTCCAGACGAGCGGTAGAGGGTTTGCCCTCCCGCCCCGCACAAACCAACCCATCGATTTAAAAGATATACACTCGGATGAATCGATAAAAACCGCCCACCCGGTAATTCCCCATGATGACCCTGCGTCAGATCCGCCACTTCATCGCCGTGGCCGAGACCGGTTCGATCTCCGCCGCCGCGCAAACCGCCTTCATTTCCCAGTCCACCCTGACCCTGGCCATCCAGCAACTGGAGCAGGAAATCGGTGTCGGCCTGTTCAATCGCCACGCCAAGGGCATGACCCTGACCCACCAGGGGCATCAATTCCTGCGTCAGGCACACCTGATTCTGGCCACGGTGGACAATGCCAAACGCAGCCTGCAACAGAGCACCGATCAGGTTGCCGGGCAGTTGATCATCGGCGTGACCAGCCTGGTCGCCGGTTATTACCTGGCGGATTTGCTCACCCGATTCCAGCGCGCTTACCCCAACGTTGAAATACGCGTGATGGAAGATGAGCGGCCGTACATCGAGCATTTGCTGGTCAGCGGTGAAATTGATGTGGGCGTGCTGATCCTCTCCAATCTGGAAGACCGCCACGCCTTGCAGACCGAAGTGTTGACCCATTCGCCCCATCGACTGTGGCTACCGGCCCAGCATCCGCTGCTGGAACACGACAGCATCAACCTCGCCGATGTCGCTCGCGAGCCGCTGATTCAGCTGAACGTCGATGAAATGGACCGCAACGCCCAGCGCATGTGGTCGGCGGCCTCGCTGCAACCGCGCATCACCTTGCGAACAGCCTCGACGGAAGCGGTACGAAACCTGGTTGCCGCGGGCTTGGGCGTTTCCATTCAGCCGGACATGACTTACCGCCCGTGGTCCCTGGAGGGCGACATCATCGAAGCGCGGTCGATCGCCGACCTGAGCCAGCCCCTCGATGTCGGTCTGGCGTGGCGTCGCGGCACTGCCCGGCCCGCGCTGGTGGACCCGTTCCTGACCGTCGCTCGCGAACAACCCCATGGCGGGCGCAAGCCATCTATTTAATCGAACGCCACCTTCAGTATTTAGTATTTGTCGACCACAAGCCCGGCCACTAGTCTTGAGGCATCTATAAGACGGCCGGGCCCAGTCACAGGGAATCCCATGGCCACACAAGAAAAGAGAACCCGAAAAATGACTGGCGCGCAGACTCCGTTGTTCACCGCGTTGTTGATCGACGGCGAGTTGGTCGCGGGCCAGGGTTTCGTCGAACCCATCCTCAACCCGGCCACCGGAGAAGTGCTGACGCACATTGCCGAAGCCAGCACCGAGCAGGTTGAAACCGCGATCCTCGCCGCCCACCGCGCCTTTGCCAGTTGGTCGCGGACCACGCCGCAGCAGCGCTCGAACCTGCTGCTGGACATCGCCAACGCCATTGAAAAAAACGCCGACCTGCTCGCCCGCCTCGAATCGCTGAACTGCGGCAAGCCATTGCACCTGGCACGTCAGGACGATTTGAGCGCCACGGTCGATGTGTTCCGTTTCTTCGCGGGTGCCGTGCGTTGCCAGACCGGCCAGCTCAGCGGCGAATACTTGCCGGGTTACACCAGCATGGTCCGTCGCGATCCGATTGGCGTGGTCGCATCGATTGCGCCGTGGAACTACCCGATCATGATGGCCGCCTGGAAAATCGCCCCCGCCCTCGCCGCTGGCAACACGCTGGTGTTCAAACCGTCGGAACACACGCCACTGTCGATTCTGGCGTTGGCACCGGCGCTCGCCGAGATCCTGCCGCGCGGGGTGATCAACATTATTTGCGGTGGCGGTGAAGGCGTCGGCAGCCATTTGGTCAGCCACCCGAAAGTGCGCATGGTGTCGCTGACTGGCGATATCGTCACCGGGCAAAAAATCCTCCAGGCCGCGGCGAAAACCCTGAAACGCACCCACCTCGAACTCGGCGGCAAGGCGCCGGTGATCGTCTGCAACGACGCGGATATTCAAGCGGTGGTCGAGGGCGTGCGCACCTACGGCTATTACAACGCCGGCCAGGACTGCACCGCCGCCTGCCGGATTTATGCCCAGGCCGGGATTCATGACCGCTTGGTGGCGGAACTCGGCGCAGCGGTCGGCAGCCTGCGTTTTGCCGGTAAACGTGATGCCGACAACGAGATCGGCCCGCTGATCAGCACTCGCCAGCGCGACCGCGTGGCCAGTTTCGTCGAGCGTGCCCTCGGCCAGCCGCACATCGAACGTGTGACCGGCGCGGCGGTGCATTCCGGTGCCGGCTTCTATTACCAGCCCACTTTGCTGGCCGGTTGCAAACAGAGCGATGAAATCGTCCAGCGCGAAGTGTTCGGGCCGGTGGTCACCGTGACCCGCTTCAATGAGCTCGAACAAGCGGTGGACTGGGCCAACGACTCGGAATACGGCCTCGCCTCCTCGGTCTGGACCCAGAATCTCGACAAAGCCATGCAGGTCGCAGCGCGTTTGCAGTACGGCTGCACCTGGATCAACAGCCATTTCATGCTGGTCAGCGAAATGCCCCATGGCGGCCTGAAGCGCTCGGGCTATGGCAAAGACTTATCCAGTGATTCGCTGCAGGACTACAGCGTGGTGCGCCACATCATGGCCCGTCACGGACAGCATTTATAAAAGCGCACTACGCTAACAATTAGCCATAACGGCATTGGCTTCACCCCGTTCAGAACTGCCCCGACCATAATTTAAAGAAGAGGGTTCACCATGCTTGTGCACAAGACCGCACTGCTCAGTGCAATCACCACGGCACTGCTGGCCAGCGCCAGCCTGCAGGCCGCCGAGCCGCTGAAAGCCGTCGGTGCCGGCGAAGGTCAGCTGGATATCGTCGCCTGGCCCGGCTATATCGAACGGGGCGAAACCGACAAGACCTACGACTGGGTGACCGGCTTCGAGAAGGAAACCGGCTGCAAGGTCAACGTCAAGACGGCCGGCACGTCCGATGAAATGGTCAGCCTGATGGCCAAGGGCGGTTACGACCTGGTGACGGCGTCCGGCGACGCCTCCCTCCGTCTGATCGCCGGCAAACGTGTGCAACCGATCAATACCGCATTGATTCCCAACTGGAAAAATCTCGATCCGCGCCTCAAGGATGCGCCGTGGTATGTGGTCAACAACCAGACTTACGGCACTCCCTATCAATGGGGCCCGAACGTGTTGATGTACAACACCAAGGTGTTCACGCAGCCACCTACCAGTTGGGGGGTGCTGTTCGAAGAGCAGAAGCTGCCTGACGGCAAATCCAACAAGGGCCGCGTGCAAGCGTATGACGGCCCGATCTACATCGCCGACGCGGCGCTGTACCTGAAAACCGCCAAGCCGGAACTGGGCATCACGGATCCTTACCTGCTCGACGAAAAACAGTACAAGGCCGTTCTCGACCTGCTGCGCGCCCAGCAAAAGTTGATCCATCGCTACTGGCACGACACCACCGTGCAGATGAGTGACTTCAAGAACGAAGGCGTGGTGGCTGCCAGCGCCTGGCCCTATCAGGTCAACGGCCTGATGAACGAGAAACAGCCGATCGCCTCGACCATCCCGAAAGAAGGCGCCACCGGATGGGCCGATACCACCATGCTGCACGCCGAGGCCAAGCATCCGAACTGTGCCTACAAGTGGATGGACTGGTCGCTCACGCCGAAGGTCCAGGGCGATGTGTCCGCCTGGTTCGGCTCATTGCCGGCGGTTCCGGCGGGGTGTAAGGCAAGCGAACTGCTGGGCGCCGAGGGTTGCAAGACCAACGGTTTCGACCAGTTCGAAAAGATCGCCTTCTGGAAAACTCCGCAGGCTGAAGGCGGCAAGTTTGTGCCTTATAGCCGCTGGACCCAGGATTACATTGCGATTATGGGTGGTCGCTAACACCAACTGATCGTTCCCACGCTCTGCGTGGGAATGCATCAACGGACGCTCCGCGTCCATTCGCGCAGAGCTGACGCAGAGCGTCACGGGCTGCATTCCCACGCGGAGCGTGGGAACGATCATCAATGAAGATTTCAGAAGTCCAGGCAAGGCCACTGTGACAATCCTCGCCTTTTTGGAGCTCCGCACCATGACGCTTGCAGTCCAGTTCACCAACGTTTCCCGGCAGTTCGGCGAGGTGAAGGCCGTTGACCGGGTTTCCATCGATATCCAGGACGGCGAGTTCTTTTCCATGCTGGGCCCCTCCGGCTCGGGCAAAACCACCTGCCTGCGCCTGATCGCCGGTTTCGAACAACCAAGCGCGGGTTCCATCCGTATTCACGGCGCCGAAGCTGCGGGGTTACCGCCGTATCAGCGTGACGTGAATACTGTGTTCCAGGACTACGCGTTGTTCCCGCACATGAACGTACTCGACAACGTCGCCTACGGTTTGAAAGTCAAAGGTGTCGGCAAGTCCGAACGCCAGAAACGCGCCGAAGAAGCCCTCGATATGGTCGCCCTCGGCGGCTACGGCGAGCGTAAACCGGTGCAACTCTCCGGCGGCCAGCGCCAGCGTGTGGCCCTGGCCCGCGCGTTGGTCAATCGCCCGCGTGTGTTGTTGCTCGACGAACCCTTGGGCGCCCTCGATCTGAAACTGCGCGAGCAAATGCAAGGCGAGCTGAAGAAGCTGCAACGCCAGCTCGGCATCACGTTTATCTTCGTCACTCACGACCAGACCGAAGCGCTGTCGATGTCCGACCGCGTGGCCGTGTTCAACAAGGGCCGCATCGAACAGGTCGACACGCCGCGCAACCTGTACATGAAACCGGCAACCACGTTCGTCGCCGAATTCGTCGGCACGTCCAACGTGATTCGCGGCGATCTGGCGCAGCAGTTGAGCGGCAATCCACAGCCGTTTTCGATCCGCCCGGAACACGTGCGTTTCGCCGAAGGTCCGTTGGCCAGCCATGAAATCGAAGTCAGCGGCCTGCTGCACGACATCCAGTACCAAGGCAGCGCCACCCGCTATGAACTGAAACTGGAAAACGGCCAGACGTTGAACATCAGCCAGGCCAACGTTCAGTGGCTGGATGTCAGCACGCAACACCAGACCGGGCAACGCATCAGCGCTCGTTGGGCGCGCGAAGCGATGATTCCGCTGCACGACAATATTGTGGGCGGGGTATGAGATGAACAGCGTGGCCGCTCCTCAAACCCCTGCCAGCGGCTCGCCGTTGCGCCGGTTTTCGAACGTGCTGTACCGGCGGCCGAACCTGTATCTGTCGCTGCTGCTGGTGCCGCCGCTGCTGTGGTTCGGTGCGATCTACCTCGGTTCGCTGTTGACGTTGTTGTGGCAAGGCTTCTACACCTTCGATGACTTCACCATGACGGTCACGCCCGACCTGACCCTGGCGAATTTCACCGCACTGTTCCAGCCGTCGAACTTCGACATCATCCTGCGCACCCTGAGCATGGCTGTCGTCGTGTCGATCGCCAGTGCGGTCGTGGCGTTCCCGATCGCCTACTACATGGCGCGCTACACCAGCGGCAAGACCAAGGCGTTTTTCTACATCGCGGTGATGATGCCAATGTGGGCCAGTTACATCGTCAAGGCGTATGCCTGGACTTTGCTGCTGGCCAAGGGCGGAGTGGCCCAGTGGTTTGTTCAGCACCTGGGGCTGGAGCCGGTGTTGCAGTTCGTGCTCGGGATTCCGGGCGTCGGCGGCAGCACCTTGTCGACCTCGCATCTGGGGCGGTTCATGGTGTTCGTCTACATCTGGCTGCCGTTCATGATCCTGCCGATCCAGGCCTCACTGGAACGCCTGCCGCCGTCCTTGCTGCAAGCCTCGGCGGACCTTGGTGCCAAGCCGCGTCAGACCTTCATGCAAGTGATTCTGCCGCTGTCGATTCCGGGCATCGCCGCCGGTTCGATCTTCACCTTTTCCCTGACCCTGGGCGACTTCATCGTGCCGCAACTGGTGGGCCCGCCGGGTTACTTCATTGGCAGCATGGTCTACGCCCAGCAAGGAGCGATCGGCAATATGCCGATGGCGGCGGCCTTCACGCTGGTGCCGATCGTGCTGATCGCCATTTACCTGTCCATCGTCAAACGTCTGGGGGCTTTCGATGCGCTCTGATACTTCATCTCAAGATCGGGCATCCCTGGGCCTGCGCATCGCTGCCTGGGGCGGGTTGGTGTTCTTGCACTTCCCGATCCTGATCATCTTCCTTTACGCCTTCAACACTGAAGACGCGGCGTTCAGCTTTCCGCCCAAGGGCTTCACCCTGAAGTGGATCGGCGTGGCGTTCTCCCGGCCCGACGTGCTGGAAGCGATCAAGCTGTCGTTACAAATCGCGGCGGTCGCCACATTGATTGCGCTGGTCCTGGGCACTCTTGCGTCGGCGGCGTTGTACCGGCGGGACTTCTTCGGCAAGCAAGGCATCTCGCTGATGCTGATCCTGCCGATTGCCCTGCCCGGGATCATCACCGGGATCGCGCTGCTGGCGACGTTCAAAACGCTAGGGATCGAACCGGGGATGTTCACCATCATCGTCGGCCACGCGACCTTCTGCGTGGTGATCGTCTACAACAACGTCATCGCCCGCTTGCGCCGCACTTCATACAGTTTGATTGAGGCCTCGATGGACCTCGGCGCCGACGGCTGGCAGACCTTCCGCTACATCGTCCTGCCGAACCTCGGCTCGGCGATGCTGGCCGGTGGCATGCTGGCGTTTGCGCTGTCGTTCGACGAAATCATCGTCACCACCTTCACCGCCGGCCATGAACGCACCTTGCCACTGTGGCTGCTCAACCAGCTCAGCCGCCCACGGGACGTGCCGGTCACCAACGTCGTCGCGATGCTGGTGATGATGGTGACCATGTTGCCGATCCTCGGCGCTTATTACCTGACCCGGGGCGGGGAAAGCGTTGCGGGCAGTGGCGGGAAATAACGGACAACTCATTTCCAAGGTGGAAACCGGATCCTGTGGGAGCGGGCTTGCCCGCGATAGCGGTCTTACAGTCGACATTTCAGTTGAATGTCAGTCAGTCATCGCGGGCAAACCCGCTCCCACAGGGGGCCGGTTTCAGCAGGAACACATAAGCAGCTTCGATGAGGACATAGCCATGCAAACCAAACTCTTGATCAACGGCCAACTCGTCAATGGCGACGGCCCCGCCCAAGCCGTGTTCAACCCGGCCCTGGGCCGTGTGCTGGTAGAAATCAACGAAGCCAGCGAAGCCCAGGTCGACGCCGCCGTGCGGGCCGCCGACAACGCCTTCCAAGCCTGGTCGCAAACCACGCCGAAAGAACGCTCGTTGCTGCTGCTCAAACTCGCCGACATCATCGAAGCCCATGGCGAAGAGCTGGCCAAACTGGAGTCGGACAATTGCGGCAAACCCTACAGCGCCGCGCTGAACGACGAGATTCCGGCGATTGCCGACGTGTTCCGTTTTTTCGCCGGCGCCAACCGTTGCATGAGCGGCGCGCTGGGAGGGGAATACCTGCCCGGCCACACCTCAATGATCCGCCGCGACCCGGTGGGCGTCATTGCCTCCATCGCGCCGTGGAACTACCCGCTGATGATGGTCGCCTGGAAAATCGCCCCGGCCCTGGCCGCCGGTAATACCGTGGTGCTCAAGCCGTCGGAGCAAACCCCGCTGACCGCCCTGCGCCTGGCAGAACTGGCGTCGGACATCTTCCCGGCCGGTGTACTTAATCTGGTGTACGGCCGTGGTTCTGCAGTCGGTACCGCACTGGTCAATCATCCGAAAGTGCGCATGGTGTCGCTGACCGGCTCGATCGCCACTGGCTCGAACATCATTTCCAGCACCGCCGGCAACGTCAAACGCCTGCACATGGAACTGGGCGGCAAGGCACCGGTGATCATCTTCGACGATGCGGACATCGACGCCGCCGTGGAAGGCATTCGCACCTTCGGTTTCTACAACGCTGGTCAGGATTGCACCGCCGCCTGCCGTATTTACGCGCAAGCAGGCATCTACGACCAGTTCGTCGAGAAGCTCGGTGCGGCCGTCAGCAGTATCAAGTACGGCTTGCAGGACGATCCCTCGACGGAGCTTGGCCCGTTGATCAGCGCACAACATCGCGACCGCGTGACCGCGTTGGTCGAACGTGCCATGGCGCAACCACACATCCGTTTGATCACTGGCGGCAAAGCGGTGGAAGGCAATGGCTTCTTCTTTGAGCCAACGGTGTTGGCCGACGTGCAACAGGACGACGAGATCGTGCGCCGCGAAGTGTTCGGGCCGGTAGTGTCGGTCACCAGGTTCACCGATGAAGCGCAGGCGCTGGCCTGGGCCAACGATTCAGACTACGGCCTGGCGTCATCGGTCTGGACCACGGACGTCGGCCGCGCGCATCGCCTGTCCGCCCGCTTGCAATACGGCTGCACGTGGGTGAATACCCACTTCATGCTGGTCAGCGAAATGCCCCATGGCGGTCAGAAACTGTCTGGTTACGGGAAGGACATGTCGATGTATGGGCTGGAGGATTACACCGTTGTGCGGCACGTGATGTTCAAGCATTGAAAGCTTCGCGGGCAAGTCGGATCGCCGCACCGCTCGCTCCTACAGGATTTGCGCAATCTCTGTGAGAGCGGGCTTGCTCGCGAATGGCGCTGTCTCCCTGCACCTCGTACAAAAACAGGAAATTCCTACAGATAGAGCCTTCCAGAAAAGGCAACGATTCCTACAACAAGCGTCGCCAGAGTAGACTTGGCGCCGCGAGCGCCTGAACGATAGGCTTTACCTCGTCGCTGCCAAATCAGCGACCCGGGGTCGAAGCCGGAACATCATCAACATGGCGCATCCGCGCCCCCATATGAACTGGGGCAATTTTTGCCTTTCAGCTTCGCTTTATGGTGGGCCGTGTGGCGCGGGCCTCTCGGCTTACATGTTGATCGAGAATGTTCCGACTTCGAACGCCGCGCGGTCCGCCACCCCAATCTGTCGAAGGATTAGTGGCGGCTTCCTTTTCAACATGGAGTCGAAAAATGCTTGAGCACACGCTAAATCCCTCTGAAATCCATCCTCATTACACTCCTACTGTCTTCACCCGCCACAATCGCTTCCTCCACGCCTTCATGCAGGACAACCAAGCCTGGTTCTGCGTCCAGGACCTCGGTCGCCTGATGGGTCGACCGATGGACCAACGACTCACCCTGAAGCTCGACCCTGATCAACGCCAATATGTCTGGCTGCTGAAGAACGGCAAAACGACCGAGTCACTGATGGTTAGCGAATCAGGGATGTATGCCCTGCTCGTTCATCATTTCGTCCCGGAAAACCGAAACCTGCGCCAGTGGCTGAGCAACGAGGTCATCCCAATGCTGCGTGATTCGAAAGCGACATCTGTGGATAACATTCCCAGCCTGAGTTCGTTGCAATGGGCTGGGGTTTCTGTGCCGCTGCTGCATTGGCAGCATCAGGCCTGGATCAAGTGGCGGGACATGCCTGACCTGATGCAGGCACAGCGGCCATTCACGATTTGTAGCCGTTGAACTGATGCACAAAGGGACGGACTTTTACAGTCCGCCCCTCTGGTTTTCCAACATCACTCGATCTCCTACCGTTAAAACCGCGAAACACTGCGCATCGCATCCACCAGATACCGCATCGCAATCCGGTCATTCTCCGACAGCTCGCGATACCGCTCCACCAACTTCAACTCCTCCGAACTGAGCCGACGCCTTCGCCGACCGGTGGTCAGCCAGGGAAAGATTCCTAATATTTCAGTGATGCCTTGTACTTTCGACATGGACGATGTCCTTCTATACGTCAGAGAAAACTGCAAAACCGCATCGCCCTATCACTTTCAGCGGCCGTCTTGTACGCGCTGAACCCACCGGCCTGAAGGGCCGAAACCGGTCATGCCCATAGAATAGAAATTAAATCGGCGCTGAAAAGCGGTTTTTAGAGTAATTAGTCGAAAAAAGCAGATATGCCCTATAAATCAGAAAGTGTTGTGAGAAACGTTACCTGACATGTCTTGTTTCATTGCTGCGCTGTCGCGGTGCCATCAAACATTTTTGCTCTGCAACTGAACGGTTTAAGCTTATTGGCATCTGCTCTAAAGTCCGTTGCGTTTGGCCGAAGGCATGTCCGAACCGTTATTTCTGATCCAGCACGTGCCAGGAACGGCGCGGGATTGTTCACGACAGGTTGTACTTATGCACCGCAGGAATTTGCTCAAAGCCTCCATGGCCATCGCGGCTTACACTGGTCTTTCGGCCACCGGCCTATTGACCGCACACGCCTGGGCTGGCAGCAGCACGGCTGATGGCGACGCCGTGGCGTTCGACTTCGAAGCGCTGAAGAGCCAGGCCAAACAGCTCGCCGGCAAGCCTTATCAGGACACCAAACAGGTACTGCCGCCGACGCTGGCGACCATGACACCGCAGAACTTCAACGCGATCCGCTACGACGGCAATCACTCGCTGTGGAAGGACTTGAAAGGTCAGCTGGACGTGCAGTTTTTCCACGTCGGCATGGGTTTCAAGCAACCGGTGCGCATGTACAGCGTCGATCCCAAGACTCGACTGGCGCGCGAGGTGCATTTCCGCCCGTCGCTGTTCAACTACGAAAAAACTACCGTCGACACTAAACAGCTCAAAGGCGACTTGGGTTTTTCCGGGTTCAAGCTGTTCAAGGCCCCGGAACTGGATAAGCACGACGTGTTGTCGTTCCTCGGCGCCAGCTATTTCCGCGCGGTGGATGCCACCGGCCAGTACGGGTTGTCGGCCCGCGGCCTGGCGATCGATACGTACGCCAAGAAGCGTGAAGAGTTTCCGGACTTCACCAAGTTCTGGTTCGAGACACCAGACAAGGACAGCACCCGTTTCGTGGTTTACGCCCTGCTCGATTCGCCGAGCGCCACTGGCGCCTACCGTTTTGACATCGATTGCCAGGCCGAGCGTGTGGTGATGGAGGTCGACGCCCACGTCAATGCCCGCACCGCCATCGAGCAACTGGGCATCGCACCGATGACCAGCATGTTCAGCTGCGGCACTCACGAACGGCGCATGTGCGACACCATTCACCCGCAAATCCACGACTCTGATCGCCTGGCGATGTGGCGCGGCAACGGCGAATGGATCTGCCGCCCGCTGAACAACCCGGCCACCCTGCAATTCAATGCCTTTGCCGACACCGACCCTAAAGGTTTCGGCCTGGTGCAGACCGATCACGAGTTCGCCAATTATCAAGACACCGTCGACTGGTACAGCAAGCGCCCGAGTCTGTGGGTAGAGCCTACAACCGCTTGGGGCGAAGGCTCTATCGATTTGCTGGAAATTCCTACAACCGGCGAAACCCTGGATAACATCGTTGCGTTCTGGACGCCGAAAAAACCGGTCGCGGCCGGGGACTCCCTCAATTACGGCTACAAGCTCTATTGGAGCTCCCTGCCACCGGTGAGTACGCCTCTGGCGCGGGTCAACGCTACCCGTTCGGGCATGGGCGGTTTCATTGAAGGCTGGGCGCCGGGCGAGCATTACCCAGAGGTCTGGGCACGACGCTTTGCCGTGGACTTCACCGGCGGCGGACTGGACCGCTTGCCCGAAGGCGCGGGGATCGAGCCGGTGGTGACCTGCTCGAATGGCCAGGTGAAGGACTTCAACGTGTTGGTGCTCGATGACATCAAGGGCTACCGCATTACCTTCGACTGGTACCCGACCAATGACAGCGTGGCCCCGGTGGAGCTGCGGTTGTTCATTCGCACCAATGACCGGACGTTGAGTGAAACCTGGTTGTACCAGTACTTCCCGCCAGCGCCGGAAAAGCGTAAGTACACCTGAGAGTTAGTCGGGGTCTGAAATGGCCCCTTCGCGAGCAAGCCCGCTCCCACATTGGATCTCCATGAGACACATATTTTGTGTACGACAAAGATCAACTGTGGGAGCGGGCTTGCTCGCGAAGACGGCCGAACCGCCGACCAACATCCCGAACCAGAAATCAAAAAGCCCTGGTCAACACGACCGGGGCTTTTTGGTTTTTACAGCGGCCTTCTAGTCACGCAAATCCGATTCATGAATCGGCTGGTCGCGATGGGTAGCCCGCTGGTATTGCGCCGGCCAGACAGCCTTGTGCCCGCCCAGATCATCATCGGCATGCAGCGCCCAATACGGATCACGCAACAGTTCCCGGGCGAGGAAGATGATGTCGGCCTGACAGGTACGCAGAATGTGCTCGGCCTGGGCCGGTTCGGTGATCATTCCTACAGTGCCAGTGGCAATACCTGACTCCTTGCGTACGCGCTCGGCGAAACGGGTCTGATAACCGGGGCCTGTAGGAATCTCGGCGTTTACCGCCGTCCCGCCCGATGAGACATCGATCAGGTCCACGCCCAGATCTTTGAGGCGTCGCGCCAGCTCCACAGTTTCGTCGGGGTTCCAGCCATCTTCCACCCAATCGGTGGCCGACACTCGCACAAACACCGGTAACTCCTCAGGCCACACCGCACGCACCGCTTCGGTGACTTGCAGCACCAGCCGAATTCGATTCTCGAACGAACCGCCGTACTGATCGCGCCGCTGATTGCTCAGGGGCGAAAGAAATTGGTGCAACAGGTAACCGTGGGCGGCGTGTACTTCGACCACTTTGAAACCGGCGGTCAGCGCCCGTTTGGCCGAATCGACGAAGGCCTGAATGACGCCAGCGATCTCGCCCTCATCGAGCTGCTTGGGTGGTGTGTGCTGGGGGTCAAAAGCGATCGGCGAAGGGCCGACCGGGGTCCAGCCGCCATCTTCCGGCTTGACGCTGCCATGCTTGCCGAGCCACGGCCGATGCGTACTGGCCTTGCGCCCGGCGTGCGCCAACTGGATGCCGGCAACGGCGCCTTGGGCGGCGATGAAGCGCGTAATACGTTGCAAGGGTTCGATCTGTTGATCATTCCAGAGGCCGAGGTCCTGGGCGGTAATCCGCCCGTCGGCGGTGACCGCCGTGGCTTCGGTGAACACCAGACCAGCGCCGCCGATAGCACGGCTGCCGAGGTGGACCAGATGCCAGTCATTGGCCAGCCCATCGACGCTGGAGTACTGGCACATCGGGGATACCGCGATGCGGTTAAGCAGGGTCAATTGACGAAGGGTATAGGGTTCAAGCAGCAGACTCATGGGGCACCTCTCGAATCAGTGGGCAGGCTCCAGGGTTCTGTTTGAATAGTCGACGAGTGACAGGAAAAAGAGTGCAGCACCCGCCCCCGCGGGCAAAAAATTCGACAAGACGTCACAAGGATAATCAAGCAGTGCTTAGAGACTAGTCGACTTCGCGGGATGAGGGAGGGTTCAAGAAATGAAACACCCAAATTTGAGGTCCGGGTGATACCTGTGGCGAGGGGGCTTGCCCCCGTTGGGCTGCGAAGCGGCCCTGAAACTTGTAATCGAGTCCCTTCAGACAAACCACACCGAATGCGCTACGACTGCTTCGCAGCCGAACGGGGGCAAGCCCCCTCGCCACAAAGGCATCGTGCCGTTATCGCGGTTCGATGTGGGCAATCATCAACTGAACGGTCTCGTTCCCACGGAACTCGTTAAGGTCGAGCTTGTAAGCCAATTCAACCCACTTGATGGTCGGATTCGGCCAGATATCACGGTCGATACCGAAGGCAATGCCGTCAAGCTTCACCGAACCGCATTCACTTTTCAGCACCACTTTGAGGTGCCGTTCGCCGACCACCCGCTGCTCGACCAACTGGAACACCCCATGAAACAGCGGCTCCGGGAAGTGTTGCCCCCAAGGCCCGGCGTGGCGCAGGGCGCGGGCCAGTTCCAAGTGAAATTCTTCGACCGCCAACGTACCGTCCGACAGCAGGCGCCCGGTCAGGTCTTCTTCGCGCAGTTGCCTACGCACTTCAACGTCAAAGGCCTCGGCAAATAACGGAAAATTCGCTTCCGGCAACGTCAGGCCTGCCGCCATGGCGTGGCCGCCGTATTTGCTGATCAGATTCGGATGCTGCGCCGCGACCACGCTCAAAGCGTCGCGAATATGAAAGCCCTGAACCGAACGCCCCGAGCCCTTGAGCAGGCCATCGCCGGCATCGGCAAAGGCAATGGTCGGACGGAAATAGCGCTCTTTCATACGAGAGGCGAGGATTCCGATGACGCCCTGGTGCCACTCGGGATCGAACAGGCACAGACCGAACGGCATCGACTCCACCGGTAAATCCTTGAGCTGGGCCAGCGCCTCACGCTGCATGCCCTGCTCGATGGATTTGCGGTCCTGGTTCATGCCATCCAGCTGAGCAGCCATTTCACGGGCAGCACCCGTGTCTTCGGTGAGCAGGCATTCGATGCCCAGGCTCATGTCATCCAGACGCCCTGCAGCGTTCAGACGCGGGCCGAGGATGAAGCCAAGATCAGTGGAGGTGATGCGCGAATGGTCGCGCTTGGCCACTTCAAGGATCGCCTTGATTCCCGGCCGCGCGCGCCCGGCACGAATCCGCTCCAGGCCCTGATGCACCAGAATCCGGTTGTTGGCATCCAGCGGCACCACGTCGGCGACGCTGCCCAGTGCCACCAGGTCCAGCAGCTCGCCAATGTTCGGCTGCGGCTTGCTCTCGTACCAACCCAGGCTGCGCAAGCGCGCGCGCAGGGCCATCAGTACATAGAAGATCACCCCGACTCCGGCCAGGGCTTTGCTCGGAAACTCGCAACCCGGCTGGTTCGGATTGACGATGGCATCGGCCAACGGCAGTTCATCGCCGGGCAAGTGGTGATCGGTGACCAGCACCTTGAGCCCGGCCTTTTTCGCCGCTGCCACGCCTTCGACGCTGGAGATGCCGTTGTCCACGGTGATCAGCAGGTGCGGCTCACGGGTCAGCGCCACCTCGACGATCTCCGGCGTCAGGCCATAGCCATACTCGAACCGGTTCGGCACCAGATAGTCGACATGCGCCGCGCCCAACAGACGCAACCCCAGCATGCCCACGGTACTGGCCGTCGCCCCGTCGGCGTCGAAGTCGCCGACGATCAGTATCCGCTGACGTTGCTCCAGCGCCGTCACCAGCAAATCTACCGCCGCATCGATGCCTTTGAGCTGTTGATACGGAATCAACCGCGCCAGGCTCTTGTCCAGTTCAGCCTCGGACTGCACGCCCCGCGCCGCGTAAAGGCGGGTCAGCAGTGGTGGAATATCACCGAGGAACGGCAGGGTGTCGGGCAACAGGCGAGGTTCGATGCGCATGGGGTGACAGGTGCTTCTCTTGAATACGTAGGATAAAACCGGGTAACGCGGTTCAGTGGCGAATCAGCCGCGCTCACCGCTCAGCCATTGCAACTGCACTTCGTGCTGACCACGGTCGTCGGTGACGAAAATCGTTCCTTCGCTGATCATCACATCCCACTTGATAACGCGCGGCATGTCCTTGGCCAGGGTTTCCAGCACGTCCTGAGGCACAGCGGCGATGTGAACGTTTTTCAGGTTTTTGATCGCCGGGATCACTTTGGTTTCCCAGACCCGCAGGCTGCCGTAAGCCAGCAGGCTGGTGCGCTCGGTGCGGCGCGAGCACCAGGTCAGGCGATCGGCGTCTGGCTGACCGACTTCGATCCAGTGCAGGACACGATCATCCAGGCTCTTTTCCCACAGCGCTGGCTCATCCACGTCTGACAGACCGCGACCGAAGGACAGCTGTTCGTTGTACCAGAAGGCGTAGGCCAGCAGCCGCACGGTCATGCGCTCTTCGGTTTCCGAAGGGTGACGGGCGATGGTCTGCTTCACGTTCTCGTAGACGCTGCGGTCGAGGTCGGTGAGGTTCAGTTCAAACTTGTAGGTCGTGGACGGCTGGGCCATGAACGGGCTTCTTGATACGAGGAAAGGCGGCAAGTCTAACCGATGCAACAGGCAATCAACGAATTGAAGGCATCAACTTTGGGCGATGGACGTCGGCCTATGTTAAAACTCTGTATCCGCTCAGCCTTTGTCCTACAGGATTCAGCATGCCGTTTTCCAACAAACCGCTCTCCGGTCTGAAAGTCATCGAATTGGGTACGTTGATTGCCGGGCCGTTTGCCTCGCGTATTTGCGGCGAGTTCGGCGCCGAAGTGATCAAGATCGAGTCCCCGGACGGCGGCGATCCGCTGCGCAAATGGCGCAAGTTGTATGAAGGCACTTCGCTGTGGTGGTTTGTTCAGGCGCGTAACAAGAAGTCTTTGACCCTGAACCTGAAACACCCGGATGGCTTGGCGATTCTCAAACAGCTGCTCAGCGAAGCGGACATTTTGATCGAGAATTTTCGCCCCGGCGTGCTGGAAAAGCTTGGCCTGGGCTGGGACGTCTTGCATGCACTGAACCCGAAACTGGTGATGGTGCGGCTTTCGGGCTTTGGCCAGACCGGGCCGATGAAAGATCAGCCAGGCTTCGGCGCGGTCGGTGAGTCCATGGGCGGCCTGCGCTACATCACCGGGTTCGAGGACCGGCCGCCGGTGCGCACCGGGATTTCCATCGGCGATTCGATTGCCGCGCTCTGGGGCGTGATCGGCGCACTGATGGCCTTGCGGCATCGCGAGGTCAACGGCGGCTTGGGGCAAGTGGTGGACGTGGCGTTGTACGAAGCGATCTTCGCCATGATGGAAAGCATGGTCCCGGAGTTCGACGTGTTCGGCTTCATCCGCGAACGCACCGGCAACATCATGCCGGGCATCACGCCCTCCTCTATCCATACCAGCGCTGATGGCAAACACGTGCAGATCGGCGCCAACGGCGATGCGATCTTCAAGCGTTTCATGCTGATCATCGGTCGCGAAGACCTGGCCAACGACCCTGTGCTGGCCAGCAACGACGGACGCGACAGCCGTCGCGACGAGATTTACGGAGTGATTGATCGCTGGGTCAACTCACTGCCGCTGGACGCGGTGATCGAGCAACTGAACCAGGCCGACGTTCCGGCCAGCCGGATCTTCAGTGCCGAAGACATGTTCAGCGATCCGCAGTACCTGGCCCGGGAAATGTTCTTGCAAGCCAAGCTGCCCGACGGCAAGGACTTCAAGATGCCCGGCATTGTGCCAAAACTCTCTGAGACGCCCGGCAGCTCCGAATGGGTCGGGCCGCAGCTGGGTGAACACAATGCGCAAGTACTCCACGACCTTGGCTACGACCCGGCACAGATCGCACGGTTGCGTGAAGACGGGGCCATTTAAGCTGAAGCGCCTGCTTTCATCCGCAATCGATTACGCCGGCATCGGGCGTGTGCTGGCGGTGCTCGGGCTGTTGGCGGGGCTGATGTCCCCGGCCCTGGCGCAACCTAAAGAGCATTTGCTCTGGCTGCTGCGCGATCTGCCGCCCGTGACGATCTTCGAAGGCCCGAAAAAAGGCCAGGGGGTTATCGATCAACTGATGCCGCTGTTGATCGCCGGCATGCCGCAGTACGAACACACCCTGATGCGGGTCAATCGCGCCCGCGGCATGCAAATGCTCCATGAAGAATCCTTCACCTGCGACCCGTCGCTGATCTGGAGCAAGGAGCGCGAACAATGGATCGCCTTTTCCATTCCGGCCTTCCGGGCGGTCAGCAATGGGCTGGTGATTCGACGTGAAGATCGGTCGGTGTTGGAGCCCTTTCTCTTTGGCGATGAAGTCGATTTGGCAGCACTGTTGGCCAGCCGTCGAGAGAAAGTCGGTGTAGTGGCCGAGCGCCGTTACGGTCAGTTCCTTGACACACTGCTGCAACAGGCGCCGCCCGGCGCGCTGATGCCCCACTACGGCAACAACGCCCTCGGCAGTCTGTTGCAGATGCAGCGCCTGGGTCGTTTGCAGGTGGTCTTGGGTTACTGGCCGGAAATCCGCTATCAGGCTCGTCAGGAACATATTGCCGACGATCAGTTAGAGTTTTATCCGGTCAAAGGCACGGGCAAATACTTGTCCGGGTACATCGGTTGCTCGAATACGCCCCAGGGGCGACAGGCAATCAGTGAAATCAATCAGCTATTGCGCGCCCTGCCCCGCGAGCGCCTGGACCCGCTGTACGCCGACTGGCTCGATCCGCAAAGACGCAAGGACTACCTGGAAGAAACCAGGGCCTTTTTCGAGCGTCAGGCCGCGCAGTGACAAATCGCAGACAAAAAGAAACCCCGAGAAGTGGGGAGACGACTCGGGGTTAAACGTGGCCTACATAAAGACCAGTAGCAACAAGCTACAAGCACCGGAGCACAATGCTTGATCCTGCTGTTACATGGTCTGACTGACCTTGGCGCAGGAAGGTTCCCACAAAAAACAATTCAATTTCGGCTGGCCAGGATCTTGTCCTGCGCAGCATTGCGCAACGCCGCGATGACACAGGGCTCCAGGCGTCCTTCAGCGATCAGCACGTCACGGTGCAGCCCGTCGACGACATCCGTCAGCAGACGTTTATCGGTTAACTGGGCCTGATTGAACGTCCGTTCGACCACCGTAGCGCCGCTAGCACTTTTCAGTGTCACCAGACATTCGCCATGGGCACCCGATGGGGTCAACGTGACCTGATACGGGCTTAGAGCCTCACCGAGCAATAGACTGATACTTTCCATCTCGATCACCACTCAATAGTCCGAAAACAAAGTGCCTGGGGTGTGTCCACAGTAGATGACCACAGGCCCGAGAAGAAAGTTCTGGATTCCAACGGCAGGCGCACCGGCGCCTCTGGTAGATAGAGCATGCACGGTCAAGATGACAGTAAAAAAACAGCTGATTCATGCTTAATGCCAGATGCAGAACCTGTGGGAGCGGGCTTGCTCGCGAAGGCGGTGTGCCAGGCAATATTAATGTCGACTGACACTCCCTCTTCGCGAGCAAGCCCGCTTGTATGCTGGGACTTGAAGGGAGGAGGAGGGACAAAGCCCGATTCTGACTGTTGACGCAGTACAGATCCGTGGGAGATTTCGCC
>NZ_JBWCCN010000027.1:0-69125 GCF_056279485.1 Pseudomonas sp. TE12508 | reverse complement strand
AAACCACCTATTTGAATGCCTTGAGGAAGCGCGGTTCACCGCTCCTGAAGAACCTCGATTTAGGTTGACTGACTTCCTCAGGGCGTGAAGCTGCCCTTTCCGGGGGCAGCTCACGGCCAGAAAGCGAGTCGTCAGCCTAAGACGATTGCGCTGCTTCATGCCGAAAATCACGGAATCTCGCCGCGTTTGGTTCAAGGGCAAGGGTCAGGCTATTGGCGATATACGATACCGTTCGATAGAAGCCCGCCAGCATCAGCAGTTCAAGGATTTGATCGTCATCGAGGTATCGTCGAGTGGCCTGAAATTCCGCTTCAGTCAAGGTAGCGCGATTGTGCAGGGCATCAATAGTAGCCAGCAGCACCGCCTCTTCCTCCGTCCAGTGCTCCGCCCGGAGCGGATAATCCAAGGTGTGGCCGATATCGTCTCTCGTCAATCCGGCCCGCTCTGCGAAAGCCATAACGTGCACACCCCACTCATATTCGCATCCGGTAAGTGCGCAGACCCTATTGATGATTAGCTCCCGCTGACGAAGCGTCAGCAGGTTTCCATCCAGCAGTGAACCAGCCGTGAACTTCCGCCATGCCCTTTCGCTGGTGGCGATGGTGGTGAACAACAACAGTGGTGGGACGCCCTCTCCCATTATTTTGTCGAACGTCGCCTGGAGGCCTTCCGTGTAGGGTTTTTCGAGTGTTTTGATTCGAGCCATGATGTACCCTTTGCTATCAAATGTGTAGCGCTAGTATTTGCTACATTATCTGTAGCGAGCAAGGGCCATATGCATGAATGATGATCAAAGCTTGGGATTGCAAATGATGAGTGGGCGTCGCCCAATCATGGCGCTTTTGGATGTGCTCGGACAGAAATGGGCGTTGAGGATCCTTTGGGAGCTTCAGCACGGTTCACTCAGTTCCCGTGCACTGCGAAGCGTGTGTGGCGATATCTCGCCCACTGTCTTGCAAAGTAGGGTCAACGAACTTCGTGGGGCAGGTTTCATCGAGTCAAACGAGGGCGGTTACGGGCTCACTCCACTGGGTATGGAGCTTTCGGAGTCGTTCTTCCCTCTGTATAGATTCGCCAATAAATGGGCCGATTCATTGGGCAAAAATAAGGTTTGATTCCTGGTGGAATGTCCCCCTTTCGGGGTGTAAGGAGCCAACGGCGAACGTCTGCATTTGGCCGATTGCTGCCTGTCGCGAAGGGCAGCAACCGACCCAGGCTGTGTGAAAACGTCTTGGAGTCGGTTTGACGGTCAGAACCGAAGCGAAAGTCGCTCTCCTACGCAAATTTCAGGTCTGCTGATTAACCAAGCATTCGCAGATTTTACGTAGCAACGCAGACTTCAAAAAGGTGAATGCATTTTCACACAGCCTGGACCCAAAGCTGCCGCTGGGAACCGGCAGAAACCGGCCAGGAGCGGAAGCGCGGGAAGTTGCATTGCATTTGAGTATCTACGGACTAACCTCAGTGCATCATTACACCGCGCGCAGGGGGACTTGCCGCCAAGGTGTCATATCCCAACTGACCTCCATTTCACGTTGGCCAAGGAGCCTTATGAAGACCTTCTTGCTCTTGCTAAGGACAGCCCTGTTCGTTGTTTTATTTTCCTTTGGCTTGCTCTGTCTTCTCGTGTCTCTTTCCTCGTACAAGGAGGTGGACGAGACGAAGACTTGGCAGAAGTTGAATGCCACTGTCGCCACTGTCTCCATTTCTGAGGAGATGCGCAGTAAGGGTATGACCTATTGCCCTCTGGTTAACGTGACCTTTGAGTTGAACGGACAGCAATACACTTATCCGCTCGAAATATCGCAGCGGCCCTGCAGAACCAGCCTGGAGTCGGTTGAAAGATCAGTTGCAACATTCAGGGAAGGAAAAGTGATCGAAATTCTTGTCGACCCAGCAAAGCCGGGTAGAGTGAAGCCAGGTACTTACTCACTAGGTGGGGGTTTTTACCTCGGCGTTTTCTTGGGCACGCTAGCCTTTATCGGGGCTGTAGCTGTCCTGGTGTTTCCTGCTAAGAAATCTGTCAAGTTAACGCAAAGAGAAAGCATTTCACATTCAACTTTGAGCAAGAGAGAAGTTCAGAAAAAAGTTCGCGAGCTACTCGCCGCCGGCACTGCAAAGTCGGAAGTGTTTTCACAACTCTCCGGGCGGGGTGTAAAAGACAGTCATCTTGCCTACTTTATAGCTTCGTATGCAGATCCAATTCGTTGTGACGAGCACGATCGCAAGGTCAATATTTTCATCACGATAATGCTCGTCCAGGCTTTGATTGCATTCTTTCTGGGATTGGATATCGGCGCCAGGATGGGGCCAACGGCCAAATGGGTTATGGGTGTTTCAATGATCTTGATTCCCTTGTTTTTGGTATGGGGCTTCTACAACCATCGCGTCGGCGCCTACAACGCGTACATACTCCTTGCGCTTCTCCAATTCCCAAGATCGCTTGAGGGGTTTACATCGAGTCCGGCAACAACCACTATCGCATTAGCTATAAGTATCGTTATCTTGGCTTTTGTTTGGTACGTCCGAGGAAAAATCTTTCCAGACTTCGTCTTCGTCACCCCCAGGAAAATCAAAGGCAAGTACATATTTTCGGGCTGACCATCATGCCGCCGGACTTGCCCGAACGGCTGTTCAGGCCTGTGAGTTCAATCGTTAGCGAAGACTGCGTCGGGTCGATTTCAGCCGGTTCCAGCAGGCAGCTTTTGGCCGATTGCTGCCTGTGCGATGGGCAGCAATCGGCCAAAACGGTCATTCGTGCGTGTCGTCCAACGACGAAGCGAGTCAGCGCGCTTTGTGCAACATCCATTTATCCCCTCTACGACTGAATCTACGATTGAATAGATAATGATGCGGTCATTTGCGCGTGACACACCGCCAGAATTTCATCGGCCAGCGCCGAGTCGTCAGGACAGGCGCGCGATAACATGATCGCGCCGACCGCGCGCGCCAGCAGGTCGATCATTTTCACCCTCGCCTCACCCGGCGCCGCATCCGGCCCGGTCGGGTATTTTTCGCCGAGCGTTTGCAACATGCGCTCGATGCCTTCAGCGAATGCCGACTTCAAATCGCCGGACTGACGCGCCGCGTCGCCGCACAACGCCGCCATGGTGCAACCCGTGGCGCGCCCGTCGCGATGATCCCTGGACACATACACATCGATGAAATCCTTCACGCTCAATGCTTCGGTGCTGGCCAGTGACTGCGCAAGACTGTTGGCCGAGGCTTCGGCCATCAGGTCAGCCTTCGAACCGAAATGTTTATAGAAACCGCCATGGGTGAAACCGGCGGCGGCCATCAGGTCGGCCACGCCGACACCGTCGAAACCGCGCTCGCGAAACACGACTGAGGCCGTTTCGACGATGTGCTCCCGATTTGCCTGGGCCTGGGCCTTGGACACTCGCATGTTCGATACCTCGCTACCGCTGGAAATTCATCGGCTGATGATACATAGATGTTGACCATAATCAAAATTGTTGACAGTTTAGATTTCGATCATCATCCTAAATGCCAGCCATATGAAATTCACCAACGGGCACGGAACACACACCATGAGCGATCAGAATCTGTTTACCCCTTACACGCTTGGCGCCCTGACGCTGTCGAACCGCGTGGTTCTCGCTCCACTGACGCGCAATCGCGCAGGCAAAGGCTTTGTGCCGAGTGAGTTTGCTGCTGCCTATTACAGCCAGCGGGCCAGCGCGGGCTTGCTGATTTCCGAAGCCTCGCAGATCTCGCAGCAGGGACAGGGCTATCAGGACACCCCGGGCATTTACACGCAGTCGCAGATAGAGGGATGGCGCAAGGTGACCGATGCCGTACACGCCAAGGGCGGGAGAATTTTCCTGCAGCTGTGGCATGTGGGCCGTGTTTCCCACGTGGATCTGCAACAGCAAGGCGCGGCGCCGGTAGCCCCTTCCGCGCTTCGTCCCGCGACCAAGGTGTTCGTCAACAATCGCTTTGAGGACGTTTCCGAGCCGCGAGCGCTGGAGACTGACGAACTGCCGGGCATCGTCAACGATTTCCGCCAAGCGGCGGCAAACGCCATTGCGGCCGGCTTCGACGGCGTGGAAATCCACGGTGCAAACGGCTATTTGCTGGATCAGTTCATCAAGGACGGCGCCAACCTGCGTACTGATGCCTACGGCGGCTCGATCGCAAACCGTGCGCGCCTGCTGCTGGAAGTGACCGCCGCGGTGGCCGCCGAGATTGGTGCTGATCGCACAGGCATTCGCCTTTCGCCTGTCTCGCCGGCCAATGGTGTATCGAGCAGTGATCCACAGGCTCAATTCGATTACATCGTCGACCAACTCAATGCTCTGGACATCGTTTATCTGCACGTAGTCGAAGGTGCGACCGGTGGGCCACGCGACGTGGCGCCCTTTGATTTCGACGCCTTGCGCCAGCGCTTCAAGAACACCTACATCGCCAACAACGGCTATGACCTGGACCTGGCCACGGCACGCCTTACGCATGACAAGGCTGACCTGATCGCCTTTGGCCGCCCTTTTATCGGCAACCCTGATCTGGTGGAGCGGCTCAAGAACGGTGCGCCACTGTCCGCCTTTGACCCCGCCACGCTCTACGGCGGCGGTGCGGCGGGATACATCGACTACCCGACGCTTGCCGAATCAAGCGCTGCCGCGAACCAGGCACAAGCTGATCGGGCCTGATTTTGATCGTGCATCCATCTCCATTCATGTTCCCGAAAAAAGAGCTGACATCATGACTACTCACCCTACCGTTCTCATCACTGGCGCTTCCACCGGCATCGGCGCGGTTTACGCCGAGCGTTTCGCCCAGCGCGGGCATGATCTGGTGTTGGTCGCCCGCGACCACTCGCGCCTGGAAACGCTCGCCGCAAAGTTGCGTGGCGAACACAACGTCGCCATTGAAGTGCTTCAGGCCGACCTGACTCAACTCAGCGACCTGCACACCGTCGAAGCGCGCCTGCGAGATGACGGGCGCATCGGCATCCTCGTCAACAATGCCGGCGCCGCACAGTCAGGCACCTTCATCGAGCAAAGCACCGACAGCGTTGCGCAACTGGTGGCCCTCAACACCACCGCGCTGGTGCGGCTCGCCAGCGCCATCGCGCCACGCCTGGCCAAAGCAGGTGAAGGCGCCATCATCAACATCGGTTCGGTGGTGGGTCTGGCACCTGAGTTCGGTATGTCGGTCTATGGGGCGACCAAGGCGTTTGTGCTGTTCCTGTCCCAAGGCCTGAGCCTGGAACTTTCGCCTCAGGGTGTTTATGTGCAAGCCGTACTGCCCGCCGCCACCCGCACGGAGATTTGGGACCGCGCCGGTATCGACATCAACACCTTGAGCGAAATCATGGAAGTGGGTGATCTGGTCGATGCCGCACTGGTCGGCTTCGACCGTCGCGAACCGGTGACCATTCCTCCGTTGCAAGAAGGCGAGCGCTGGGATGCCCTGCAAACCGCGCGTCAGGGGCTTTTGTCGCAGATCAGGCAGTCCGCCGTGGCGCCACGCTATTTGACTCAAGCCTGACCCATGTCGAGCAGGTCGGCCTCGCCCCGCAATCGGACGGAGTAAACATGACCCTTATGGCTACAAGCAATCACCCGGGTTCGCAGTCGTCATTTATCAACGCGGCGAACCAGTTGGTTCTGATTGGCGGGATCCCCTTCGCCTATCGTGACCTGGGACCCAGGACGGAGGTTCCGCTGGTCATGTTCAACCATTGGGGGGCAGTGCTGGATAACTTTGACCCCAGGATCATCGACGGTCTGGCAAAAAACCGGCGTGTCATCACTACTGATTACCGCGGTATCGGTGGCTCGGGCGGCGCCGCGCCATTGACCGTCGGTGAGATGGCTGACGATGCAATCGGCCTGATTCGCGCGCTAGGTTTTGACAAGGTTGACCTGCTCGGCTTTTCACTCGGCGGCTTCGTCGCTCAAGACATCGCCATGAAAGCACCCGAACGAGTGCGCAGATTGATCCTCACCGGAACAGGACCGGCCGGTGGCACAGGCATCGACAGCGTCGGTTCGGTGACCTGGCCATTGATGATCAAAGGTTTGCTGACGCTGCGAGACCCCAAGTTCTACCTGTTCTTTACCACCACGGCCAACGGCCAACGTGCCGCGTCCGAGTATTTGCAAAGATTGAAAGAACGCCAGCAAGACCGGGACAAAGGCCCGACACCCCGCGCGCTTTTACGGCAGTTAAAAGCCATTACTGCGTGGGGCAAGCAGGCGCCGCAAGAACTCGGTCGCCTGCGTATGCCGACGCTGATAGCCAACGGGGACAACGACATCATGGTGCCCACCGTGAACTCGATTGAGCTGGCGAAGCGAATCCCCAACGCGCAACTGATCATTTACCAGGACGCCGGGCACGGCAGCATTTTCCAGCACCATACCGATTTCGTGGCCAACGCTTTGGCGTTCCTCGACGCCTGACAGCCTGCACGTCTAATCGCATCAACGTTGTCGGGGCCGCGCCCCATTCTCATTCCACCGACAAGAGCAGCTGCAACATGAAGGCATTTTTTATCGACCGCTACGGCAAGCAGAACGGAATGATTGGCGAAGTGCCCGACCCTGCGGTCGGTGTGCATGACGTTCTGATCCAGGTGCATGCAACGAGCGTGAACCCGTTGGACTCGAAGATCAGAACCGGGGAATTCAAACTGATCCTGCCCTATGCATTCCCATTGGTATTGGGCAATGACCTGGCCGGAGTGGTCGTGCGCACGGGTTCGGCGGTGAAGCGATTCAAGCCAGGAGATGAAGTCTATGCACGTCCTCCCGAGGCACGGATCGGGACGTTTGCTGAACTGATCGCCGTGAACGAAAACGCGCTCGCGCTGAAACCCTCGAATCTCGATATGGCCGAAGCGGCGTCCGTCCCCTTGGCCGCCTTGACGGCCTGGCAGGCGCTGGTTGAGACCGCCCAGGTGAAAAAAGGCCAGAAGGTGTTGATTCATGCCGGATCCGGCGGTGTCGGCACGTTTGCCATCCAGCTCGCCAAACACCTCGGCGCCTTCGTTGCGACCACCACCAGCACGGCAAATGTCGAATGGGTGAAAGCACTCGGGGCGGATGTGGTCATCGATTACAAACAGCAGGATTTTGCAAACGAGTTGCGCGATTTCGACGTGGTGTTGAACAGCCTCGGTGCCGATGTACTGGAGAAATCGGTCAAGGTTCTCAAGCCCGGCGGACAGCTCATTTCCCTTTCGGGGCCGCCGACCGCCCAATTTGCCCAAGAGCAAGGCTTGTCCTGGGTGCTGGGGCAAGTCATGCGCCTGCTGAGCAGCGGTATTCGCAGAAAAGCCCGCAAGCACGGGGTGAGCTATACATTTTTGTTTATGCGTGCCAACGGGGTACAACTGCAAAAAATCACCTCGCTTATCGAGGCTGGCGTCATCAAACCGGTCATCGATCGTTCCTTCCCTTTTGAATCGACTGCAGAGGCGTTGCGGTACGTCGAGCAGGGCAGATCAAAAGGCAAAGTCACCATAACAATCAAATAAGCGCACTACAAAAAATGTCAGTAGATAACGTGCATGCCACCGAGTATCAGACTCCAGCACCTGAACCAGAGGAGCAACCACCGCACAACAGGCCCACACAGGAGCAGTTGCAACCGGAAGTCGCACCTCTAGAAAAGCCGATGATCATTTGGCGCAGCTTGATGCTTGAGCAGTAACGAGAAATGGTTCATGCCACTCTTCAATTGAAACAACCGGTTACCCGTGTTCCGCTGCCAACAATGACCTGAACTGCGAAACGCTCTCTGAAGATAGTCCGGCAGCTTCGAACACCGCGCAGGTAAAGCTTACGGGCGCAGGGCCTGGAGCAGTTATGATGCGGTCGGCAACCACAGCTACTTGACTGCTTCGATAAAGCGCGGCGCCTTCATAACCGGCGGCATTCTGTTGTAAGAAGTCAGCGCTGTTCGAGGTATGAGAAACCGAGTCGAGAAGCCCGGCTCTCGCAAGTGCCAGCGTTCCCCCACAGATACCGGCAATTGTCGCTCCACTTGAACGACTCGCAAGCAGAAAGTCCCGAATATCCGGTGCATCTGCACGCTCCCAGATCATTCCACCGATGACGGCAACAACGTCCGGCTTCCAGTCCAGGCATTGTTGCAAGCTGCTATCCACAGTAACAGCCAATCCCCCCTGCGAGCGGAACTGCCCCGTAGCAGAGGCAAAAAACCTGACGTCGATCCCGTAAAACGGGGATGCGGTTCCTGCAATGAAAGCGTATTCCCAGTCCGCAAAACCGGGTGTCAGTATCAAGCCCACGCGTGCCATAAGTCAGAATCATCCATGAAAACGAATAACATAAAGCGACAACAAATAGATCTCAACTGATATCAGCTCAACAACCAGCGCGATATCAGACGCCAGGGAATGAGCATTTACAATCACATCAAAACCTTCGTAAGGCGCAGCCAGGAAGAGCAAATCGCCGGTTACTCCATACCGGAATTGAAGCCAGTTTTTGCTGAGTCTTCGGGCCAACCGACGCGCGCTGCACGGAGGAGACTGGCCTTAACAACCAAGCGGTGAAATGGGGCAATAACGAAGATGTAGGCCCGACCTAGACGGTTGTGACACTGGACCACGGTTGAAAAAACCAGTTGGCGACTGCCTTCTGGCTCTGCCTCTCCAGAACATAGGATCGATATCCGGAAGTCGAGGTGCTTGTCGTCCTCTCCCAACACGATTTCAGTCTGGTTCGTGCTGTAGACCTTGAAGATTCCAATCCGATTAGCAAGTGTTGCCAAATGTTTGGCTGTCTTGAGACCAAAACAGGCAACGATAGTGTCTCGGACTTTCATGAGCCATCCGATCCAGGATGGCTGGTGGGAAAGGATGAATCGAGCTAGCAAATCTGGATTGCCAGATGTGCCCGCAGGGAGCCGAATCGCAAAAGCGTCCGCCAGGTTCATCGACTTGTAAAGGTGGGTGATGCCAGACCTCGAGGGGACTGGCACGGACATAATGAGCTCAAATTCTTGGGGCATCGGGGATTTCTCTTGAGTTCTAACTACTAATTAGACGACATGCTATGTCGCGTTTCTTGTTGCGATGGTTTGTCGTATAACGTTCCTGGTCGCCCTGTAAGTGCTTGTCTGGCTTAGAAGTGACGGTTACCGACTTGAGGCGCCAACTTCTCCTTGTCGGATACTGAGCCCGATCAAGGCATCATAGAGCTCTTGCTGCCCAGCTGGCAGAACAGGGAGCAACGTCGCACGGCGCTTGTCGACATCGAACCAGGATTCAACCAACCATCCCACCAGATAGAGCGCCGAAAGGCATCCGCCAGCGGTTGCAACGTTCCCCTGGCACACAAGAGGCTGGTCCATGGGCTCAAGTCCCAGAGCTTGCAAGCTCGATCGTGCATCCGGGTGTGTAGTTGCCCGGCCGTTGAGCAGACCAAGCCGTTCGAGAATGAACGCTCCGGCGCATATGGAGCCGATTCGCTGGCGTCTGGAGTCAAGTTCAAACGACGGCAGGAAATCTGGGGCGGTAAGTGCAGCGGGTATCCCTTCCTTGCCGCTGACGAACAATACCGCGTCGGCACTATTGGCCTCGGAAAGCGGACCGTGTACCGAAACAGGCAGGCCATGCGCCGATCGCACGATACAGCTGGAACCCAATATTCGGACGTGCCAGTCCTCAGTGTTGCGGCCTAAAATGTCCCACATCAGGAATAGGTCGATATCAGTGAATTGGTCGAAAGCAACCAGAACGATTTTCTTCAAGGCGAGCTCCATGAAAAGTGCTGGCGTGCAAAACGCAACGGCCATCTTTGCTGGTGTTCGCAGCGTATCAATCGGTTGCGCACCATACACAGTCTGTATGGCGCTAAATATGGAGCGAAATAACTGGTGAGAAAACTAACTCGTAACCATTGGATCGCGGCTGGTTTTGAGGCCCTCGACCAAATTGGGCATATTGGCGTTTCGGCCGAGAGTCTATCGCGCCGATTGAATGTGACCCGCGGATCGTTCTATCACCATTTCCGCAATCGCGAAGACTTTGTCCGCACCTTGCTGGCCGCTTGGGAGGAAGACTACACGGAGCGCATGCTCGCATATGCGGCGCAGGGTCGTAGCGCGGGCGAAACCTTGAAACGCTACTTGAGTATTGCCGCTGAGAAACAACCTGGGCGGGAAGTTTCCATCCGGGCCTGGTCGCTGCACGATCCGTTGGTAAGCGAGTTTCAGCAGCGTGTTGATACAAGACGACTGGACTTCGCGATACGGACGTGCCGCCGCTTGGTCCATATGCCAGGCGAAGCAGAAGTGATTGGTCAGGTGGCCCATCTGTGCCTGATTGGTGGTCAACAGGCAGGGCTGCGGCGTGATGCCGCTCGCTTCAACAGTTTCCTGCATCGAGCCTTTTCACTTTTCGAAGGGGCTCTTCCACCGTGGCGGGCCTAAGTCATGAGCTAAATTGGGTAACTGAATGAATAGAGGTCGCGTGCCACCCGTACGCTTACCTCAGCCTTGGCATTTCGTAATCTGCAAGATCGAATTCCAAACACAAAAAAGCCCACTGACCGTCACCGATCCAGTGGGCTTTCCGATTACGCTTCTACTTACAAAGCCATATCCGTCGCAGCATTAGCCTTCGGCGCCTTGGCAGGAGCAGCCGGAGCAGCAGCCGGAGCCGCCACCTGACCAATCGCCGGCGGCGGAGTCAGCTCCAGCACCTTGGAGGTGTAAGCCCACTCTTCAGCCACTTTCGCAGGGCTATTGTTCAGCTGAGTGCCATAGCTAGGCACGATCTGATGCAGCTTTTCTTGCCAGGCAGGCGAGGCAACCTTGTCCTTGAACACTTTCTGCAGCACGGTCAGCATGATCGGTGCGGCAGTCGATGCGCCTGGCGATGCGCCCAGCAGGCCGGCGATGGTGCCGTCAGCGGAAGCAACGATTTCGGTACCCAACTTCAGCACGCCACCAGCGGCTTCATCACGCTTGATGATTTGCACGCGTTGGCCGGCTTGCCACAGGCGCCAGTCTTCGGCTTTGGCGTTCGGGAAGTATTCTTTCAGGGCGTTGAGGCGGTCTTCGTCAGACAGCATCAGTTGGCCTGCAAGGTACTCGACCAGCGGGTATTCCTTGATGCCGACCTTGGTCATTGGCCACACGTTGTGCGTGGTCGTGGTGGTCAGCAGGTCCAGGTACGAGCCTTCTTTGAGGAACTTGGTGCTGAAGGTCGCGAATGGGCCAAACAGGATGACGCGCTTGCCGTCCAGGACACGGGTGTCCAGGTGCGGAACCGACATTGGCGGTGCGCCAACGGAAGCTTTGCCGTAGGCCTTGGCCAGGTGTTGTTCGGCCAGGGTCGGGTTTTCGGTCACGAGGAACGAGCCGCCAACCGGGAAGCCTGCGTATTCCTTGGCTTCAGGAATGCCGGATTTCTGCAGCAGGTGCAGTGCACCGCCGCCCGCGCCGATGAAGACGAACTTGGCGTCGGTTTCGGTTTTGGTGCCGTCTTTCAGGTTTTTGTAGCTGACGCGCCAGGTGCCGTCTTCGTTCTTGGTGATGTCTTGCACTTCGCTAGACAGTTTCAAGTCGAATTTCGGCGTGGTTTGCAGGTGCGCGACGAACTGGCGGGTGATCTCGCCGAAGTTGACGTCGGTACCGATCGGGCTCCAGGTGGCCGCGACTTTCTGGTTCGGGTCACGCCCTTCCATCATCAGCGGAACCCACTTCTTGATGACAGCCGGGTCTTCGGAGTACTGCATGCCGGCGAACAGCGGGCTCGCTTGCAGGGCTTCGTAGCGCTTCTTCAGGAACTTGATGTTGTCATCGCCCCACACAAAGCTCATGTGCGGAGTGGAGTTGATGAATGAACGCGGGTTCTTCAGCACGCCTTGCTGAACTTGCCAGGCCCAGAACTGACGGGAGATCTGGAAGGCTTCGTTGATTTCAACGGCTTTCGGGATCTGGACGTTGCCTTTGTCGTCTTCCGGGGTGTAGTTCAACTCAGCCAGGGCGGAGTGACCGGTACCGGCGTTGTTCCAGCCGTTGGAGCTTTCCTGGGCGACGCCGTCGAGGCGCTCGACCATTTCCATCGACAGACCAGGTTCCAGCTCATTGAGCCAGACACCCAGCGTTGCACTCATGATGCCGCCGCCAATGAGCAGCACATCGACTTTCTTTGCCTCTTCCGCGTAGGCGGACGTGATCCCCATCGACAAAGCCAGCCCCAGCAGGGCCGTGTTCAGTTTCTTAAACATCTGTAGCACCTATGATAAACGCCATCCGCCCTCAATCCTCAACATGAGCAACCCAAGAGTACGGGTACGCAGGCAGCGTGCCGTGGGTTCCTACACTTACAAGGATTTGAAGGTGGGCACACAAGGCCGACGTGTCTCCATCGACCTCAGTTATATGTCCCTCGTGCACTGACTTTTTATCATTATTGGCTCAGTTACTTGAGCGACATTGATTCTGTCGGACGTCTGTGGACGTACGAACCGAATAAGTCAAACCAAGTTAATGCGACAGAATATCACGCCTCGGCCAGCCTGCGCGCCCGAAAGGACTCAACAGTCTAGTCGGGACGAGACCCGCGCCCGGCGTCTTTGCTCAAACGATCCAGCACAAACGCCTTGGCGTTGCGCGTCATTTGGTCAAGATGCCTGTCGCGTTGCTTCTCTGCATCGATCATCGCCCGCTTGCCGTGTTTGTGCAGCAGGTACGTATGTATCTGCCGCACCTCCAGAGAACTGTAGATAGATGTGACATCCAGTAAGCCCATCAAGCCTTCGGTGCCGTGATCACGGGTGTTCATCAGCACCTGAGTGCCACGCACGCCCAGCACCTGGAAGCCCATCGATTCGAACCAGGGCACCTTGGCGACGGTGCAGGTCAGTTCGGCATGCGGGTAGCGATCGAGCATGTCTTGCAGCATCGCCCGGGCAACGCCCCGCCGCCGCTGGCTGGCCTGCACCGCCATGTACGCCACGCCGCACGCCTCGGGGTCGTCCTTGACCGGCAGGTACAGCAGAAAGCCGATGACCTGCTCAGGGTCTTCATCATCCGTGGCGACGATCAGTTCGACCGCAATGCCTTTGGCACCACTGAGCGCTTCGAGGTAGAGATGAACCTCGTAGCCCACCGCGTATTGATAGACGTTGTACAACGGGTTGCTCGGCGCGATGCCCACCATGCTGATGTCGGTCAGGTTGTCGACGACCATCTGCAGAATCTGGCTGTTGATGGGCTCTGGGCATGGGGTGGCAAAGTGGGTGAGCTGGGGCATTGCGTTTTAGACTCCGGGTTAAGCCCGCTATTGTCACAGATCGAGCCCTCGCAGGAAAATCAACGCTCGGGCGCGACGATGCGGAAGCGGATGTTGATGTCGTTGGAGACAACATTGTCCGCCCACTCCCCTTCGCCGATCTTGAAGTCCCTGCGTTTCACAATGATGTCGCCATCGAAGATGCCAATGGCCTTCTCCGGCTTCAGCAGCACCTTCACCTGCAACTCACGCGTCATGCCCCTGAGCGTGAGGTTGCCGGTGATCAAGTAGCGATGGTCGCCCAGTGCTTTCACCCCGGTCGATTCAAAGGTCGCCACCGGATACTCCGCCGTGTTGAACCAGGCAGGCTTTTGCAGCTCGCTGTTGGCATCGCTGCCCCCGGCGTCGATGCTGGCAAGGTCGATGGTCATCTTGGCGTGGGCCGCGGTGGGGTTCGCCGTGTCGAAATCGAGCGTGGCGTCGAACTTGCCGAAGGTGCCATACGCCCTGGAGCCGAACTGGTTATAGGTGAACGAGATCTTGCTGGCGGTGGTGTTCACCTGGGTGTATTCGACGGCGTGGGCGCAAGGCAAGGCGCCGACCAGGAGGATGGCGAGCAATGCGGCGAAACGCGGGAATCGAGGGGTCATGGGATTCTCCGGTTGAAGCGCCTTGGGATTCAATCACCGCACAGGTGTGTCAGTGGACTTAAGCAAAAATTCGATGTTTATTCCAGTGCAGCCGTACCGCGCGCCTTTACCCACAGCGCCATTACTGGATAATGGCACCCCGCCACAATCAGGCCCCTGACCTTAAACGAAGGCAACAACCTGCTCGGCAAGCGCATGGAAGTGCTGGATAACGTACGCATCGAATTGGAGGGCTGCGAAAATATCGGCCGTTTGCCCACCTGTACGTTTGAACTGACCAACCTGAACGTGGACCGCAGCTTTCGCTTCGATGACGGCACCCGGCTGTTTGACGAGTCCGGCGGTCCGCTCGAGTTCGAGTCGATCCGGGTGGGCCAGGTCGAGGACAGCGCCCGGCTACGCTTTCAGCTGATTCGCAACGTACCTACCCGAGTGACGCTGATCTTTCAGCAGAGCAACAGCAAGCTGAGCAAAACGCCTGCGATCAAACTGGCGTTTCGGGATGGGAATGATGAGACGCTGACCGTCAAATTCAGTGAGATTGTAATGCGCTAGGTGCAGGAATAAAGGCTCTTCACTGTCTGGTTCAGCTCAGCGCTGCCCCAGAAATGTCTGGAGGCTGTGATGCCCCTCGACGATCAACTCCCGAATAACTTCCTGGTACTGTTCTGCCCTACTCGGTTCGCGCAGCTCAAAGCTGGCGGACCAACTGATAAACGCCTTGGACTGGCCTGTCAGGGGCGCCAGTTTCACGGTGGCCACGTAATTATCCAAGGGTAATGGCGCCTCTTCGAAGCGGTATGAGAATGTCAGATTGCGGTCATCGACTGACAACAAACGCTCCCTGACGACCGCGCCATCGGCCAATACGAGTTTGCGAATGCAACCCACCATGCCATCAGGCTGGTTGTCCTCAATGCCGCTTTCGACGATCGCCGGATGCCACCTTTGAATCTCGCCAAACTTCTTCAACACGCTCCACGCGTGCGCTGCGTCACTGTCCAGAACAGCGGAAAATTCAACCATCGGCATTTGTGTTCCTCCTAGAAAAAACCTGCTTGAAAACCCCCACCGAACCTGTACTCAAATGCAGCGTTCGGAGGAGATGACATGAATGCCCGGCGCGCGCTCAAGGGCGGACTCGAGTAACGCTCGGGCGATCCGCGACGCGGGGTTAAGTCGCCAGCGAGCGGGCAACAGCCGTCCGGCCAGGCCAAGTGCGCAAACCAGTGCACACTCACCCAATCGCAACTCGTCCCGCTGCCCACCGATGACGCCGGGTCTTACATAGGTGAGTGAGTGAAAGCCAAGCCCGGCCAGATGCTTCTCCAGTTCGCCCTTCACTCGGTTGTAGAAGAAACGCGAAGTCGGATTCGCCCCGATGGCCGAATTGAGTACATATGCTGAGGTGCCATGCCGCTTGGCCAAGCGCGCCACATGCATCGGGTACTCGAGATCGACGCGTCGAAAGGCGTCTCTCGAACCGGCACTGCGCATCGTTGTGCCCAAGGTGCAGATCACGGCATCGGCCTGCCACCAGTCAACCGTTTCGGGCAAAATGTCGAAATCGACCAGAGGCGCCTGCAGCTTGGGATGAGCGACAAGTGCCCGGCGAACCGGAGCTACCACACGACTGATACGTGGATCGGCGAGCGCCAGTTTCAGCACCTCTCGCCCTACAAGCCCCGTGGAGCCAACCAAAACCAACTTCATTGCGAATACCGCTGGTCGAGTCCGCCCGCGCCGATGATAAAAACGTCACTCACGGTCGCTTCTCCCCTTGGTGATGGACGAACTCCGGTCCCGGCACTGCCTCACCGGGACCGGTGGACGCTCAACCTTCGAACTGGTGATAGACCTTGGCGATGACCTTCCAGGCACCATCGATTTTGATCAGGGTCAGGTAATCGTTGTAGTCGGCACCGATCGCATCCTTCTCCATATCAACACGCACAACAGCGGTCGTCGGCGTGATCGCCAGTACGTCGAGACGGGTCGTGATGTCGGGGGCACTGCCGTTTTTCTGAACGAAATCAAACAGGTTTTTGATCGGGCCGCCGAGCAGTTGGCCATTAGTGAAGCCATACATCACCGCGTCTTGGTGGAATGCCTTCGCGACACCTTCCGTGCTGCCCGCCCGCAGTCCTTCAACGTACTGATTGGCAACCGCAATGACGGCGTTGTACTCGGCGGTCGGTACTGCCTTGATGTTCTTTGACATGGTGCTCTCCTTTCAGTGAAGACGAGGGATCAGGCGTTCGGATGGGTGTGGTAGATCTTGCTGACGATGGTCCACTTGCCCTCTACCTTCAGCAGGTTGAAGAAGTCGGTGAAGCGGAATCCGGAAACGTTGTCGGTATCGACCCGCGCACTGGCAGCCGTGCCGACGATGTCGATGCGCACGATGGCGGCTTTGGCTTCCGGGGATGGACGGAACGCGGTGTCGATGACGTCATAGAGATTCTGGATCGCGCCGCCGACGAGCTTGTCGCCATCGACACCAAACATGGTGGCCTGCTCGTTGAAGGCGGGCTTCATCAGTGCGCTATCGGCCTTCGCGCCACCTTCGTTGTACTGGTTAAGCACCTCGACAATCGCGTTGTATTCCTGAACGTAAGTAAGACTGCTCATTGCATGACTCCTGATAAGTAACTGACACGGGATTGGTTTTTTTCGCACTCATGCGCTGTTGCAAGGCGCCGGCCTGCAATCATTCAACCGGCGCTTTTTCGGGGATCAAGCCGCGCACTTTCAACATTTCCCAGAAGGCCTTGGGGGCTGATCTGGACGCCGCTTGAAGATTCGTGCTGACGGCCTCTGCGTTCTGCGCACCGAGCAACACCGTGCTGACGGCGGGGTGCAATTTGACGAACTCGATCGCGGCGGACACGAGTTCGACATTGAACGCATCGCACACTTTTTCGATGCTCCTGACGCGCGTCAGGATGTCCTCGGGGACGGTGTTGTAGTCATACGTCAAGTTGCCGGCTTTGGTTCCTGTCGCCAGAATTCCCGAGTTGAAAACACCTGCCGCGATGACCGAGACATTGCGCTTTTGGAGTTCGTCAAAGGCACCGTCCAACGGCGCGTGATTGAGCAATGAGTAGCGCCCGGCAATCAGTGCACAATCGATGTCGAACTCGGACGAGGCGCGAAGTACCGAATCGGTGTCGTTTACGCCGAGGCCAACGGCCGATATATAGCCGCCTGCGCGCAACTCATCGAGCGCCCGGTAGCCACCGCTTTTATTGAGCTGATCCCAATAGATGGCGGCCTGATCGCCGTGCCAGGCTTCGCCCACATCATGCAAAAGCAGAACGTCGATGAAGTCTTGCCCCAGGCGAAACTGGCTGTCTTCGAACGAACGCATGATGCCGTCATAGGAGTAGTCGTACTCCGCCACAAAAGGCAGCGGCTCGACCCAATCAATTGCATATCGCCCTTTCACTTCCCTGAAGCGATTGGCGGGCTTCAGAATCCGGCCAGCCTTGGTGCTGAGCGTTACGTGTTGGCGAATTCCCAGCTCTCGGATCGCATGCCCCAAGTAATACTCGGCCTTGCCATGCCCATAAAACGGCGCTGCGTCGAAGTGTTGGATGCCTCCTTCGAAAGCCACACCGATGGCTTCTTCGAACTGGCGATAGTTGACGTAGTTGTTGAAGCCCGCCATGCCGACGGTGCCTAGCCCGATGGGACTGACCAGCGCCTGGGATTTGCCGAGTGGAGTTTTCCGTTGATCAGACATTCACTTCACCTCCAGCGTCGGTGGTGGGCCAGTCGGTGTAACCCTCTGCCCCACCGCCGTAGTAAGCCTCGCGGGGTGCAACGACCAACTCGAAGCCAAAGCGCAGACGCTCGACCAGATCCGGGTTGGCGATAAAAGGTCGGCCGAATGCGACGGCATCGACCTTGCCTTGCGCGCGCCGCGAAACGGCTAGATCAAGGTCATAACCGTTATTGCCAATGTACGGGCCGTCGAACAACGCCCGTAGCGCGTCCAGGTCAATGCCTTCCGGTACATCGCGAGATGTGGCGGTGGCCCCTTCGACGATATGCAGATAAGCCAGTTGGAACGCGTTCAGTCGCTTGATCAGATAGCCGTAGGTGACCATGACGTTGCTGTCGGGCGGTGTATTGCCCGCGTCCGGCGTCACCGGCGAGAGGCGGATGCCAACCCGGTCGCTGCCCCAGATCGCGACCACGGCTTCGGTGACTTCGAGGGTCAACCGAGTCCGGTTCTCGATGGAACCGCCGTATTGGTCGGTGCGCTGATTGGTGGAATCGCGCAAGAACTGGTCTAGCAGATAGCTGTTGGCAGAGTGAACTTCAACGCCGTCGAAGCCTGCGCGTTTTGCACATTCGGCTGCGTGCTTGTACTGCTCGATGATGCCCGGGATCTCCGATGTCTTCAGAGCGCGAGGCATGGACACTTCAACCACGCCGTTGGCGGTGTAGGTGGTGCCTTGGGCTTTGATCGCCGATGGCGCCACCGGAAGTGCGCCATCCGGTTGCAGGTCTACGTGGGAGAAGCGTCCCACGTGCCACAGCTGGCAAACGATTCGCCCCCCCGCGGCATGGACGGCATCGGTCACCTTCTTCCAGCCAGCCACCTGCTCTGGCGTCCAGATACCAGGGGTCATGGCATAGCCGCGACCCTGGGCGGAAATATTGGTGGCCTCGCTGATAAGCAGTCCGGCGCTGGCCCGCTGGGCGTAGTAAGTGGCATGCAGTTCGTCAGGCACACCGTCTTCACCCATGCGGCTACGGGTGACTGGCGCCATGACAATACGGTTGGGGAGATCGAATGCGCCCATTCGGTACGCAGAAAAAAGATCGGTTCTCAGGCTGTTATCGGTCATGTTTTACCTCGAATAAAAGACCAAAGCCATCGCCCAGGGCTGGCCGACGGCTCTTCATGGCTAGGTTTTCTGCACCACCCGCGCTACACCTGAAGGCTCAATGCTGACCTTTTCCCACTTGGCGATGACCAAGGGGGCAATCGCATTGCCCAGCACGTTCAGGGTGGTGGTACCGCTGTCGATAATCCGGAAGATGCCGGCAATCAGTGCGACCCCTTCCAATGGAAGACCGGCGGATGCCAAGGTGGCGGACAGGATGATGATGGCGAAGCCGGGAACGCCGGCGGCCCCTTTGGAGGTCAGCACCATCGTCACCACCAGCAGTATCTGCTGGGACAGCGACAGGTCGATCCCATAGAGTTGCGCGACAAAAATCGTCGCCACGCCGAGGAAGATCGACGCGCCATCCAGGTTGAATGCATACCCCACCGGCACCACGAAACTGACGATACGGCGCGGCACGCCATAGTGTTCCAGCTTGCTCATCAGCTGCGGCATGACCGACGCCGAGGCGGCGCTGGAGAACGCCAGGATCAGCTCATCACGGAAGTACTTGATGAGTTTGAAAATATTCTCGCCAATCAGGTAGCAAATACCGCCCAGCACCACCAGCGCAAAGACAATCAGTGCCAGGTAAACCACACCGATCAACTTGAGCAAAGGCAAGAGTGAGGCAAAACCGAAGGTCGCCACGGTAGCGCCGATCATGCCGAATACCCCGATCGGCGCATAAGCCATGACAATACTGACGACCTTGAACATTGCATCAGAGATGCCTTGAACCACCGCCACTACCGGTGCGCTTTTTTCTCTGGGGAGCGAGTTCAATGCCAGGCCAAACAACACGGCGAAGAACAGTACCGAGAGCAACTTCGCTTCCGACATCGCGACAAAAACGTTATCGGGAACGATGTTTTGCAGGATGACGAGAGCGCCCTTCGAAGGCTCCATGTTGACCGACGCGGTGCTGTGGGAAATGCCTGAAATATCAGTGCCCGTGCCGGGCTCGAAGATATTGGCGAAACACAGCCCCATCACAATGGCCAGGCCGGTAATCGCAAAGAAATACCCCAGCGACTTGACGCCCATGCGCCCAAAAGACTTGTTATCACCGCCGCCGGCAATCCCCAGAATCATGCAACAGAACACAATGGGAACCACGACCATCTTCATCATCTTGATGAAGATATCGCCAAGGGGTTTGAGGATTTCAGAACTGATCCACCCTTGATACTGCGGGTGTGTATTGAAGTACCAACCAACGAGCACGCCAAGCAACAGCCCGGCAACTATTTGCCAAACCAAAGGGATACGTTTCATGTCTAGCCTTCTTGTTGGAATGAAAGGACTGCGTTAAGTAGCAGTTGCTAGAGTCATGAGCTTCCAGCTCATTTGAAATCGAATGGCACAACAACGTTGTGCCATTACTTCTATTACTTGGCGAAGAGCTGGCTCATATCCTTGAACGCCTTGAACTCAAGTGCGTTGCCACACGGATCGAACAGGAACATGGTGGCTTGTTCGCCGACCTGCCCCTTGAATCGAATGTAGGGTTCAATCACAAACTCGGTACCAAAGGACTTCAGGCGCTCAGCCAAGGCTTCCCACTGCTGCCACTCCAGGATGATGCCGAAGTGCGGAACGGGGACGTCGTGCCCGTCTACCGGATTGCTGTGCACGCTCTCTTGGGAAGCAGTCTTTGGGTGCTCATGAATAACCAGTTGGTGACCGTAGAAATCAAAGTCGACCCACTGCGTACTGGAGCGACCCTCTTGCAGCCCGAACACTTCACCGTAAAAGGTGCGTGCCGCCGCGAGGTCATAAACAGGGATCGCCAGGTGAAAAGGAGAAAGGCTCATCGGAACTCCAATCAAGGTGTTTTTATCGGTTTTGTTTTTGAGAACGGAGCCAATCGTAGAGCCGCAGACCAAACAAAAAAATCAATATATATTTCTTAGAAACACAATTAATATTTGTGAATGATCAAAGAACTGAAAACACTTATCGCCGTCGCACGGGAAGGCACCTTTGCCGCTGCCGGCAACAGGATCGGGCTGACGCAGGCCGCCGTGAGCGCCCAGATGCAGCGTCTGGAGGCCGAACTGGGTTTCCAGATTTTCGACCGCAAGGGCCGCTCGGCTCACCTGAACAGGATGGGGCATCAGATACTTCTGCAGGCGCAGGAGCTGCTTCGCCTTTATGACAATCTGGGGTCCACCACGGTTGGGCTGCCAGCCAGCGTGCTGGTGAACATCGGCGCCATCGCTTCCGTGCAGCGTTCGTTCTTGCCGGATGCGCTCGCCAGATTTCACCAGCAATGTCCGCAATGCCGAACCCGTGTGATCCCGGGCCTGTCGATGGAGTTGGTCAACCTGGTGGATGCCGGCGAGATCGACATGGCGGTGATCATTCGCCCGCCCTTCTCGCTGCAAAGCGATCTGCGCTGGACGACTCTGGCACTTGAGCCCTACCGGCTGATCGTTCCGCGCGATGTGCCCGGAGAAGACTGGTCGGCACTGCTTTCCAGCCAACCCTTCATTCGCTACGACCGGTCATCGTTCGGCGGCAGGCAGGTCGATCGTTTCTTGCGGCAGATGCATTTCACCTTGCGTGAAGTGTGCGAGCTGGACGAACTGGAGGCCATTATCAAGCTGGTCGAAAATGGCGTCGGTGTTGCGCTGGTGCCGCAGACGGCGACCCATCAGGATTGGCCGGCCGGGGTGCGTGCGCTGGACTTGGGGCAACACACCTTCCATCGTGATATCGGCCTCGTCCATCGGCCTCGGCAAAGTTTTACCGAGCCGGTACGGGTATTGGCCCAACTGATCGTTGAGCAGGTTCAGAGCGGCGCTTGAATCAACTCTGCACAGCCCTCTTCCGACTACGAATAAGCCCCAATCATCCACTTCACTTTTTCCAGCGCCTCGCGCAATGCGCCCATCTCCACGGAGCCCAGCGCCAGACGAAACGCATGTGGGACGTTGGCCGAAGTGGCGAACGGTTCGGCGGTGGAAACCGAGACGTTTTCGCGCATCAACGCCATGGCGATCTGATCGGCCCTTGCGTCTTCCGACAACGGCAGCCAAAGAAAATACGACGAGGGATGGCGAATGCAGCGCAGCCCCGCCAGTACCTCGCCGGCCACGACTTGCCTCGCTTGCGCGTCCTGGCGCTTCTCGGCTTCCAGTTGCATGACGGTGCCGTCGTCGAGCCATGCAGTGGCGATTGCCGTCATCACGCCCGGGGTATTCCAGGTCGTCGCTTTGATCGTGCGCTCCAGCGCGGGCACGTGTTGAAGGGGGGCGACGACGAAGCCGACGCGCAGTCCGGTGGCCACGCTCTTGGAGAGGCCTGATACGTACACCGTTCTCTCAGGGGCGAGGTCCGCCAGCGGTGCGGGGGGATTTTCCGCGAGGAAGGCATAAGCGGCGTCCTCGATGATCAATAGCCCATGTCGGCGCGCAATCGTCACCAGACAGTCGCGTTGATCGGCACTCATCACCCATCCCAGCGGATTGTGCAGGGTCGGCATCGTGTACACGGCCCGTACGCGCCTATGCCGGCACAGGCTTTCCAGCGCCTCCAGATCAGGGCCATGATCGAGCACCGGAATGGGCACGATTTCAAGGTGCAGTGAGTCGGCCAGGGTCTTGAATCCTGAATAGGTCAAGGCATCCGCCGCAATCACGTCACCGGGTTGCAATAGCGCCATCATGGTCACGGCCAGCCCCTGCTGGGCACCGGTGACGATCAGCACCTGCTCTGCCTCAACCGCCAGGCCTCGGACGCGCAGATGTCGCGCCACAGAGGCACGTTCATGCGGGCGCCCCGCGTGTGGCTGGTAGCGCAGCAGCGATTCCAGATCGCCGGCCGATGCGAGCTGGCGCAGGGCATTTCGTAGCAGTTCTGCTTGCCCGGGAAGCGCTGGATAGTTGAAGTTCAGGTCCGTCATGCCAGCGGCAACGCTATGCTGGTCGATACTCTGACCCGGTGACCACGAGGTTTCCCTCACAAAGGTGCCCCGCCCCATTTCCCCGCTGACCAGGCCCATGGCTTCCAGCTCCGCGTAAACCCGGCTAGCTGTCACCAGCGCCAGGCCTTCCGTTGCCGCCAACTGGCGGTGGGTCGGTAGGCGCGTGCCTGGCAACAATCGTCCTGAGCGGATATCCGCGGCGAATTCATCCACCAGTGATTTGTAGCGTGAACGAGGCATGCGCAAGTGTATCCATGACAATATTTTGATTGTATTGAGTTTCGTCCATAGGATGCCTCCCATGCAACCGGCATAAAGGGAGTCCTCAATGGAACGCACATCGAATCTGCAAACCCACACCACGGAAAAGACCGCGAGCGGCTGGCTCAACGGGTTCATCGGCGTGCTCATTTTCAGCGGCTCGCTGCCAGCGACACGGGTGGCCGTTCTGGAGTTTGACCCGGTCTTTTTGACGGTTGCCCGAGCCAGTATCGCTGCCCTTCTGGCGCTGTGCATGCTGCTGCTCTTCAACGAAAAACGGCCAGCCAAGAGTCAGCTTCTCTCCCTGGCAATCGTGGCCTTGGGCGTTGTATTCGGGTTTCCGCTGCTGACGGCGCTGGCGCTGCAATATGTGACGTCTGCGCACTCCATCGTCTTCGTAGGCCTGTTGCCACTGGCCACGGCAGCCTTCGGGGTCTGGCGCGGTGGCGAGCGTCCCCGGCCGGTGTTCTGGTTCTTCTCGGTGCTGGGAAGCCTGCTGGTGGTGGGTTTTGCCGTTTCCCAAGGCCTGACCGCCTCTCCTGCGGGGGACATTCTGATGTTGCTGGCCATCCTCGCCTGCGGATTAGGCTATGCAGAAGGCGCGAAGCTTTCAAGAACACTGGGCGGCTGGCAGGTGATTTCCTGGGCCCTGGTACTGTCGCTTCCCGTCATGGTCCCGCTGACCTGGTTCCTGGCCCCTCCTTCGCTCTCGGGAATCACCCCGACCGCATGGTTCAGCCTGGCTTATGTTTCGCTGTTCAGCATGTTTCTCGGCTTCGTGTTCTGGTATCGCGGGCTGGCCCAGGGCGGGATTGCCGCCGTCGGTCAACTTCAGCTGCTACAGCCGTTTTTTGGCCTGGCGCTGGCGGCCACGCTGCTGCATGAGCAGGTCAGCCTTGGCATGTTGGGTGTGACTGTTGCGGTGATTCTTTGCGTGACCGGTGCGCGCAAGTTCTCGAGATAGACGGCTCGCCGCCAGAAACCGACTGTTGGTTGGCCTGGCGGCCGCAGGAATACTAACCTTTTAAGGTAAGGCCTGAATCTGTCGTGGTGGACCGGCCTCCGAGACGTTCCCGGCCCACCGCAGTGCTCGATAGGAGGAATGAAAAATGGCCAATTTCGAGAAGAAAATGCCGGTGCAGACCGACGACGAAAAAACCGATCAGCAACCGACGGTGGCAGACCCTTGGCGGCCCCTGGAAAAACTGCGCCAGCAGGTCGATCACCTGTTCGAAGACTTCAATCGTGGCTCGGGGTTGACCCCTTTCCGGCGGGGGCTGTTCGATGTCGAACCGTTCTGGAGTCGGGATTTTATCGGCCGCAGCCTGCCTGCGGTGGACATTACCGAGAAGGATGAAAGCTTCGAAATCACCGCCGAACTGCCGGGCATGGATCAGGAAAATATCGACATCAAATTGTCCAATGGCAACCTGATCATCAAGGGTGAAAAGAAAGAGGACAAGGAAGAAAAAAGAAAGGGCTATCACTTGTCAGAGCGTCACTATGGCTCCTTCCAGCGGGCATTCAGCCTGCCCAAAGGCGTCGATGCCGACAAGATCGAAGCGAACTTCAGTAAAGGTGTGCTGAGCATTTCGCTGCCGAAGAAGCCCGAAGCCATGAACGCGGACAAAAAGGTGCAAATCAAATCAAGCTGAATCGCCCTTCGCGCGACAGAAAGCCCCTTGCCGGGAAACCGGCCAGGGGCTTTTTTGTGGTCGCGACGGCGCCAGGCAGAACCTGTCAGTCGACCCGGGGCAATGGCTTGACGATCGTCAGACTGGAGGGCGACCGGTTCAACACACTTTCGGCCGTACTGCCGATGAAAATATCGATCCCGCGATGGTAGGTTGTCCCCAGTACTACCATGTCGAAGGCATGTCGTTGTGCAAAATGTGCGATCACCTCAGGGGGGATCCCAGGCAGTAGATGTTGCTGTTGTTTCTCGATTCCGTAGCGCTCGGCAAGCACCTCGAAGGCCTCCAGCTGAGCATCGATGACCGCGTCTCTCAAACTGCCATCCAGTGTCGCTGTCGGCACGTTCACCTCAGACTCCCCCAACTCCGACCAGCCGTCGACGTTGAGCAGGTGCAAGGTGGCGCCGCAGGATTCAGCCAGCGTCGAGGCCAGGTCGAGAATCCGGTCATTAAGCCCTTGGGTCAGCGCCTCCAGATGGGACAGGTCGACGGTTGCGAGTATGCTCAACGGGTTTGGATTTGCGGCATCGGTGACCAGGTGCAAAGGGGCCGGACAGTTGCGCAGCAACTGCCAGTCCAGAGGCCGGTGAAAGGCGCGATCGAGTGCCGACACGCGATGTGTGTCCTTGATCACCAGGTCCGCATGGAAGTCGTTCACGTACTCAAGCAGATGCGCCAGGCTCGGTCTGGCCCAGACCACTTCAGTGGTCACCTGCAACCCTTCGCATCGTTGAAACCGGGCTTGCTGCTCCAGCCAGTGACGATGCACCTGCAAGTAACCTTCCCGCGCCTGAGCCATCGCGTCGTGGTCAAACAGGCCGGCCACCGCCAGTGCCTGGACATGATCGAAAGCGACGATATGCAACATTGCACCGGTTGCACAGGCCAAGGCTCGCGCCCGATCGAAAGCCGGGGTGCGGACCATTTCGGTCGGGGCAATCAATAGCAGACGTTGAATTTTCACCACTACTCTCCTTGCAACATCGGCAATTGCATCGCGCGGGCCAACATGGCGGCCCGGTCGAACGCCGGAGTACGAGTCATGGCGAAAGGAGCGATCAGCAGTAAACGCTGTGTCTGCGACATAGGGCACCTCGGCGCACGGCCATCTCGATGCAATGGGTAGAACCACAGAGTGAGCGCTTCAGAACCAGGGGATTTGATCTTTGTCAGCTATAGGGTCGACCGTTCTTCTGAATCGTCAGTTTGCTGGAAACAAACCCGAAAGCGGCTCTACAACGCCCCCCCACCACACGTCGGGGCGCATGCTGCATCACTCGCCAGGTTGATAAAGATCAATCCCGCTTCCCCCGTCAGTGACAGGATAAAAAACAGGGCCTCGGTGCCCAAACGCATGGGTGCCATGGAGCACAGGTGTTTCCGCAGTTTTTGACAGGAGCTTTGTCATGTCTGAGCAATTACGCTTCATGCTGGTCGTCTCGCCGCTCATGGAAAACAGCCCCGCGTTCGATCGGGCCGCCGCGTTGGCCAAGGCCGCGGGCGCGGCCCTGCACATCGTCGCCTTCGATTACCTGGAAGGCTTGGCAACGGCCAGCCTGGTCAATGAACAAGTGCAGGAGCAGATGCGGCTCGGGTATGTCGAGCGCCATCGCCAGTGGCTCGAAGAACAGGCCCGTCCCTTGCGTAAAATCGGTGTGCCTGTCACCACTGAGGTGGTTTGGGTAGAAAGACCGTTGCAGGAAATCCTCGTTCACCTCAAAGAACAGCCGATGGCAGTCCTGATCAAGGCTCTGGAGTACGAGTCGCTGCTGTCACGGATCATGTTCACGCCCCTGGATATTCATCTGCTGCGCGAATGCCCGGTTCCGCTGCATTTTGTCAGCCATGTGCAGCACGCGTTGCCACGCAAGATCGTCGCCGCGGTCGATCCCTTCCACAGCAATACTCAGTACAAGGATTTCAACGACAGGATTCTTCGCGAGGCGTCAAAACTGGCCAGTACCTGCAACGCCGAGCTCGATGTTATCTATGCCCATGACCTGTCATCGATCAGCGCGGACGAGTTCGATTTCGACAACAGCTCGACGTTTTTCTCTTCAGGCAAAGCCAAGACTCTGTTCGACGCACAGGGCGATGCCTTCCGCGAATTGGCCGAACGCAACGGTATTGCGCCGGAGCAACAGCATATGATCATGGGCAACCCGGCCAAGGTCCTTACCCATTACGCCGATGCGTACAACGTCGATGTGATTGTCATGGGCCGGGTCGGCCATCGTGGCATGGGTCGACTGGTGGGCAGCACCGTGGAGCATCTGCTGTACAAAATGCCGTGCAGTGTATGGGTGGTTTCACCTGAAGATCTGTAGAGGGACGCTGCGACAGCGCTCGGACCACGTCTTCAAGGTGAGGGCGAGCGATAGTGTGGCTGCCAGACTCAACTGCCTTGCTCATCTTTTCCCCGGCCCTTTGCCGGAAAACCGGCCAAGGGGTTTATTGTCAGAGTGATGAGCTTGAGGGCTGATCGAGGGGGGTTAATTCAACACTGTCGCGGTACTCCGGCACCGAAACCGACCAGCCCAGTTCCAGACTGATACGCCGGCGCAGTACATCCGAGGCATTCGGTTCCCCGTGCACCACATAGGTGTGTTTCGGCGGCCGTTTGAACCCGCGCAACCACTGCATGATTTCATCCGCATCGGCATGCGCGGACAGCGTTTGCATCGGTACCACTTCAGCCCGGATCGGCACGTCTTGGCCGTGGATACGCACCGATGGCGCACCGGCGATGATCTGCGCACCACGGGTACCGCCCGCCTGGAAGCCCGGCACCAGCAACGTGTTCAACGGGTTGGGTGCCAGTGCCTTGAGGTGATGAAGTACGCGCCCACCGGTGGCCATGCCGCTGGCGGCGATGATCACCGCCGGGGTGCGTTGCTGGTCCAGCTCGATAGAGTCTCGGGTCGAGCGCACGAAATGCGCGACATGGCACATGCCCTCGCACTCTTGCAGTGACAACCGGTGTTCACTGCGAAAACGCTGGTACAGGCGCGTGACGTCGGTGGCCATGGGGCTGTTGAGGTAGATCGGCAGGTCCGGGATCGCCCGTTTCTGGACAAGCCTGTACAGGTAATACATCAGCAATTGCGCACGTCCGACCGCAAACGATGGCACCAGCGTGATGCCGTGGCGCAAAGCGGTGCGGGTGATGACCTGCGCCAGTTGCTCCTCCGGGGATTCAACAGGGTGCTGTCGGTCACCGTAAGTCGACTCCACCAGCAGGTAATCGGTCTGCTCGATGATCTCCGGGGCGAACATCAATGGATCGTTCGGCCGCCCCAGGTCCCCGGAACACACCAGCGTCATGCCATCGGCCACCACTTCCACCGTGGCGGCGCCCAGTATGTGTCCGGCGCAGCGCAACAGGATGCTCATGCCCGGAACAATCTGGACCCGGTGGTGCAACTCCACAGGATGCAACAGTTTCAGCGCCTGTTCGGCGTCTTGCTCGGTATAAAGCGGCAGCGCCGGAGTGTGTTTGGAGAAGCCATGGCGATTGGCAAACTCGGCCTCTTCTTCCTGCAAGCGGCCACTGTCACGCAGCAGGATTTTCACCAATTCACAGGTCGCGGGGGTGGCATACACCGGCCCGCGATAACCGTTGCGCACCAGCACCGGTAAATAGCCACTGTGATCCAGATGGGCATGGGTCAGCACGATGGCGTCGAGGTCGCGAACCGGTACATGGAAGCGGTCCCAGTTGTGCAGACGCAGTTGTTTATAGCCTTGGAATAAACCACAGTCGATCAGCACATGGTGGTCGTGATGTTCCAGCAGGTACTTGCTGCCGGTCACCGTGCCCGCCGCACCGAGAAATGTCATTCGCATCGTCATTTCCTCAAGCCAGGTAACGCTTTACCCGACGGATAAACGCTTATCCATGGTTTCCCCTCGGTTCATCGCGGCAGGGAAGTGTCAGGCTGTGATGAACAGTATCTGGCGTTATCGCCGCGGGGCTCTGATTTTTGTCAACTAATGGCCGGCGAGTGATAGCCGGACGCACTCACAGAAGCCTTGTTGATTTAGCTCAATGTCTTGATGTCGTTCCAGTGTAGAAAAAACTGATCGGGCCAGGCTTGCGTCCGTTGTAATCCACGCATCAGACAGAGGGCATCACCATGAGCGACTTGAGTTTGCGTCAACATATTCTGGAAGAGCTTGAATTCCAGCCTGATATCGATGCTGCCAACATCGGTGTGACCGTGGACAACGGCGTCGTCACGCTCTCCGGGCACGTCAAGAGCTACATGCAGAAAATCAACGCAGAACGCGCGGTAAAAAGCATCAAAGGAGTACGCGTGCTGGCCGAAGAAATTCAGGTCAGATCATTTGCTGCTCGCCTGAGTCAATGATCTGGGGAAATCGTGGATCGCACCGGCCGCGTTTCACTGGAGGCGCATGATGTTCGCGGTCACATTGATCAATACGCTGGTGGTGATCGTCGCAGTGGTGATCCACTACGAATGCCTGTTACGCCTCAATGACTGGTTGCCGAGGCTTAAACTCTGGAGCCGCTTCAGGATTGTCGTCGGGGTGTTCGGTGCTCTGCTGGCCCATGCCATAGAGGTGTGGTGCTTCGCGCTGGTCTATTACCTGATGGTGCGCTCCGGAGAATGGGGCAGCCTGATTGGCAACTTCGATGGCTCACTGATGGACTGCGTGTACTTTTCATTCACCACGTACACGACAATCGGTTTCGGCGATATTGCACCGGTGGGCAACCTCAAGTACCTGACGGGTCTGGAGGCCCTGACCGGCCTGGTACTCATCACCTGGACGGCATCCTTTCTGTTTATCGAAATGCAGAAGTACTGGAAGCGCAAATAACCCGCCGACCTTCCCTTGCACGGATCGACTGAGACCGGCTTTTGATTAGCGTCTGTCGAGATAACGGAACAGTTCCTCCTCCTGGTCAAAGTGCAGTTGCACAAGAGTATCCAGACGAATCAACTGGTGCTGAATCTCATCGGCGCAAGCCGTTGCAGGGTCGGCACTGAAGTCAGCGCTCATGCGCGCCAGCACATGGATAAGGCGAAAGATCTCTCGATGGGCATGGCTCAATGCCGACAAGGGGTCCTCACCCTGCATGCTTCGCGTCAGCAGCGGGTACAGGTGTTTTTCATCTTCGCGTTCATGGAGGGCCAGTGAGGCTTGCAGCTTATCCACCAGTTCGCCCAAGTCGGCCTGTGCTTGCTCAAGTGGACGCAGGGCAAAGTCATTTGCCATCTTGTGCAGATCGCTCAGCACCGTGGAAAGCTGATCGTGTTCATCCTGCAGGCGATCGATATGCTCCCCGGCAAGCTGTTGGTGCAGACCTCGCGACGGCATCAATGCACGCAGAGCATTGATAATGATCACCACGTCGATGCCTTCCTGCACAATGGCGCCGATAAGCGGCGGCAGGTAACCGAAGGCCGCCACAACCATGGCCAGCACGGACATGCTCATGCCGACCAACACGCCTTGGCGGGCGATGTGACGGGTGCGGCGGGCAATGTCCAGCGCCTCTACCAGACGATCCAGGCGATCCACCAGCAGCACAACCCCCGCGGCTTGCGCAGAGGCCGTGGCACCACTGGCCCCCATCGCCACGCCGACATGGGCGGCCGCCAGTGCGGGGGCATCGTTAATGCCATCGCCCACCATCAGTGTGCTGGCGCGCAGGCAGCCTTCCTGGACCGCACGCACTTTATCCTCAGGGGTCAACCCGGCACGCAGCTCGTCAATACCGGCAGACAGCGCAATCATCTCGGCGGTTTCCAGGCGATCACCCGTGAGCATGACGATTCTCTGGATGCCTCTGTTGCGCAGTCGACGCAGGGTTAGCGGGGTTTCCCGACGCAGGTTGTCCGAGAAAACCAGCAAACCGGCGAGTGCCCCATCCACTTCAATGAAACTGCCACTGCACGCCAGGTAATCCATGTGGCGCAGCATGGTTGTGGCCCAGCCAGGCACAGGCATGTCTTTATGAACAAACGACAAGGTGCCGAAGCGCACTCGCAGGCCATCGATCAGCCCGCAAAGACCCGCGCCCGGAATCTCCTCAACGTCCTGCGGCAGGCTGAGCGGCAATCCACGCTGATAGGCCGCTGTGACAATGGCTTGGGAAATCGGGTGCGTCGAGGCCTGCGCCAGCGAAGCGGCCAGGCCAAGCAGGCGCTGCGGATCGAACGCTCCGTTGGTTTCAATCGACTGCAGACGGGCATGGCCGCTGGTCAGCGTGCCGGTCTTGTCGAGAAACACCTGCTTGACCCCGGCCAGCGCTTCCAGGGTCACGCCGTCCTTGATCAGGATCCCGCGCCGCGCCGCCCTGGAGATACCTGACATGATCGCGATCGGCACCGCCAGAATCAAAGGGCAAGGTGTGGCCACCACCAAAACCGCCAGCGCTCGCAAAGAATCTCCACTCATGTGCCAGGCGATCCCGGCAATCAGCAATGTCAGAGGAATGAAGAGCAATGCATAACGGTCGGCCAGACGCACGAAAGGCGCGCGCGAGCGTCGTGCGGCTTCGGCCAGGCGCACCACCCCGGCATAGGTGCTCTGCGCTGCCGTTCGCGTGGCAGCCAGGAGAATGGGTGCACCGACATTGGTCACGCCACTGGGCAATTGCTCCCCTGCCTGGCGGGTGACCGGCAGTGACTCACCGCTGAGCGCCGATTCGTCCAGAATGGCTGTAGAACTGAGGAGACAGCCATCGACCGGTACCACCTCCCCCAAGCGCACAAGCAGTGTCTGCTGCGGTTGGATCTGCTCAACCGGTATCTGCCGTAAATCGCCACTTTCTTGCAGCCAGGCAAAGCGTGGCGCCCGGTCTACCAGCGCACGCAGCTCGCGTTCGGCGCGTTGTTTGGTAAAAAACTCCAGGATGCGACCTGACGCCAGCATCAAGGCAATCACCGCCGCCACCAGCGTCTGTTCAAAAAACAACGCCGCTGCAATCGACAGCAGTGCAATCAGATCTACACCGGCCTCGCGTCGGGACAGGCGCCTGGCAATCTCGACGAGCAACACCAGGGCCATCACCAGACTGCCTGCGGCCCAGAAAGTCGATGCCCAGTCAGACTTCCCGACGACCTGCGCAATGCCCCCGACCAGCAGGGTCAGGGTGGTGAGCAGCAATAGAGCCGGATCCAGCCACTTACCGAACATTGATGTGAGTTCCTGCACGCGACATGAATGGATAGAGCTTAGGACTCGAATGCCCGGCATGTTCGCAATGCGTCATCGGTATTGATCAGTATCGGCTTGATTATTTCGGTGGGTGGCGCCCTGCTCGCCTGGACGCTGCTAGCGGCCGAATCGGTGTTTACCCCGGCCAGGGAAAACGTCATGCCGGGGGCGCTCGCCGTGGAGAACAGCCAGGGTGTGCCGGCCAATGCGCTGTGGATCACCGATGGCTGCATTCAACTGTTCCTGCTGCTGACGCTGTATTCACCTTTCCATTTGGCGTATGACAAGCATCAGACAGTGGTGGTCGACGCTGGACGACTACCGTGCAAGTACCGCTCGAACCAGTCGCCAGCCAGCCTGGCGACTGTTTCAAGCGCGCCTGTTTCTTCAAAAAGATGCGTAGCGCCCGGCACGACTTCCAGACATTTCTCACACCGCAAGGCATGACTGCTTTGCACATTCAGATTGATCACCACCGGATCTTGCTCACCGACAATCTGCAGGGTCGCAGCCTTCACGCGGGCCAGCGCCGCACCCGCAAGGTCGGTCCGCCCTCCTCGGCTCACCACGGCATGCACCCGGTCCGCACGCTCGGCCGCTGCCATTAGCGCCGCAGCGGCACCGGTGCTGGCGCCGAACAATCCGATCCGAAGCTGTTGCAGTTCGGCATCCTGGCCAATCCAGTCGATCACCTTCACCAACCGCCCGCAAAGCAGTGCGATATCGAAACGCAGCTCCCGGGTCTGATTGTCCAGGCGTTGCTCCGTTTCTGTGAGCAGATCGAACAGTAATGTGCCCAGCCCTCGCCGGGCCAGCGACTCGGCAACTTGTTGATTACGCGGGCTTGAACGACTGCTGCCGCTGCCATGGACGAAGACCACCAGGCCCACAGCGTTCTTGGGCAGACGCAGGTCGGCAGACAGCACCACGTCCCCCAGGTCCAGCATTCGATAGCGAGCCTCAATCATTTCAATCCTCTTCTCCAGCCTGTGGGCAGCCGACGTCTTCACTGAATCACCAGTTTAGATTCCGCTCCTGAAGATTCGTTGCTGTCCACTGGTCCTCCCAGGCGCATGCCCCACACAGCCCTTACGCTATGATTCACCCATCGGCTCTGGACGGGAGACTGCCATGCCTGACCTGCCTGCGAGTCAGCGGTTGCGCTTGTACGACAGCGATGAACTCGAATTGGTGCTGCAGGCAATGGCGCGCCAGGCCGCAACCCTGTTGCCGCCCGCTCAAGCGGCATTGGTCGGCATCCAGCGCCGTGGTGAGCCTCTGGCACAGCGTTTACGGCAACATCTGTCACGTCAGACCGGCCAGCCAGAACTGCCTCTCTACCCACTGAAGGTCAAGCGCTATGCCGATGACCTCAAGGTGCTGCATGCACACACGGCACTGACCGAGAACCCGCTTCTCAACACGCTGGACCTTGCCAATACCACCCTGCTGGTTGTCGATGATGTGCTGTTTGAAGGCCATTCGCTCCTGCGCACCTGCGCGTACCTGGCGCAACTCGGTGCTCGTCAGGTCTACACGGCAGTACTGGTCGACCGGCATGTCTGCCAGCAGCCGATCCATGCCGATGTTGTCGGCGTGCACCTGCAAGTTGCCGCCCATGACATCGTCGAATGCAACGTGCCGCCCTACGAAATGGAGTTTTGCATTGAAGTGCTGCGTCATGGCGCAGCGCTTCACCCGCGAGGGAGAAGCTGAAGCAGGCTATCTTTAGTAAAGGGGTCGGTCGCTGGCCTGCAGAAACAGGGTGTCGCTTTTCAATGACTTTTCATCCCCTGGGCGTGGAACAACCCTGACCGCGCGGTAGCGGCCCGTTATAAACGACCCTGCGTTCCCACTCCGAGCCAAGGCCATGAAAAAGAACGACCAGTGGAATCTGTCCTACTTCGCGATCGCTTTTATCGTGCTGAGCCTCGCACAGATTTTCTTCGGTGAGCGCCAGGCGGTGCAGCCCCTCCCGTACAGCCAATTCCTGCAACTGTTGAACGAGCAAAAAGTCAGTGATTTGCGGGTCGATAAGGACCAGATCAGCGGCAAGTTGCAAGAGCCCATCGACGGACGCGAGCGGTTCTCCACCGTGCGGGTCGACCCGGCGCTGGCGACCGAACTCTCTCAATCGGGCGTCGGTTTTACCGGAACCACCGAAAACACCTTTTTGAACAGCCTGTTGGGCTGGTTGTTACCGTTTGTCCTGATCATGGTGTTCTGGAATTTCCTGTTTCGCGGGATGGCCGACAAACAAGGCCTTGGCGGGCTGATGAATGTCGGTAAGTCCCGGGCCAAGGTGTTTGTAGAACGCGACACCGGGGTCACCTTCGCCGATGTCGCGGGCATCGACGAAGCCAAGGCCGAGTTGGTGGAGATCGTCTCGTTCCTCAAGGACAAGGCCAAGTACGCACGCCTGGGCGCACACATTCCCAAAGGCACCTTGCTGGTGGGCCCGCCAGGCACCGGCAAGACGCTGGTGGCCAAAGCCATCGCAGGGGAAGCCGGTGTGCCGTTTTTCTCGATCTCCGGCTCCGAGTTCGTCGAGATGTTCGTCGGGGTCGGCGCAGCCCGGGTCCGCGACCTGTTCGAGCAGGCCAGGCAGGCGGCGCCCTGCATCATCTTCATCGATGAACTCGACGCATTGGGCAAGATGCGCGGCGTCGGTACGCTGGGCGGCAATGACGAAAAAGAACAGACCCTCAACCAGTTACTGGCCGAGCTGGATGGCTTCGATCCCCGTGAGGGCGTGGTGTTGCTGGCCGCGACCAACCGGCCTGAGGTCCTCGACCCGGCGTTGTTGCGGGCCGGGCGCTTCGACCGGCAGATTCTGATCGACCGCCCCGACCGCAAAGGTCGGGAGGCGATCCTCAAGGTTCATATGCAGAAAATCACCGTGGAGCCAGGGCTTGATGGCGCACGTATCGCCGAGATCACCACCGGCTTCACCGGCGCCGACCTGGCCAATCTGGTTAACGAAGCGGCCATCGTCGCCACTCGACGCGGCGCCGAAGCGGTCAGCCTGAACGATTTCACCGCGGCCGTAGAGCGGCTCATCGCGGGGCTTGAACGCAAGAGCAGCCTGCTCGATCCTGACGAGCGCCGAGTAGTGGCCTATCACGAAATGGGGCATGCTCTGGCCGCCAGCACGCTGCCGGCGATGGACCCGGTGCATAAAGTGTCGATCGTGCCCCGCGCCATCGGCTCGCTCGGCTATACCCTGCAACGACCGACCGAGGATCACTTCCTGATCAGTTGCCAGACCCTCAAGGACCGGATTGTCGTGCTGATGGCCGGGCGCGCCGCCGAAGACCTGGTCTATGGCCAGATCTCCACCGGGGCCGCCGATGATCTGGGCCGCGCGACTGATATCGCCCGCCAATTGATCACCCGGTTCGGCATGAGCGCCGAACTCGGACAATCGGTGCTGGAGCGGCAAAACGCAACGTACCTGGGAGACCGCATGGCCACGGTGGGCGAGAAGGATTATTCGGAACAGACCGCCCGGGAAATCGACCTGGGTATCCGCGCCCTGCTCGATGAAGCCTACCAACGGGCCAAGGCATTGCTGGAGAGTCGTCGGGCCGACCTGGATGAGGGGGCCCGCCTGTTGCTGGAAAAGGAAACCCTCACCCCCGAGGAATTCCCGCCGCTGATGCCACTCAAGCCTGCCCCGGCATTACCGAAACTGTGATAACCATCAAGCCCGGTTATCCGGCGCCGGTGTCCATTGCCACTGCATCACTTCGGGCATGTCTTGCCCGTGTTCGATGAGATAAAGCTTGTGCTTCTCCATCGTCGCCCAGTAGCGCGCCCGGGCGGTCTGGAGCTGATCATGCAGCCGGGGCACGCGCTCGATGACATCCAGTGCCAGCTGATACCGATCCAGGTTGTTGAGCACCGCCATGTCGAACGGTGTGGTGGTAGCCCCCTCGTCCTTGAAGCCGCGGACATGAAAGTTTTCGTGATTGGTGCGCTTGTACAGCAGTCGGTGGATCAGCGCGGGATAGCCGTGGAAGGCGAAAATCACGGGCCGGTCGACGGTGAACAGTTCATCGAATGCGTTGTCCGCCAAACCGTGGGGATGGTGGTACGACGGTTGCAGGACCATCAGATCGACGACATTGATCACCCTCACCCGCAAATCCGGCACGTATTCGCGCAGCAAGGTGACCGCGGCCAGGGTTTCAAGGGTCGGAACGTCGCCGGCACAGGCCATGACCACGTCGGGATCGCTATCATCCTGGCAGGCCCAGTCCCACCGTCCGATACCGACCTGGCAATGACGAATCGCCGCATCGATATTCAACCATTGCCATTCCGGTTGCTTGCCGGCCACGATCACGTTGACGTAATTGCGGCTTCTGAGGCAATGATCGGCCACCGACAAGAGGCAATTGGCGTCGGGCGGCAGATAGATCCGGACCACGTCCGCGGTTTTGTTCGCCACCAGATCAATGAACCCCGGATCCTGGTGGGAGAAGCCGTTATGGTCCTGGCGCCAGACATGAGACGTGAGCAAATAGTTGAGCGAGGCAATGGGTTTGCGCCATGGCACTTCAGCGGCGGTTTTCAGCCATTTGGCATGCTGGTTGAACATCGAGTCGACGATGTGGATGAACGCCTCGTAACAGGAAAACAGCCCATGCCGGCCCGTCAGCAAATAGCCTTCGAGCCAGCCTTCACACACCTGTTCGCTCAGAATCTCCATCACCCGGCCATCGGCTGCCAGATTGACGTCGTCGACGCCCAGCGGCTCCATCCATGCCTTGGCGCTGACTTCATACACCGCATCCAGCCGGTTCGAGGCGGTTTCGTCCGGGCCGAACAGACGAAAATTGCTCGACGTCAGATTGTCTTTCATCACGTCTCGCAAAAACGTCCCCAGCACCCGTGTCGCTTCTGCGCGCAAACCACCGGGAACCTCGATGTTCACCGCATAGTCGGTGAACCGCGGCAGCTCCAGCGGTCGCAACAGCAGCCCACCGTTGGCGTGGGGATTGGCACTCATTCGCCGATGGCCGGTCGGCGCCAGGGCGGCGATTTCGGGCAGCAAGGTGCCATTGGCGTCAAACAGCTCGTCAGGGCGGTAGCTGTAGAGCCATTCCTCCAATTGCCGCAAGTGTGTGGGTTGCTGGAAATCGGCCAGCGGGACTTGATGCGCGCGCCAGGTGCCTTCGACCCGACGACCATCGACGAATTTCGGTCCCGTCCAGCCCTTGGGCGTGCGTAATACCAGCATCGGCCACAAGGGCCGTTCCGGTGGGCGGGTTTGCGGCCGTTGGCGCGCGATCCGCTGAATTTCACGAATATCCAGCACCATGGTGTCCAGCGTCCTAGCCAGGGCTTGATGAACCTCTGCCGGGTCATCGCCCTCGACGAAATACGGATCGTAGCCATAGCCATACATCAACGCCGATAGCTCCTCCTCGCTGATGCTGGAAAGCACGGTCGGGTTGGCGATTTTGTACCCGTTCAGATGCAAAATCGGCAGCACCGCCCCGTCACGCGCCGGGTTGAGAAACTTGTTGGAGTGCCAACTGGCCGCCAACGTCCCGGTTTCGGCCTCGCCGTCGCCAATGACACACGCCACCATCAAATCCGGGTTATCGAACGCGGCGCCGTAGGCATGGGCCAGGCTATAGCCCAGCTCGCCTCCTTCATGGATCGACCCCGGAATCTGCGCTGAAACATGGCTGGAAATGCCGTAGGGCCAGGAAAACTGCCGGAACAGTCGGGTCAGACCGTTGGTGTTGCACCCCACCGACGGATTGAATTCGGTGTACGTCCCTTCCATGTAGGTCTGGGCCACGACCGCCGGGCCGCCATGCCCGGGGCCGGCGATGAAGATCATGTTCAGGTCGTGGGTCGTGATCAGGTGGTTGAGGTGCGTATAGATCAGGTTCAACCCCGGCGTCGTGCCCCAATGCCCCAGTAGCCGTGGCTTTACATGCGCCAGCGTCAGCGGCTCCTTCATCAGCGGGTTGTCCTTGAGGTAGATCTGCCCGACCGCCAGATAGTTGGAGGCCCGCCAGTAGGCATCCAGCCCTTCCAGTTGCTCGGCACTCAAAAAATCGCTCATGACGTTCTCCGCAAGGGGCTCGGTATACCGATAAACATGCGCCAATTCTGGGAGTCTGCAACGCGCAAGACTTGATTTACATCAAGTCCTGCGCCGGCCGCCCCGTCCCGACGAGGACGAGCCTTTTCCCGCTCGTCGATTGCCCCCGTAAACGCCCGATTGAAGTTGCGATCCAAACTATCCTTTACCCACTATCAGGGGCTACATGCGATGCCCGAAACCCGACCCTATCAACATCATTATCTGAAGGCCGCGTGCTCCAACTGCAGCGTCCTGGAGTTGTGCCTGCCGATCGGCTTGACCGGCCAGGAGGTCGAGCGGCTGGATACCCTGATCGTTCAGCGGGTAAAGGTGAAAAAAGGTGCCGCCCTGTACCGGGCCGGTGATCCGTTGCGCTCGCTGTATGCAGTACGCATTGGTGCATTCAAGACCAGCATGCTGTCGGTCGATGGCCGCGAGCAGGTAACCGGTTTTCAGATACCCGGCGAAATGCTCGGTCTGGACGCCATCAGCGACGATCGGCACGCCTGCAGTGCCTTTGCCCTGGAAGACAGCGAAGTCTGCCCCCTGCACTACGCACAACTGGAGAAACTCGCCCAGGAGTTGCCCTCACTGCAACACAACATGAACAAGCTCCTGAGCCGGGAGATCGTGCGTGATCACAGCATGCTCATGATGATGGGTAACATGAACTCCGATGAACGCCTGGCAGCCTTCCTGCTGAACCTGTCGCAACGGCTGAGCATTCGCGGGTACTCGTCCAGAGACTTCGTGCTGAAGATGCGCCGTGAAGAGATCGGCTCGTATCTGGGCCTGCGCCTGGAAACCATCTGCCGGGGCATCGCTCATCTACGGGATCAGGGGTTGGTCGAGATTTCGGGGCGTAATGTCAAAGTCCTGAATCTGGAGGGGCTCAAGCAATTGGTCGTCGGCTGTCACCGGCAGTCGCCCCCCTGACGCCCCAGGTGCATCGGCTTTTGGAGAATCGTCATGCGCGCGATGGTTTTGCATGCCCCCGGCCAGCCGCTGCTACGGGAGGAGCGTGCCATCCCGATACCCGATGCACATCAACTGTTAATCAAAGTCCTGGCCTGTGGCGTGTGCCGCACCGACCTGCATCTAGTGGACGGTGAACTACCGCAAGCGGTGCTGCCGCGGGTGCCGGGCCATGAAATCGTCGGTGAAGTGACGGCGGTGGGTGCCAACGTCGCGCCCGACTGGGTCGGTAAGCGCGTGGGCGTTCCCTGGCTCGGCTGGACGTGCGGTGAGTGCACATTCTGCCGCTCGGGCCGGGAGAACCTCTGCGATCGCGCCCGGTTCACCGGCTGTCACCTGGATGGCGGTTATGCCGAGTACACCGTTGCCGACGCCCATTTCTGTTTTCCCATCCCGGACGCGCTCTCGGCCGCCGAAGCCGCACCGCTGCTGTGTGCCGGGCTGATCGGTTTTCGCGCCTTGCAAATGGCCAAAGGGGCGCGTCATCTGGGTCTTTATGGCTTCGGCGCGGCGGCGCATCTGGCGATTCAGGTGGCACGGGGCCGGGGGCAGCAGGTGTATGCCTTCACCCGTCCGGACGACAGCGAGGGCCAGGCCTATGCCCGAACCCTGGGCGCCGAATGGGCAGGTCCCTCGGATCAAGCGCCGCCGCACCCGCTCGACGCCAGCCTGATCTTCGCCCCCGTCGGTGCGCTGGTGCCACGGGCGCTGGAAGCCACCGTCAAGGGCGGCTGTGTGATTTGTGCGGGCATCCACATGAGCGACATCCCCAGCTTCCCCTATCGCCTGCTGTGGGGCGAACGCAGCATCCGTTCAGTGGCAAACCTGACTCGCGAGGACGGCACGGCGTTTTTTGCAGAACTGCGTCATACGCCCGTGCACAGCGATGTCACCTGTTTCGCCCTGGACGATGCCAATCAGGCACTGGCCAGCCTACGGGCCGGTCAGGTCAAAGGCGCGATTGTGCTCATCCCCTGACACGCGATCCCGGCTGCTTGACCGCCAGAATACTGCCCGGCACCGAGTAAAGCGCTCGTTCCGTGTTGCTGCCGATCAACCGATCGAACCCCACCCGATGCACCGTGCCCATTACAACGACATCGGCCAGATACTCCTCGACAAACTCACTCAGCACCGGCGCCGGCAGGCCCATGATGAAATGCCGGCGCTCCGGTGGCACGCCATAGCGATCGGCCAGGCTGACAAACGCCTGGTGCAGGGATTGCCGCAGCTCCTCCATGAAGTCCACGTTCCACCCGCCGCTGACCAAGGGCGCATCGCCATTGAAGGCCGGCGACAAGTCATACGCGTACAGCAGATGCAGCGGTGCATCGCATTGCAGGGCCAGTGCATTCGCCGATTGAATGATGGTGTCGTTGAGGCCACTGATTTGCGTCGAGGGGTCGAACGGGTCCACTGCCGCCACGATCCGGTGCGGCAGAGCGTGACGGGCCTGATTGACCAGATGCACCGGCACTTGGCATTCGCGCAGCAGGTGGCAATCCAGAGGGGTGACAAACACGCGCTTGAGCAGCGGCTCCAGCGTAACGTCCTTGATCAGCAGGTCGGGCTTGAGATCTTCGACGCACTTCAGGATGTCCAGCAATGGATGAGTGGTAAAGACCACTTCCACGCTCACTTTCAGTCCCTCACCGCTGAGGCGCTGAATTTCTTCCGCCATCCAGCGGCGATAGCGGCGCAGATAGCGCTGGTACTCCGCCTCATCGGTTTTTTCTTCCCACAAATGGATGATCGGGGCCGGTTCCATGAACGCCCGCACATCCAGAATCGCCCCGCTGACCTTGGCGAGGGCAACGGCGCGCTGCAAGGCCGGGGATTGGTACAGGGTTCGGTCGGCGATCAGCAACACACGTTGATATTGACCCATCACACACCTCGATTCGGTGCCGGTCCAAAGCGCCGGTATGTTCCCAGACTGCGCTCGTTGCTCCCTACCCCGGTTGATTTACATCAGATGCGAGCGTTTGAGCCTGCCTGTCACGAGTGTCTGATCCAGATCAGATTCAAGCGCCGCCAGCGGCGTAAAAAAGAAATGAACCGCGTGGTTCGTTGCGACGCGCGAGCCTTTCAACCCGGATGGAGAATTGCACCATGCTCACTGTTAAAGACCACAATGACCGAGCGGCCGCCGCCTACGCTGCCGTCTCCGGACAGTACTGGATTGAAGCGCTCAGGGACGGGCGCCATGTGCTGATCCGGCCGCTGACAGAAAAAGACCGCGAACGTGAATATGCTTTTATCAAGCAGCTGTCCCCGGAGTCGCGGCACATGCGCTTTCTGGCGCAAGTCAACGAGCCCGGCACGGCCATGCTCGACCAGTTGATGGATGTCGACGGCAAGAAGCGGTTGGCTTACATCGCCCTGATCCATGACAACGGCAAACTGATTGAAATCGGTGTCAGCCGCTATGCCGCCACCGCCGACACCGAGTGTGAATGTGCCGTGACGGTTGCCGATGAGTACCAGCATCTGGGCTTGGGCACCACGCTGATGGAGCATTTGATCAAGGCCGCGCGCAAGAATGGTTTTCGTCAGATGTATTCCGTCGACGCCGCCAGCAATGCCCCCATGCGCGATTTGGCCAAAGCCCTGGGCTTTGAGACCCGTCACGATCCCGATGACAGTCGTCAGGTCATTCATAGCCTCTATCTGTAAAAAAACGCCCCTCGGCGTGATTGGATCCGCCGAGGGGTGTTTCAACACTCAGGGCTCTAACAACGAGTGCCGACCCGCCGTTCGGTGTTTTTTTCAACGGTGTCCGCCAACAACGCTAGGCTTACAAACAATGTGGTGATTATCGCCATTTTGCAGGGAGCGCAAAAATGGAAATCATTAACCGTTGGCAAAACCTCTCCCTCAGGATGGCCCAGGGAGGAATGCCGCAATGAAGCTTTCCAATCATTACAAATGGACTGCCTTGGGCGCCATTGCGCTGACTCTTTTCAGCGTACTGATATTTTTGCTGATCAAATCCTATTCCTACGACACATCGACCTACTTCGAGTCGCGCGACTTCGTTCGCCAACTCAAGCAGTTCGATGCCAACTGGAACGTGAAGATTCTGAGAGCCAAAATCGGCCTGAACGACAATTTGTTTCTGGGAGCGCCCGCTGAAGCAGAACAGCGATGGGCGCAGCTCGACAACCTCAATGCGACCGGCCCCCTCTCGACTCTTTGGCAAACTCGACGCGAGGGTTATCTGGATGCGGTAGAAAACAAAACCCGACTGGTTGAGCAATTCAAACAGCACAACACAGCCTTGCGAATATCATTCGAGGCCCTGCCTGAGCTGGAAGATAACATTCGGGTGTTGCTGGAAGATTTCAACGACAAACGCCCGAAAGTGGATGCTGTGGCGGCCTCAGTGGTGTTCGATGTTACGTTGGATACCCTTGAATACGCCCTTTATGTCTCCAGCGAAAGGGCTGAGGAAATCTCCGGACATATGAAGTATCTGAATGAATACATCAATCAACTGCCGCCCGAACAGCGCCCGCCTTTCACTACCTTTGTAGACGCGGTGAATGCCATTGTTCGAGAACAGCCCATCGTCAATGATCTGCTTGATCGCATCAGTGTGATTCCGGTCGCACGGCAGTTGGACAGCATCAACGAATTATTGAACGAGAAACAACGGCGCACCAGCGCGACAGACCGCCAATATCACCTTTACCTGGGCATATGCGCCGGCATCATGGCCCTGCTGTTGTTGTATCTGGCCGGCCGCCTGATTCGCAGTTATGCCCTGATCAACAAGATGAACAATGAGCTGCAAACAGCAAACGAGCGACTGGAGCAACGCGTCGAGGAACGCACCCGCGAACTGCTGGAAGCCGAGCGCGAACTGGTCGATGCCGCGCGGATGGCCGGCATGGCGGAGATCGCGACCAATGTGTTGCACAACGTCGGCAATGTGCTGAACAGCGTTAACGTCTCGGCAGATGTGATCACCCGCAAATTGGCGGCCAGTAAAACCCTCGGCCTGGGTAAAGCGGTGAAAATGATGAACGAACATGCTGAAGACCTGGGGCAGTTCATCACGTCCGATGAAAAAGGCAAATTGCTTCCCCTTTACCTCAATCAACTGGTCGACTCCATCGCGACCGAGCAATCGAGCATCGTTGAGGAACTGTCACAACTCACCAAAAGCATCGATCACATCAAGGACATCGTTTCCACTCAACAGGCCTATGCCGGCGCCGCCAGGCTGGTTGAGCCGTTGAACGTCGTCGATCTGTTCGAGGATGCGTTACGCATGAATTCCGGCGCGTTGAGTCGTCACCATGTCGTCGTCACCAAGGACTATCAGGACACGCCGACGATCATCGGCGACAAACACCGACTGCTGTTGATCCTGATCAACCTGATCAGCAATGCCAAATATGCAATGTCCAAGGTCAGCGACCGTCAGCGCCAGATGACGCTGGGCGTCAAGATTGTCGATAACACAACGCTGCGCCTCAGCGTAGAGGATCAGGGCGAAGGGATCGCCGCCGAAAACATCACCCGCATCTTCAATCACGGCTTCACCACGCGCAAGGAAGGTCATGGTTTTGGCCTGCACAGTTGTGCGCTCGCGGCGGTAGAGATGAACGGGCATCTTCGCGTCCATAGCGATGGACCGGGCCACGGAGCGGTTTTCACCCTGGAGATACCTTTGGAGACTGCGCATGCATTGCCGACCGCTGGAATGTCAGTCAGTTAAGTCGCAAAACCTGTGGGAGCGGACTTTTGTGGCGAGGGGGCTTGCCCCCGTTGGGTCGCGAAGCGGCCCCAAAACCTGCAATCGCGGTGTATCAGGTACACCGCATGCAATGGTTTTACGACTGCTACGCAGCCGAACGGGGGCAAGCCCCCTCGCCACACAAGCCCGCTCCCACAGGGATTGCGCTTGACTGACTGGTATTAATCGCCCCACCAACGCGACTATCCCACCAAGGCCATCAACTGTTGGCGTTGCGCATCCGTCAGCATCGGGCCGAAACCGGCACCGGCGTTTTCCGCCATGTAACGCGGGTTGCTGGTGCCGGGGATGACACAGGTCACCGCCGGATGAGCCAGCAGGAACTTGAGCGCCAGTTGCGCCCAGCTATTGACTCCCACTTGCGCGGCCCATCCCGGCAGCGGTTTGCCTTTCAATCGAGCGAGCAAACCGCCGCCACCGAAAGGCCGATTGCAGATCACCGCCACACCTCGTTCGCGACACAGCGGCAGGATTCGTTTCTCGACACCGCGGTCGTCCAGGGCGTAGTTGATCTGCAAAAAGTCCAGCGGCTCGGCTTTCAACACCGCTTCCACTTCGTCATACGCCGACGCCGTGTAATGGGTGATGCCGATGTAGCGGATGCGCCCTTCTGCCTTCCATTGGCGCAGGGTGGGCAGGTGGGTTTTCCAGTCCAGCAGGTTGTGAATCTGCATCAGATCGATACGGTCGGTCTGCAACAGCTTGAACGACTGTTCCATCTGCGCGATGCCTTCTTCGCGACCCTGGGTCCAGACTTTGGTGGCCAGAAATGCAGGCGAACGAGGCCGATGGATCGACAGCAATTCACCGGTCGTCTGCTCGGCGCGACCGTACATGGGCGAGCTGTCGATCACCGTGCCGCCCTTCTCGAACAACGCTCTGAGCACAGCGGGCAATTGCTTGTAGGCGGCGTCGGAAGGCGCGACATCAAAGCCGCGATAGGTGCCCAACCCGACCATGGGTAACGGCTCGTTGCTGGAAGGAATGGCTCGGGTCAGCATGTTCTTGCCTCCTGTTTCCGTCGACGGCGCCGATGCGGCATAGGCCGGATCGAAAGTGAAGACCGCCGAAACACCGGCAGCCAGCGTGAGTAGTCTTCTACGCGTGAAGACAGCAGGATCGGTCATGGAATTCCCCCTGGCTGTTCATTCATGGTCGCCCTTTGCTCTTGTCGTCTGGCCAGCCACAGACATAACCCGCCCCACAGCCCGACAAACGGCACAATCACCACCGCCACCAGCCCAAACCCCGCACCCAGTGCCGTCAACCCGGCGGAGAGCCAGCCACTGGCGGCATCGCCGCCGCGATACACCAGAGTTTCGATCACATTCTTGGCCTTGTACTTTTCCTCGCGGCTCACCACCGTCCACAGCACTTCTCGCGCCGGGCGCACGATGGCGAACTCGACGGCGCGGCGCAGCCCTTGCGCCAGCGCGACGGTTGCCGGCACGGGCGCCAGGGCCATGGCGCTAAACGCCACAATCGTCGCCAACGGCAACGCCACCAACGCCCCGCCGATACCAATCAGACGGATCAATGGCGCGGTCAGCAGCAGTTGAAACAGCAACGTCAGCGCCGACACGATCAAATCGACGATGGCGAAGAATTGCGTCCTGCTGGCCACATCAGCATAGCTGCCAGCCACAATCCGTCCCTGTTCGAAATACAGCAACGTTGCGGCACTGGTGTGCAACAACATGAACAACACCAGCCCCATCAGATAACGCGAGCGCAGAATCAGTGTGATCCCGGCCAGCATGCTGCCGCCCATGCGCCGCTCATCCAGCCAGCGACTGCCAGACTGCGACGCTGTGCGCGACAACAGCGCCCGATAGCAACGCACCGCACATTCCAGCAGCACGGCCGCCGCGACGGTCAACGCCACCGGCCCAAGATGTGTGGCCATGGTCGCGGCCAGCAACGGCCCGATGAACGTGCCCAGGGTGCCACCCGCCGCGATAAAGCCGAACAGCCGCCGCCCTTGCTCGCTGGAAAAGCGGTCGACCAGCACGCTCCAGAAAATCGAAACGATGAACAGGTTGTAGATGCTGATCCAGACGAAAAACACCCGCCCTACTGTCACCGGCGCAATGCGCTGAGCGATCAACACGCCAAACACCAGCATCGACAAGGCAATCAAGCGGTAGATCAACGGCACGAAGCGCATGGCGGGCAGCCGCGAAACCAGCGCGCCGAACAGCGGCACCATCACCAGCATCACCACGAAAGTGGCGGTGAACAGCCACTGCAACTTGTCGGCACCGCCTTCAAGGCCCAAGGCATCGCGCAAGGGTCGCACCAGGTAATAACTGGCGAGCACGCAGAAATGGAAGGCGAAACCCAACATCAGGGCCGTTCGTTCGGACGGCAGAACCTTGACCCATTTCAGCGTATCGCTGGCCGTCATGGGACGGCGCCCGGATACAAGCGTCGAATCTTGGACATCGGTGCGCTCCCCGTACCGCAACTGTCGATGTACTACACTCTGACAGCGCTCAAGCGATAGCCGTCGTCAGGCCAGAGCAGTCCATGTCGTCCACTAAACTTAGCCGAATGTCGCGCCCCCTGATGTCTCTCTTCGCATTCGTTGCCGTTGCGTACCTGGTGCTCTGCGCGGTGCTGTTCGTCTTTCAGCGCGCCCTGATCTACTACCCGCAACCACGCGCCATCGACGCGCCCGAAACACTGCTGACGCTGCAAGTCGCCGATGCGCAAGTGCTGGTGACCGTCAGGCCGCACGACGGCCCGAAAGCGTTGATCTACTTCGGTGGCAATGCCGAGGACGTTTCTCGCAACCTGCCCGATTTTTCCCAGGCCTTTGCGGATCATGCGATCTACTTGCTGCATTACCGAGGCTACGGTGGCAGTTCCGGGTCGCCGTCCGAGGAGGCGATTCAGCAAGATGCCATGACCTTGTTTGATATGGTCTACAACACCCATCCCACTATCGCCGTGGTCGGGCGCAGCCTGGGCTCGGGCATCGCCGTGCGCCTCGCCAGCCAACGCCCGGCTTCGCGGCTGATCCTGATCACACCCTACAACAGCCTTGAAGACCTCGCCGCCCGCCAGTTCCGTTGGTTCCCGGTAAAGTGGCTGCTTCAGGACAGGTTCGAATCCTGGAAATACGCCGCTCACATCACCGTACCGACACTGTTGATTGCCGCCGAACACGACGAAGTCATACCGCGCTCAAGCACGGACCAGCTCTACACCCATTTCGCCAAGGGCGTGGCCTCGCTGCAAGTGATACCGGACACGGGCCACAATTCGATCTCCGAAAGCCCCCTATACCTGAAGATGCTGGGTGCAGGGCTGTAAGGTCAGCGCATCAGGAGACAGTCACAAAATCGACATGAATGCTTAACGTTTTTTTTACAACCCAGCAGGCACGTTATGCGTGGCTGCGGGTGCAGCGGCTCATGATGAGCATCGCGCGGGCCTTTGATAAAACGATGGAGCAAGGCATGGAGCCAACGGTGATATCGACCCAAACACATACGCTGATCAGCACGCACCCAGGGGTGAATGTCATGCAAAGGCCTCCTTTGCGCACGGCGGGGATTGGTCGCGCACAGGCGCGGGCCTCATGACGGTTCTGGTCACGGGCGCCGCCGGTTTCATCGGGTATCACACCGTCAAGCGATTGTGTCGGGAAGGTCTTGAAGTGGTCGGTATCGACAATCTCAACGACTACTACAGCGTGGAACTCAAACATGCACGACTCAAGGCGCTGGAATCCTTGCCGGGCTTTCGTTTCCAGACTCTGGACATCGTCGACAAACCGGCCTTGATGGCGTTATTCGAAGACCATGCTTTCACCGAGGTTGTGCACTTGGCGGCCCAGGCGGGCGTTCGCTATTCGCTGGACAACCCGGACGTCTACGCGCAATCCAATCTGGTAGGTTTCCTGAATATGCTGGAAGCCTGCCGACACCACCGCCCCGCGCATCTGATCTATGCCTCGAGCAGCTCGGTGTATGGCACCAACAGCAAAATGCCGCTCAGCGTCGAAGACAGCGTCGATCATCCCATTTCGTTGTACGCCGCCACTAAACGAGCCAATGAACTGCTGGCGCACAGCTACTGCCACCTCTATGGCCTGAAGGCCAGCGGCCTGCGCTTTTTTACCGTTTACGGGCCTTGGGGCCGCCCCGACATGGCGCTGTTCAAGTTTACCGAGGCGATCATCAAAGGCTTGCCGATCGACATCTATAACCATGGCCAGATGTCGCGCGACTTCACCTACATCGACGACATCGTCGAAAGCATCGCCCGCCTGCGCTCAAAACCACCGGTGCCGAACGGGCCCGGCGATGGCGCAAACCGAATCTTCAACATAGGCCGCGGCCAGCCGGTGCCGCTGCTGGAATTCGTCGATTGCCTGGAATCGGCGCTGGGTATCAAGGCCCAACGCAACTTCATGCCGCTACAGGCAGGCGATGTGATCAAGACCTGGGCCGATATTTCGGCACTGGCCGAATGGGTCGACTTCCGCCCTCAGGTGACGGTTGAAACAGGCGTGGCGGAATTTGTGAAGTGGTATCGCCACTTCTATCAGATATGAAACGTGAGCCCTTGATAATAAAAGACCAAGGCGCAAGGGGGACTCTATGAGCCAAGACATCTTTGTATCTGTATTGATTCCAGCAAAAAACGAAGCAAACAACCTCAAGCCCTTACTTGAGGAAATCCGCACCGCACTGGCCGATGAGGCTTACGAAATCATTGTCGTGGACGACGGCAGTACCGATTCCACCTTGCATGAACTGCGGCAGATCAAAAACAACGGTCTGAGCGCGTTGCGTATCCTGCGTCATGAGCGCTCGCTGGGGCAAAGCACCTCGCTCTACCATGCCGCGCTGAATGCCCGGGGCCAATGGCTGGCGACACTCGATGGCGACGGTCAAAACGACCCTGCGGACATCCCCGGGATGTTGGCGCTGGTGCGCGGTGAACAGGGTCTGGTCGACGTTCAGTTGGTGGCCGGGCATAGGGTCAATCGCCGTGATACCGCCAGCAAGCGCTGGGCCTCGCGTTTCGCCAACGGCCTGCGCAGCCGCCTGCTCAAGGACGCCACCCCGGACACCGGCTGCGGGCTAAAACTGATCGAGCGTGCGGCGTTTCTGCGCTTGCCGTACTTCGACCATATGCATCGGTTCATTCCTGCGCTGATCCAGCGTCACAACGGCCGCATGATCGTCCATCCGGTCAACCACCGCCCCCGCACAGCCGGGGTGTCCAAATACGGCAACATCGACCGTGCCCTGGTGGGCATTCTCGACCTGTTCGGCGTTTGGTGGCTGATCAAGCGCACACGGCTGAATACCAACGCACAGGAGATCGAAGGATGAACCTCTCCCGCGAAACCCTATGGCTGGTGATCGGCTTCGGTGGCCAGATCGCCTTTACCGGTCGCTTCGTCTTGCAGTGGCTGTACAGCGAATACAAAAAACGCAGCGTGATCCCGGTGAGCTTCTGGTACCTGAGCATCATCGGCAGCACCTTGCTGTTCGCGTACGCCATTTACCGGCAAGACCCGGTCTTCATTGTCGGCCAGGCCTTTGGCTCCATCGTCTATTTGCGCAACTTGCAATTGATTGCCCGCAGCAGACATTTAAAGGACTGAGCCATGCGCAAAACCCTGTCGCCCGGGATCGAATGCCTGGGCCTGATGCTGCTCGCCTTGCTGTTGATCGGCGCCGGGCTGGGGCTGCGTCAACCGCAGAATGTGGACGAGGAACGCTTCCTCGGCGTGGCACTGGAAATGCTGCACAACGGCGCGTGGTTCATCCCCCACCGCGCCGCGGAGATATACGGCGATAAGCCGCCGATCTTTATGTGGACGGTGGCGTTCTTCGCGTGGCTTACCGGCCTGCCTGCCCTCGCCCTTTATATTCCGGGGCTTTTGTCGGCCGCAACGGTCACGGCCATGGTCTACGATCTGGGCCGCAGATTATGGAATCAGCGCATCGGTCGGACGGCGGCGCTCTTGTACCTGGCCACCTATCAGACTTACAGCATCTTGCGAACCGGGCAGATCGACAGCTTTTTGATTCTGTTCACGTCGCTGGGCCTGTACGGGCTGGTACGACATCTGCTGCTTGGGCCGGCGTGGCGTTGGTTCTATGTGGGCTGCGCCGCCATGGGCATTGGCGTGATCACCAAAGGGGTCGGCTTCGTCCCGGTGTTGATGCTGATTCCGTATGCCTACGCGGTGCGCAAAAACTGGTCCGGTGTGGTGGCCATGCCGGGCGAAGCGCGCAAGTGGTTCCTGGGCTTTTTGGTTGCGCTCGGCGCCATCGCCATCTGGCTACTGCCCTTGGCGCTTTCCATTGTGCTCAATGGCACTGCGGATGAAATTGCCTATGCGCGAGAAATCCTGCTGCGCCAGACGGCAGCACGCTATGCCGCCGCGTGGGATCACCGCGAACCGTTCTGGTATTTCTTCGTCAACGTGATCCCGCAATATTGGCTGCCGTTGGTGCTGGCCCTGCCTTGGCTGGTGCCGGCCTGGCGCCGGCAACTGCGCAAACACGACGGTCGAGTGCTGGTGCTGCTGGGCTGGGTCGTGCTGGTGGTGTTGTTCTTCTGCCTGAGCAGCGGCAAGCGCAAGTTGTACATCTATCCGGCGCTGCCAGGGCTGGTGCTGGTGGCAGCGCCGCTGATTCCATGGCTGCTCAAGCGCTGGTTCGGCAAACGCCCGCGCGGTCGACGAATATTCCAGGCGCTGGTGGTGACCTGGTTTGTTCTGTGGTTCGCCCGCGGTTTCATCGAGACGATCAAGGACGGTCGCAACCCCCATGAAGCGCTCATGGCGCAGGCGGCGACCACGACCCACGGTGCCGATCTGGTGCTGGTCAACTGGCGCGAAGGCCACTGGTTATTCGCCCGGCAGCCAATCGTGCATTTCGGGATGAAAGACTCCTCGGTCCAACAAGCAGCACAGTGGTTGCGCGACCACCGTGAGGCGTACGCCCTGGTGCCGGACGGAGTGTTGAGCCAGTGTTTCAATCCTGAAGCCGCCCATGCGCTGGGCGAAACGTCTCGTGCGCAGTGGTCGATCGTAGGCGCCGATGCCGATAACGGCCGTTGCCATCCCGGGCAGCCACCCAAGGTCTATCGCTTCAGCTGGGACAAGGAAAAGACATGAGCAAGGCATGGAAGCCGGGAGTATTTTTCATTGTTGTATTGCTTGGCGCCTACGCGGTTTCGGTACATTTTATGGTCCACCGGCAGCTGTATGCTCACTGGCAAAACCTCTGGCACGGCAATCAGGCGCCGGACAAAAATATCTGGCTGCCGGACTATAAGGCCGTGATCCAGGCCAAGCCTGTTGCGAGCGTCACCGATTTGTCCGGCATCACCTATGACCCGGACCGGGATCGTCTGTTGGGGATCACCAATAGTTCTTCCATGGCGATTGTCACGCTGAGCCGTAACGGCGACCTGCTTGAACGTTATCCGCTGATCGGGTTCCAGGACACGGAAGGCATTGCTTACTTGGGTAAGGGGCGAGTGGTGATCGCCGATGAAGTGTTGCAGCGACTGTACGTCGTCACTTTGCCGAGTACCCCTGGCCCTATCCATGCGGAAAACGCACCGTTTCTCGCCATCGAGATCAACCTGAGCGAACACAACAAGGGCTTTGAAGGCGTGACATATGATCCGGTCAATGATCGCGTCTTCGCGATCAAGGAACGCGATCCGCGGCAGCTGTATTCGGTCACGGGCATGCTCGCGTCCATCGACGGCTCGTGGCAGGTCCGCATCAAGGACTTGACGAACTGGATCGACCGCAGCGTCTTCGGCATGGACCTTTCCGAGGGTTACTACGATCCTCGGACCGGTCACTTGCTGGTGCTGAGCGAGCAGTCCGACAACGTGACCGAACTCGACGAGAAAGGTAACTTCGTCAGCATCCGCTCACTGCTCGGCCTGACGGATGATCTCGAAAAAAACATACCGCAAGCCGAAGGCATGACCATGGACGCCGATGGCGAGCTTTACATTGTGAGCGAGCCCAATCTGTTTTATCGGTTCAGTAAATCGAAGGCCGCTGTGGTGCATTAATGGGTTTTGTGTGGGATGGGCCGGCCTCTTCGCGGGCAAGCCCGCTCCCACATTTGATCTGCGGCGATCGCAAAAACGGGTTCACAGCAGATCCCCTGTGGGAGCGGGCTTGCTCGCGATGAGGCCCCCAAGAACACCCTCCTGTTTCCGGTTAAATCACACCGAATCAGGTCGAGCTTCAGCCGCCGCCATGTGCGCCTTCAAAAACCCGATAAACGCCGTCACCTTGGGCGACGGCAAATGCTCCCGAGCCGTCACCGCATTCAGGTCCTGTGGCGGCCCGATCCATTCCGGCAGCACCCGGCGCAGTCTTCCCGCGTCCACATCGGCCTGCATGCTTTGATCCATGCCCAGGCTCAACCCTTCGCCGGCACACAATGCATCTTTTAGCAGAGCGGGATCGTTGGCGATGATGGTCGGCTCAACCCGATAACCGCGCATTTTGGCGCCAGCCTTGCGCAACGGCCAAACGTAACCCACATCGCGCCGAGCCTGATGCAGCACCAATGTGCGGTGTTGAAGCAGTTCGTCCGGCGTCGCCGGCAGGCCGTGGCGCTCGATGTACTCAGGCGCGGCGTAGATGCCCGTGGCGTAACTCGCCAGGCGGCGGGCGACCAGACTGGAATCCGGCAAGGCGCCGAGGCGCAGCGCCACATCAACCTCCTCGCCGACCAGATCCAACGGCACGTGGGACGCCAGAATCTCCAGTCTGATGTGTGGGTACGCCTGACGAAAACCGGCCACCAACGGTGAAAACCAACTGACCCCGAACGAGTACGGCACCGTCACCCGCAGCCACCCGCGCGGATCATCACGCAGTTGATGCACTGCCAGCTCGGCGTGTTCCAGGGTAGTGGCGATGTCCTTGCACTGGTCAAAGTAAACCGCTCCCGCCTCGGTCAGGCTCAACTGGCGCGTGGTACGGCGCAACAACTGCACACCGATGGCCTGTTCCAACTCGCGCACGCGGCGGCTGACGGTCGTCTTCGGAATCTGCAAGGCATGGGCGGCGGCGGTGAAACTGCCCAACCTCACCACGCGCACAAACACCAGCGTGTCATTCAAGTCCCGGATCATTCGAGCCACCTGCGAGGGAAAATCAAGATGGCCCAATTGTGCCACTGACGGCACATTTCATACCGCTTTTATGGGCTAATCAGCGCCGCGGGCGGCACCTATCATCGGGGCTCTCAACTGGAGAACTCCCATGAATCTGAACGAATATGTAACCTGCGACGGTATCGGTCTCGCGCAATTGGTGGCGACTGGCGAAGTCACGTCGGCTGAACTGGCGGAGCTGGCCATTGCCGCCGTGCAACAGGTCAACCCGCAAATCAACGCGGTCATTGAACACTGGTCGCCCACTGTCACCGAGGGCACGGGGCCGCTGGCCGGTGTGCCCTTCCTGATCAAGGACCTGGCGATTACCTCGGCCGGCCGCCGCGTTGAGCTGGGCAGCCGATTGGCCCAAGGCCTGGTGGCGGAATCGGATTCGTACCTGATGCAACGCTTCAACGCCGCGGGCCTCGCCACCCTGGGGCGCACCACCACCCCGGAAATGGCCTTTAGCACCGAGACCGAATCCGTGCTCCAGGGCCCGACCCGTAACCCGTGGGACACTCGGCTGTCGGCCGGCGGTTCGAGCGGTGGTTCGGGTGCCGCGGTCGCTGCCGGCATCGTGCCGATTGCCCATGCCACTGACGCTGCGGGTTCGATCCGCGTACCGGCATCTTACAACGGGCTGGTCGGGCTGAAACCGACTCGCGGCAGAGCCTCGAACGGCCCGGCGCTCGATGAGGTATTTGCCGGTTTCGGCGTACAACTCGGTCTGTCGAGAACCGTCCGCGACAGCGCGGCGTTGATGGACATCGTCCAGGGCTATGCGCCGGGCGATCCTTACTACACCGCCGCACCGGCCGAAGGTTTTCTGGCGCAGGTGGGACGCGATCCAGGACGATTGCGCATCGGCCTGCTCGACACACCGTGGAACGGCGCCGCACTGGATCCCGAGATTGCTGAGGCCACCTTGGCCGTGGCCCGCGAAGTGGAAGCGCTCGGTCATCGCGTGGAACGAGTGACCGCACCACTCGGTACGTCGTGGGATTCATTCGTCCAGGCTAACGCCCACATCTGGTGTGCCACCCTCGTGCGCTGGATCGACGGGCTCGCCGCCACCACTTCACGGCCTATCGACCTGAGTACCCTGGAGCCCGCCACCCTCGCCTGCTACGCCTATGGCCTACAGGCCCGCGCCGTGGAGTTCGCCGGCGCGCTGGAAGTGCGTAATCTCATCGCCCGCAGCGTGGCCGGTTGGTTCGACGACTTCGACGTACTGCTGACGCCGACCCTGCCGCGCCTGCCCCACGCCCTCGACACCTACAGCCGTGGAGCGCAAACCATGGACGGTTTGCAATGGACTGCGCGGGTCTTCGAGCACTCACCGTTCACACCGGTGTTCAATGTGGCGGGGACGCCGGCGATGTCGTTGCCGCTGGCCATGTCCCGCCAGCAGGGTTTGCCCATCGGCCTGCAATTTGCCGCGCGATTCGGGGCTGAGGAGGTGTTGTTACGGTTGGCCGGGCAGTTGGAACAGGCGCTGCCGTGGCATGAGCGCAAGCCGCAGATTTGGGTCGGCGATAACTGAGTCAATGCCCCGACAACGACAGGGGTGGCGGCTGGAGATGTCGATTAAACATTGTCTGTTTATCGGTCTTACTGTGGGTTTTGTAGTGGATGGGACGGCCTCTTCGCGAGCAAGCCCGCTCCCACATTTGATCGATGTTGGTCACAAATTTCGTGATCACAGTAGATCCAGTGTGGGAGCGGGCTTGCTCGCGAAGAGGCCCGCAAGAACACCCTCGAACAGGTGTTCAAGGCACTGCTGAGACTATTGCATTCACGGATAACTAAACCCCTTAACCAACGTGCCTGAGGTTGATCAGACGCAGCTGCGTGTCGGTACTGTTATTGAAACCAGTCCTTATTCTCCATTCCGCACAAGATTGCCGTCGGCGTCATAGACCAGATACTCGTCAGGATTGCTCGGATCATTCACGTAGTAACGGGCTTCGTTGCTGTTATCAGGGACTTTCAGGCTGGTGTAGGAACCGAGTTTCTTGACCTGTTTGTTGTTTTGACTGATCAACACCAGTCCACTACCACCGCCGGCCGGGACGGCGGCTGCGTAGCGGGTTTGGAAAGAGTTGATCCTGTTGTACTCCAGCGGAATCTGCAACGTGCCGGTCAGGTCGATGGCTCCATAGCTGTGATCACGCCCGACCACCGCCATGCCGTTGGAAAACGGCTCCACCTCGTCATACGGTAGTTTGATAGGTAGCAGCGTCCCCTGGCGGTTGATAAAAGCAAATTTCTTACTTTTAGCGTCCTGCACCAGCAGCGGCTGCTCGCCGAAGAACCGACCTATCACGTTGTAACCCTGGAGGTTGATCCGTTTACCTTCCAGGTCGAAAACGTCCTGACGACTCCGATCGGCTGAGTGGGTGTAGAGGTAGCCACCGCTTTGCTCGATGTCAGAGAACTGTGGTGGCAGAATCTCTTTGCCGGCCAAGGTATAGGCGCCGTAGATGCCCTCCATGGCATACGTTTTGTTGCCAAGACGGGCGATGAACACGTTACCGGTCACGGTGGGGTTGACGAACTTCATCGGCAACGTGAAACGGTGATTCCTGGCGTCGTAGAGCCCATAAGGTCCGTTGGTTTCACGCTCCACCAACAGCAGGCCATCGTCCAATGTCTGCGTTATGTTTTCGAACGGCAGGTAGACGAGCTTATTGCTGGCGGCGGGAAAATAGGCGAGTTGGCTGCGCAATTCCTGCATGTCAGATTGAGGGTTGCTGGATTTTTCTAGCGTAAACAACGTGTAGATATCCGCCACCACGCTATCTTGCAGCTCTACCCAACGTGGTTTGATCAACCACTGTCCGGCCTGATCGATGAAGCCGTAGTGATCGGATTTCCGGTCGCGGGCGATGTAACGTGTCTGCTCTGCCAGAACGTTGTGTACCTCGTTGATAACGGCGGTATTGTCTTCCATCGGATCAAGCACATGAATGACGATACGTTGCGGCGTGGCCTCGAACTGGTAGTCGGCCTCGGTGTTTTTCAGCGGCCCCGCCTGAGTGGAAAGATTACTGACCAAATGCTCCAGCCGTTGTTGCACAGCCTGACTGGTCTTGAACCGATCGAGATCATCCTTGGTCTGCAGCAGGGCTTTGTAAAAGTCACGCATCGCCGCAATATCGCCGTCCGAGGGGAAGGAGCGGGTGTTGTTGCCATTGCTGTAAAGCGCCTTGCCCGAATCGGTCAAACCCTGCACCACGAAGGTCGACATTTTGGGCGTACTCAGCCGCAGTGAGGCGCTTGCGTCACCAAGGGCTGTGAGCTGAAAATATTGGCCGTCGTCCAGGGTAACCTGCGGGTGATCCTTGTCCAGGACCACTTTTTTGAACGCCGGATAGCTGCGGTAAGCGATCGTCAGGCCGAGACTAGCCAAGGGCTTGTTGACCGATAGTGCGATGGGTTCACGGGACGACACACTATCGTCCGACTCAACCTTGGACTGCACCTTTATATCGGCGAAGACTTTCTCGCTGCCATCTCGAAAACGCAAACGCTGCGGACGGTACTGTTCGGCCACCGGCTCATCCGGCGTGGCGGCGCGCTTCCAGAGAGGATCAAGGCTGCTGGTGTCAAACCTCACTTCGGAACCATCAGCAAACAGCGTCTGAACAAAACGCAGGTCCTGGACCGACGCCAGCGCAGTTTTCACTTGCGCACTGGTGAAAGGGACAAACAGCTCCTCGTATTGCAACTTCTGCTCGTCGGCGGGCTTGGTTCCGTCAACTGTCAGGCTAAATTCCGAGTGCGTTACCAGCTCCAAAGCGCTGAGTGTTTCACCGGTGTCGTGGATCAAGTAATTCAGACGCTTTTCCACGTCAGGCAGTGCCAGCGTGCCGATGTCCTCTACGCCGCCTTCATTCATGTCCTCGGCGGTGAAGCTTTCACTTGTCGACGCACTGCTCTGGCGAAACAGGTAGTAGGACGTACAGCCCACCACTAACAGGGTCACGGTCAGTATCGACAACAATCTCAAACGAGGCGGAGTAAGGTTCATCATGGCTTCGGTAGTTAAAGGGCTGGAAAGTGCAGGCAGCGTCCTATCTGATTTCAATTGGCGTCCTGTCAGGCACCAACATCCAGATTTTTCGCATTTCGCTGTTAGTTACAGCAATGCAACCATCAGTCCAGTCCCACAGATGATGAAGCGGTTCAAGCCACGCCCATCCATTGGGTAGACCATGAATCATAATGTTACCGCCTGGCAAATACCCGTTATGACGAGCAGCGGCTTCGTCTGCCGGATTCGGATATGAAATGTGCAAGCTAAGGTACGCCATTGATTTTGGATTGCGCCAATCGATGAAATAACGTCCCTCAGGCGTTTTCTCATCCCCTTCTCGTTGCTTTGCGCCGTCATTCGCGGCCGCTCCAAGCGCTATGCGATATTCGGCCAATACCACACCCTCTCGCCATAGAAACATCCGCCTTTCTTGTTTATTGACGGTTATCAAATCAGCCTGTTTGTTTGGCTGATCAAGCTCCAGGGTTGGAGCAGGACCTCCGCCCAAGCGGCCCAGGACTGCCGTATACCCAAATGCCGCTATTAGTAGAAACAGCCCGGAAAGAGCCAAGCGCTTTAGCATGTTCAATCCTTTCAAGAAACAGCGGTGGTCAGCCCGGTTATTGGTGCCCTTCTCTGCCTTTTGGATAAAAGACCGACTCAGAAAAAAGCTAAACTTGAATAACTCGCAACTCAGTTATCTCCTCACGGATAACTAAACCCCTTAACCAACGTCAACTCCCCCACCGCCCGCATCGGCACCAGGAACGTCTCCATCTTCTCGTTCGGCGTCCCCTCCTCCGTGATCACCGTAATCTGCGCAGTGGTCAGGGGCTGAACAGCCTCTTCCTGCCCCTCCTCATCACTGCGATACCCGCCACCGTAGTAGTTCACGTAGACCAGGTATTGCCCCTTGATCGGCGCTGGCATGGCGAAGATTTCCGGGCCGTAGCCGGTGGTGACGTCGACGTCGAGTGCGCCGCCGTTGGCTGCAACGCGGTCGCCGTACCAGATGTGGCCGCCGTCAGGCGTGACAAGGTGCAGGTCGAGGTCGGTGCCGTCGCTGTCCCAGGCCAGCAGCACTCGCAACTTGGCCGGGGTGGCGCCGCCGCTGGCATTGAGGAACTGCGTGCGATGGCGTTGTTGACCATCGGGGCTGCGGACTTCAACGCTGTTGCTGCCGTTGGGGAATGAGAACGGGCGGTCGAAGCGGCCGGCGGGGTCGAGCTTCAGCGGCATGCTGACACCGTTGACGATCAGCTTGCCGGGCTCATTGCCCTTGGGCGTGGATTTGATTTGGCCGGTAATGCGAGCGGTATTGGCCTGCCCCACCGGTGTGTTGACCGAGGACGCCGGGTAATTAACCGTCTGACGAAAGTTTTCGCCTTCGCCTTCGGGCGCGCCTGTGCGCCAGCCGCCGACGGGCGTGTCGAGTTTGACCGCGCTGTCGGTGGCGAACGTGGTCGGCCATACGCAAAAGGAACAAAGGAACAGGAGGACCTGTGGGTAACGGAGTTTCATGGCCTAATCCAGCAAGAGGTGGCGGGCGAGCCCTTCGATGTAGGTTTCATCCTGGCCGTTGGGGTGTGCTTCGAAGGCCAGGTGCAGGTATTCGTGGGTCAGGTCGAGGCGGTCTTGCAGCGACAGCACGCCGCGCACGTAGATGCGCTGGCGTTCGCGATCGACAAAAGGACGGCCGAAAGCCAGGCGGCAGACGGCGAAGGTGTTGACTTCGTTGTAACCAACTTCGCTTTCCAGCCGTGGTCGCCAACCGCGGCGTTGTTTTTGCAGCCAGTCTTGCGCGGCGGGCAATGCATCGCAGGAAGCCACTGGATTGTCCCAGCGGCTGAGGCTCGCGCGCGGGTAAGCGTGCAGCAGGATGGCGTCATAGCGTTGACCGGCATTGGCCTGTTCGACGGCTTGCAGCCAGGAGAGCTTGTCCGGCCCCGGTTGGTCGGAGTGATAGGTGACGTCGCTGCCGGCAAGGACCAGGTCGCTGGTCCACGCGGCGATGTTGCGTGATTCGGTCGCGGCCGGGCGTGGGGCGACGCGCTGTCGGCTGCTGCTGTCGTCGATGCTCAGGCAGTCGCCATTGCGGGTGGCGTTTTGCAGCAGGTAGGTGCGGATCGCGACGCTCAGGGCTTTGGCGGCTTCGGCAGGTTCGGGTCTGGCTTCGCGCTGCAGGACGCGGGCGACGTACTCTTCGCGATCCAGGCGGGCGACGAGTTTGTCCTTGAGCAAGAACAACTCGCCGTCGCTATGGATATCGAGTTGATTGCCGTTGGCGAACTCGACGCGATAGTCGCCTTGCAAAGGCCCGGGCGCTAACACGCGATCCCCCGCTAGTACGCGTTTCAGCGGATAACGCGCGAACAGGCCGACCTCAACGCACTTCCCCGCCTCGGCAGGCCATGACGAAGGCAACACCGTCGCCAGTGCCTGACCGTAATTGCGCAAGACCATTTGACTGGTGCCGCGCCCACCGGCCCAGATCGGCGTGCCGTCTGCCGTCCAGCCAGCGAACCCGCCCTGGCGCGACGAAGGGTCCTGATCCCCCAACCAGCTCCAGGTTTTCACCCGCAACCGGCCGCCAAGCTCACCGACGACATTGCCGTCAGCCGCATTCAGCACCACATCAAGCAACACTCGCCGCGCCTGATCCTGCGCCGGCATCACGGCCAAGACCTTCAGCAACTCAGCCACCGAAACCCGGGTCTGCGGTTGCAACGACGGCAAATCCAGCAACCACTTCGGTGCTTGTCTCGCCTGCCAATACTCGCGCCATTCAGCGCCGGCAATGCCCAAGCGTGCAGGCTCAAAGTACAACCCGCAAGACTTCACCAATGCCTGATCGCGCTCAATCCTGCCGCCCGCCGTGCAGCAATACACTTCTTCCTTCGATTGCCCGCGACATTCATAAGCCGGTTCACGCGCGCCGGTGTCCACCAGCCAGCCGTAGACAAACAGCTTCCACAAGCTGCCCAGAGGGGTTTGCAGATCAGCAGGCAATGGCTCACGCGAGATCACCTGAGTCTGGCTCAACGAAAGCAATTCATCCTTGAAGCCCAGTCGCAACGGTTCGTCCTGCGCTGTCGCCAGCGCAGGCATCAAACACAACAACCACCAGACCAGACGCCGGGTCATGTCAGTGGACCGTGACCTGGCCGAGCGCCGGTTTCTGTTCCAGAGCCTGATGCTGTGGCGCATAGACCTGGGTGAAACGCACCGGCGGCAGGTTGAACTGACCTTTTTGCGAGAAGCGCACCAGATGACGCAGGCGCAATTCACCGCTCAAGGCATCCACCGGGATCGCGTAAGCCATTTGCCCCGGTTCGAAACGGGCCTTCTCCAGGGCGGTCGGCTCAGTGCCGGCCTTGCCCATCAGCTTGATGCCCCACGTGGTGCGCTCGACGTCCGCGCCCGGAGGCAGCGGCACTTCGAGCATGCCGTAGCGCAGCGGTTTCGCAGCTTTGCTGGTGATGATAACTTCGTCCAGGTACAGACTGTCGCTGGACAACGGTTTGGTCCCGACCGCTTCGAGTTTGAATTCGAACGCTTCGTCACCCGGCACCAGACGCGACAGGCGACGAGTGATGGTCACGGCCATCGGGTCTACCGGCGGTTGCTTGCTCTGGAAGCTCAACGCAGCGCGAAGCGGGCGTTCTTGCGTCCCGCTCAGCGACAACGTTGCAGGCACGGTTGCAGCACCCTGCCACGTCCAATACATCTCACCAGTATCACCGTACTTTTTCTTCCAGCCTTCACCCGGTGCCAGTGCGATGGTGGGCGAGGCCTGTTCGATGCTGCGTTGCAGCCAGGTCAGCGCCAAGGCGCGCTCCAGGGTCGATTGCTGCGGCAACAGGCGTTGCAACAGCGCTTGCGCGTGAGCCTGATCGAAGGCTTGCAGCGACAGGTTCAAGGCTTCGACAAACGGCTGAGAGCTAGCGGCCACTTGTTGTTGCGCAGCGTCCAGTTGACGATTGAACGCCTCCGGCAGATTGACCTTGGCCTGACGCGCCAACGATGCGGTCAACAGCCGAGCGCTGGCCAGCCCCAATGCCGAGTCCGGATCGCTCATGACCAGGCTCTCTTCGCCATCGTCCATCACGCTCGCCCCATGACCTTCGCCGGCTTTCACCAAATCGTCGATCAAACCGCTGAGCAGCGTGTTCACCGGCAACTGCATCTGTTTGGCAAACGACAGAATCAACGCCCGCTGCAACAGCGGCGTGTTCTGCGACTGCTTGGCGTACACCTCCAGCACCCGCTGCCAATGCTCCGGCGGCAGGCTCAGTTCCAGCGCTTTGCTGGCGTGCCAGTCGGCGTAATAGGCATACGCGGTGAGGAACGCATCCGGCTCACCGTCAAAGCCCCACCAGGTGAAGCTCGCCGACGGGCCGGCCATTTGCACCAGCCGCAGACGGCTGTTCTGCATGATCAAGCGCAAGCGATCGCGGATCTGCGGGTTCGACGACAAGGTTGGATAAGCGATGCTCAATGGCAGCAAACGGCTGGCGGTCTGTTCGACGCCGCCGTACGGATAGCTCAGCAGATCATCGAGGGCCGAACGGAACAGCGCTTGCGGGCTGTCATCCAGACGCAGGCGAATATCCGTGGCGTCTGCGGGCAAGGTCAACGGCGTATCACCGCTGGCCACGTCCAGGCTTTGGCTTTGCGTTACTTGCCAGCCTTCACCGGTCGCGGTCAGGTGCACGGCCAAGGCATCAGCGGTTTTGCCGTCCTGCACCAACTCGGCAGTCCACTCGCCATTGGCCACTGTGAACGCTGGCAATGCGATGTAGTTGATGCCGTTGTTCAACGTGACCGGCACCCGTTGCTCGGCGCCACCGTAATGAATCACCAGCTCAGCCTTGACCGGTTTCTCGGCCTGGCTGAAAGCGAACACACCGAGGTCCGGTTTGTCGCTGTTGCGGAACTTGGTCGGGCCGCTCCACTTCAGGTACAGCGGTTTTTCCGAGCGCACGAACTGCTTCTTCTGCCCGACCTGGCCGTCATCGGCGATGGCCCGGGCGGTGATGCGCCAGCGAGTCAGCGAGTCTGGCATTTTGAAGGTAAAGCGGGTTTTGCCATTCGCATCGGTGATCAATTCAGGCTGCCACGCGGCGGTGTCGACGTCTTCTCGACGCGGCCGCTCCAACACTTTCACGCCACGTTCGCTGCGGTTGGCTTTGCCCGGCGCGCCTGGGCTGCCCGGCAATGCCACGTCGTAGCTGATGAACGACAAACTGGCGCTGGTGCGCACGTTGTTGCGGCGTGGGTGATAGAAGAACTGGTCGATGGTCGGCGCGACTTCCGGTTGCAGGGCGTAGACCATCTCGTCCACGACACTGACCGTCAGGTGCGCCGGAATGGCTTTGCCGGCGAACTGGGTAGCGAGATCGACGGTAACGGTATCCCCTGGTTGATACGCTTCTTTGTCGGTGGTAATTGCCACATCGATTTGCGGCGCGACAACTTTGATACCGGCGTTCTGGAAGCTGTATTGGCCACCCTTGGTGTAAAGAACCGAGAACGTCAGGTTCGGCGCGAAGGTGTCCTTCACCAGGATGCGCGCGCGGTACTGGGTTTCGCTGATTTTTTCCATCTTCAGCCAGTCGCTGCCCTTGGACAGCAGCGCCGTGGCCTCGACCTTGTCGCGTTCCAGCGACAACAGCGCATCGATAATCGGCTCGGGGAAAGTGATCAACGCGAGGGCTTCGTCGCCGGCCTTGTACTCGGGTTTATCGAGGACGATTTCCACGGTGCCGGGCACGGCTTTGACGCCATCGCCAGTGACCGAATGACCGGTCGCGCCAAGCACCCGGCCGTGATCATCTTTCAGCGTCAGGTTGTAAGTGCCCGGACGGTCGAAGGCCAGGGTGAAGCCTTTATCTTTGGCGGTGAGTTTACCTTCGCCAGTGGTCTGATCCTCCAGACGCACCCAGCTGTAGCTACTCGGGTTGACCGCTTTGCTCTGCTCGCTGCCACCTTCGTTGGCATAGCTGAAGGCAACCTTGCCGCCCACCGCGCTGAACCGCTGCGGCGCGCTCAGGCGGAAACTCGCGGCACCGCGGTCGATGAGGATTTCCTTGGTGGTCTTGACCCGATACGCCGCGCCATCGCTGGCGAACACGGTGAGCATGTAGCGGCTCGGTTTCTCGGCGGCGGGCAGATCGAGGCTGGCGTTGCCCTTGGAGTCGGTGGTCAGTTCGGCGCTGGTCAGCTCCACCGGGAATTGCCCGAGGTATTGCAGCTCGTTATCGACCATCGACAGTTGCTGGGCGCGCAGGCTCAGGCTCAACTTGGCGTTGGCCACCGGTTTGCCGTCCGGGTACAACAGCACCAGACTGCCCTTCACCGGTTCGCCGGTGCGGTAATCCTGCTTGGCCAGGTTCAGGGAAATTTCGAAGTGCGGCTTGATGTATTCAGCGACACGGAAGGCGCTGCTGTAGGCCTGATCCTTGTAGCTGAAACGCAGTTCATAACCGCCAGCCACGGCGTTGTCCGGCAACTGGAAACGACCCTGAGTACCGGCCTTGGAATCAAGTTTCAGCGCCAACGATTGCAGCGCCGTGCCCGTGGCATCGAGCACGGTGACATTGACGTCGGCAGCGGTCGGTGCCACGGAATCCCGTGCATTCTTGAACTCGCGGCCGACGATTTTCAGCGATACCCAATCCCCCGGCCGATACAGCGGTCGGTCGGTGAATGCATAAAGTTTGGTGTCGTAGATTTCGCTGTCGTAATAGAAGTTCTCGGAGACGAACACCCCGCCCTCTTCATCCTCGCCGATCACGAACGAACGCTCGGGGCTGACGTGTTTCAGACGCAGCAAACCGTCGGCATCAGTCGCGCCACTGCTCATCACGCCCAGGCCGTCGGTCCACAGCACATTGACCTTGGGCACCGAACTGCCTTCGTGTTTGCGCGCGGCCCACACCAGCAATTCATCGCCAGCAATCTTGCTCACGGCCACGGTGTTGGAGACGAAAACCATGGTGGTCGCGCGATATTTGCCGACCAGCGCTTCCACCAGGTACAGGCCTGGCTTCAGGTTGCCCAACGGGATGTACACGTTGCCCGGCGAGACACTGACGAACTCGCTGGAAGAACCGGCCAGGTTCACGCCCTCAGGCGGCTGGATCGGTTTGGCTTGCCACAGCGGATAACGGAATTGGCTGACCACCGGCAGGCCCGGAATCAACGCGAATTGTGGCTGTGCGTCGTAAGGCGTTGGCGCGGCGATGGCGGTGCCCATCTTCAGTTCCGGCACTTCCTCGGTGACTTGTTTACGCGATTCGTAGGAAAACGCCCGCTGCATCACCCGACGGGATTTGCGGTACCAGTTGTCCCACAGGTACGCGAGGGTGTTCGACAGGCCTTCGCCCTTGAACTGGCCGTCACTGACCACGCGGTGCAGGTTCTTCTGGCGCTTGAGGAAATCCAGCGGTTTGTCGATGCGATACACGCGAATATCCGCGCCGCCGTAAGGTTCCATGCGGAACCGGCGGTAATCGCGGCCAGGGGCTTCGAGGCGAACCATCGCCTGTTCGTCGCTGGCGAAACTGCTGTCGGCCAGCAGGAAAAAGCTTTCACCGGCCACCGGCGTGTAGCCGCTTGGCTCGACGGTGTCCTCAGCATTGACCGCGGCCAGCGGCATGAACAAGGCCAACAACAAAGGCAGTTTTGAGCAAATGCGCAGCATGCGGGCACCGATCATTGGGAGAGGAAGTTCAGTCGATAGACGCCGATGAAGTTGGGGTTGGCTGCGTCGGGTATCCATCGGGTGTCCTTCCATGTCATGAGTTGTTGCAGGCTTGCGGAGCGCATGCCGTTGTCGGTTGGGGTGGTGGTACCGGTGTGATAGGCGATGAAGCGGCCCATCCAGATCATCAGGTGCTGGTCGTCGCCCTGATCGAAAAACATCAAGTCGCCGGGTCGGGCCTGGGCCACATCGCGACCGACCAGATGACTGTTGAACTGAATCAGTTTGATCGCGTTGACGTAAGGCCCGACCTTGCCGCCGCCCTGCTGCCATTGCTGGGCAAGGCCGCGCTGGGCGTCGCTCAGTTGCAGCTCCGGCGGCAGGTAGCGATTGGACAAGCCATTGCTGCGCAGCCATTTATCGTCATGGACTTTCAGCGCTTCGTTGGCGGCAAACCGCACCAGCCCGGCGCAGTCCTGCTGATACCAGCGCGGGCTCGGGCCTTGGGTCAGTTGTTCCTGGGCGATGCGCACGAACCAGGCGCGAAATACCTGGGATTGCTGCGGGTCGAGCGCCGGGGCTTCGCTGGCAAAGGTGCGAGTCCCCAGCAGCAACGCCAGCAGGCCGAGGCCTCGGATAAGTGCGGTCACAGGACTTTCCACTCCAGCGGCAGCCACTGCCAGTGGCCGTCGGGCTCGCTGCCTTTGGGCAAGGTCAGGGCATATTTGCCATAGCCGCCGAGGGTGCGCAGTTTCGGGATCAGGTAGGTTTGCGCGGCGTTATAGAACACCGGCTCCATGTCTTGCGGCAGGCTGTCGAGGGTTTCCTGTTGCATCAGTTGCGCCATGGAGTCCGGGCCGAAATAGATCGGCATCAGCAGGTCTTTCGGCACGACGTCAGCCATGGGCGGGAAGCGTTTGTCGAGGGTGCCGAGGGCTTTGTCGACCAGTTTGTCGTCAAGGGAGAACAGCAGCGTCGAACCGTGACGCGCCAGGCTTACGCGCATAAAGGCTTTGCCGGTGATCGCGTCCGGTTGCTCGGCATCCTTGGCTTTATAGGGGCCGAAATTGGAGCTGACCTGGCGCTGCCACTGATGGGTCTGGCCTTCCTGTTTCTCGACCACCGGGAACGCGTGCTCGGCAACGTTGCCTTCGTAGGCGCCGACCATCGAGCCGAACAGGTTGCCCAGGTCGCCGTCGAGTTTGGCACTGTCATCGTCATTCAGGCTGGCCACCAGCAGCGGCGTGTACAGCCGCGAATCGGCGTACCAGCACAGGCCGGCGGCACCGGCCATGTGTTCGGTCAGGGCTTGGGCCACGGCGTCGTCGGCACCGAGTTTCACCAGCAGCGGTTTCTGTTGTTCGGCGGCCAGTGGCAAGGTCACGCAGGCGCTGGCGCCCATCGGCATGGCCTGCCAGATCGGTTTGAAGTCGAAGTCTGGCTGGTTTTCCAGTTCATCCATGGCGAGAAAGCTGTGCCAGCCCTTGTCGTCCATGTCGAAACGCAGGCCGGCGAAATTCGGGATGAAGCGCTGGTAACCCATGGCCAGAACGCTGGAGTTGACCGAGAGGCGTTGCTTCACTTCAGGCGCGCGGGGTTGCAGGCCGAAGGCTTCGGGGAACAGTTTCTGGCCGCCGAGCAGTGCTTCCAGCGATTCGGTCGAGACCATGCCGGGTTCTTCGACTGGACCGTGGCCGGCGTCATAAAGCTTGGCCGGGTTGGACAGCACCACCAGTTTGTCGCCATGAGAGGCGAAGAGCAGCGCTTTGCTGTTGTTGTAGGTGAGTTGATAAAGCGGCACCACATCGCCGGCGACTTTGATTTCAGCCAGCTTGCTCAGCTGCGTATCATCCAGCGCCACTTTCGCCAGCGGCTCCAGCACCTTGGCCAGCCCGCCGCGATCCATCACCAACAGGAAATCCTTGAGACGCCCATCCGCCCCGCGCCACAGCGCCACGTCCGCCGGTTGATCGAACAGCTGCTCAATCAGGCTGTCCTGCAACTTCAGGTCATGCTCGTAAATGATCCGCCGCAAACTGCCGATCAAACCGAGGCGGTCGGCGTGAGCTTGGTAATAGAAGACGAAATCTTCGGTCAGGGTTTCCTTGAGAAACGGCACCGCCAGCAGATCCTTGGGCAGTTGGCTCAGGGAGTGGGTTTCGAGCAAACCGTCCGGCCGGCCCATGCCCAGTTTGTCACTGGCCAGTTCCGCAGGCGGAGCCTTGGGTTTGTTCAGGAACCACCCCAACCCGCCCGCCACGCCGGCCACCAGGCACAGCCCGATGACCAGCGCCGGCCAGCGACGGGAAGTGTTGACGGCTGGGGAGACGGCCGGGGAAACAGTGTTATCACTCATGTTCACAAACCCAATTCATCCGTGGTGCGGGATGTTTAATAGTTGAAAGTCTTGACCAGCAGCAGGTCGCCGATCGCCCGCAAAGGCACGATGAAGGTCTCGCGTTTTTCGTCGACGGTGTTTTCGTTGAGCACCAGATTGATTTGCGAGGTGATCACCTCGTTCTGGTTGCTGGTCTCATCGAAGTTATAGCCGCCACTGCCGAAGTTGCCCCAATAGTTCACGTAAACCAGATAAGTGCCATGCATCGGCGCGGTCATGGTGAACATTTCCGGGCCGGGGCCATCGACCCCGTCCGGGTCCAGGCCGCCGCCATTGCTCATTGCCGGGCGAGCCCAGAACGCATGCTGGCCGTCGGGGGTAATGATGTGCAGATCAAGTTCGGCCTTGGGGTCGTCCCAACCCAGCACCACGCGAATTCGTGCCGGCGTGCGCAGGTTGTTGGCTTCGTAGAATTGAACACGCTTGAGCGACTTGCCCTCGGAACTGCGCACTTCGACGCTGTTGGACCCGGCGCCGAACGCATACGGCCGGGCGAAACGCCCTTGGTCGTCGGTGTACAGATTCAGGGGATTGCCGTTGACCGCCAGGCTATGGGGCGGACGCAACGTGCCGAGAGCCTTGAGCTGGCCTTCGATCATCGTGCGATTGCGCTGCACGCCCCGGTCGATGGGCGGCGTTGGATAGGCGACTCGAGGGTTTTCACTGCGGTCCAGCAGGCCGTGATAGCGCCAGCCGCCCACCGGTTCCGACAACTCGGCCGTGGGCTCGGCCCATGCCACCTGGGCGCAGACCAGCGTGATCAGCAGTGAAAGAACACAACGCATGTAACGCCTCCTGCCATGCATAACGAAGCCTTGCGCCCGATCCTCGGCGCGTTATTAATCTTACTGCTGGATACTGAAAAGCCGTTTGAGTCGCCTCAAACACACCGTCATGTTTCAAAACATGACAGGATACAAAGGCTGGCAATATAACATTCCCGCCAATCTGTTTTTCCGGTCTTTTTGTGCGCATCTCTGCATTTTTTTCAGATAACTCGAACAGCATCTGATCGAACCACCTATCGGACAACATGAAGCAGTTCCATTGCGGGTCTTTAATGGTTGCAGGATTCAACGTCAGCCCCTCGATCTGTCCACCAACACGACACTCGGGACTGACATCGCATCGGGAGATTCGTCATGAAAATCGTCGTCATGGGCGGTACCGGGCTGATCGGCAAACACCTGTGCAAAAACCTGCAAGACCAGGGGCATGAAACCCTGGCCGCATCACCCAGCACCGGCGTCAACGCCCTCACCGGCGAAGGACTGCAGACCGCCTTGCAAGGCGCCGACGTGGTGGTCGACGTGGCCAACTCGCCCTCCTTCGAAGACGCTGCCGTGCTCGAATTCTTCGAAACCTGCGGGCGCAACCTGCTCGCCGCCGAGAAAACCGCCGGCGTCAAACACCATGTCGCCCTGTCGGTGGTGGGCACCGAGCGCATGCTCGACAGCGGTTACTTCCGGGCGAAAATGGCCCAGGAAACACTCATCAAGGACTCAGGCATTCCCTACACAATATTGCGGGCCACGCAGTTCTTCGAATTCATCGGGGCGATTTCGCACTCGGGCGTGCAGGAAGGCGACACCGTCCGCCTGACCTCCGCCGAGCTACAACCGATTGCCGCGGTCGATGTCGCGACGGCGCTGGCGAAGGTCGCCGTGCAAGCGCCGAGCAATAAGACCCTGGAAGTAGCCGGCCCAGAGCGCTGGCCGCTGGTGGAATTCGTGCGCCTGTTTTTGCAACACACCAACGACCCGCGCCAGGCCCAAGCGGACGACACGGTCCCCTACTTCGGCGCGCCCATCGATGACCACTCGCTCACGCCGGGAGAGCACCCCATCATCGGGCCGACGCGCTTCGAAACCTGGCTCAAGAGCAGCGGTTGATACGCAAATGGGTAATTGCACAGGCTTACCCACCCATTTGCATTCGACCTGACCGGTCATTTGCATCGGAAGTGACCATCACGCGTCGTGACCATGACCGGCAGAGAACGACCCAGGCTGTGTGAAAACGCCAGTAATTGTCTAACCTTCTGATCGTCGAGATCGTATCGGGGGGCGATCATGAAGCGATTCATCGAAGGTGA
>NZ_JBWCCN010000026.1:0-78446 GCF_056279485.1 Pseudomonas sp. TE12508 | reverse complement strand
ACGGGTCGTATTTGCACTGCTGAAAGGGCAGAGTGAATACCAAGCGAAAACGGGTTGAGGGCTTCCCCTCAACCATAGAATCTCCCACATTGGATGTGTGGTGTTTATTGGGGCTTTGGCAACCTGAGCTCCGCACACAACCCACCGCCTTCGCGATTGCTCAATTTCAATGACCCGCCAATCGCGATGGCCAACTGCTGGGCAATCGCCAACCCCAAACCGGTCCCTCCCGTACTGCGATTGCGCGAATTCTCCACGCGGTAGAACGGTTCCATTACCTGTGCCAATTGCTCTTCGGCAATCCCCGGCCCTCGGTCCATCACTTTCACCGACAAGCTGCCATCGGCCTGCGTTTCCACCCACAGCTCTGCGGTGCCGGCGAATTTCAGTGCGTTGTCTATCAGGTTCACCAGCACTCGTCGCAAGGCATGCGGCCGGGTGTTAATCACGGCTGCGCTTTTGCCGTCGAGTTGCACGTCTTTGCCCATGTCCTGATAGTCGAACACCAGGCTGTCGAGGAACGAATCCAGATCAGTGCGGCGACTTTCCTCGGTGGCACCATGAATGCTGCGGGCATAGGCGACGCCTTCGCGCACCAGGTGTTCCATCTCGCCGAGGTCGTTCCACAGTTTGTCTTTCTCGCTGGAGTCATCCATGAACTCGGCGCGCAGTTTCATGCGGGTGATCGGGGTTTGCAGGTCGTGGGAAATCGCCGCCAACAGTTGCATGCGTTCCTTGAGATAAGCCGCAATGCGCGCCTGCATCGCATTGAAGGCCCGCGCAGCGTAGGCGACTTCGGTCGGGCCTTTTTCATCCAGGTGTACGGCGTGGGTGTTGGGGTCGAGGGTTTCCACCGCTTGGGCGAGGTGGGTGAGCGGGCGAATGGCGATTCTCACGGCCAGCCAGGTGCAGGTAATCATCAGCGCCAGTTGCCCCAGCAACACCGCCGGCAACCACGGCGACAACGGCACCATCGACGGCCGCACGTCGATGGTGACAGGGCTGCCGTCCTTCAGTTTCAGGTGGGCCTGGAAGTGTTTTTTCGGGCCTGGGATGTCGGTAAAGGTCAGCGGGTAATCATGGCCGATGGCGTCCTGAATCGAGATCGCTGCAATCGGCACGTCGCTGGCTGCCATCGGCGTGCCCGGCGAGCCTTCATTCAACAGATAGCCATAGTTGGCACGTTCCAGACGCTGCAACCAGTTCGGACGCTCTTCGGCGGGCAAGCGGTCGAGGATGGCGAGGGAGGTCGAAACATCGGTTTCCAGATTGCCCAACATCGTATTTTTCGCACTTTCGTAACGCTCATAGTACTGAGCGCCAAAGGACAGCGCCTGGGCGAGGATCAGGCCGATCAGGAAAATCAGCGACAGCCGCGAGGCCAGTGTGCGGGGCCAATGCAGCGCAAGATTCATGACGGCGCACCGAGCACTTCCACCGGCAGGGAAAACACATAACCTTCACTGCGTACGGTCTTGATGTAGGCCGGTTCCCGGGCATCGTCCAGCAGACGCTGACGCAAGCGGCTCACCAGCAAATCGATCGAGCGGTCGAACAGATCGGCATCGCGGCCCTGGGTCAGGTTAAGCAACTGGTCGCGATTGAGCACCCGCTGAGGATGATCGAGGAATACCCGCAGCAAACGATATTCCGCACCGCTGAGGGCGACCATGGTGCCGTCCTCATCCAGCAGATGCCGGGCCGAGGTGTCCAGGCGCCAGCGACCGAATGCCAGCAGGCGACCGCTTTCGGTGATCACCAGGTTCGGCGGCAGCATCCGCGTGCGTCGTAGCACAGCGTTGATGCGGGCGAGCAATTCACGAGCGGCGAACGGTTTGACCAGGTAATCGTCGGCGCCCATTTCCAGGCCGATGATGCGGTCGGTTTCATCGTTGCGAGCGGTGAGCATCAGCACCGGCGTGGCCTTGTGTTTGCCGGCGCGAAGTTCGCGGCAGAGGACCAGGCCATCGTCCCCCGGCATCATGATGTCGAGCACGATCAAATCCACCGGTGTGGACTCCAGAAACGAGCGCATCTGCCGTCCATCCGCGACCACGGTGGTGCGCAGGCCGTTCTTTTTCAGGTAGTTGCCTACCAGTTCCCGGATCTCGCGGTCATCGTCCACGATGAGAATGTGATCGACGTGTTCCATGGTGACCAAGCCTCTTGAATGGGAGTTGTCGCGCAGTCTATCGAGCCTTGGCCCGCTCGCCTGCCGTCGATTGTATTGCAGTGTATCTGGCGTATCAGCAGATACACGGGGACGCAAAAAACAGCCGATTTCAGGGCAATGCTGTTCACTTAAGCGCGACTCTTTGTGGCGAGCGAGCTTGCTCGCGTCGGGCTGCGTAGCGGCCCCAAAAAATCTGACAACCCTTGCCGATTATTGTGAGTGCTACGCACTCAAGCGGGAGCAAGCTCCCTCGCCACAGGTTTCTCACGGACTCAAGACAGCATTGCGATTTCAGGGGGTTTGTATCGCTGTGTATCGCAGGCCTGCGCTGATACGTAGTGATTTACCCGCGCCTGTTCTCGACACAGACGGGATACCTCACGGGTTTCAAATAGGTTCCATCGAGGCAAACCCAAACCGCCTCGGCCCAATCAACGATTGACCCATTGAAGCCCAGAGGAACCTACCATGAACACCAAAGCCGTCTACGCCGCCTGCCTGTTTGCCGCCCTGAACATCTGCACCTTGTCGGCCCGCGCCGAAGCCGATGTAACCCCTCAAACCTACACCTACGGCACGCACCTGGACATCCAGAAAGTGCTGTCGATGAAACAGGACGCCACCCCTACCTGCGGGATTGTGAATGCCCGGATGACCTACCTGGATTCCCAAGGCAAAACCCGGGTCCTGGATTACAGCAAATTCGCTGACGGCTGCAACGAAGGCAGCTGAATCCTTCGACGACCCATTGCCCATCCCCTTTGAAACAGGAAGAACATCATGAACAACATCACCCGCTTTTTCACCGCCATCGTTTTCTCCGTAGCCGGCGCCGCTGCCCATGCCAACGCTGCGGTAGAACAGAGCAGCTGTGGCAGCAGCACCTGCTTCCAACTGACTCCGCTGCTGACTGAGGATGGTTCCAGCCGCACACCGCAAGGGCAACTGGTTGCAGAGAACGGCTACAGCCGGACGCCACAGGGCCAGCAGCTGGAAAACCAGACGGCCTGAAGTCAGGCACTGTTCCCATGAACTCAGTATTCCCAGTGTGGGAGCGAGCCTGCTCGCGATGACGGCAGCACATTCAACATCTATGTGACTGCCAGACCGCTATCGCGAGCAGGCTCGCTCCCACAGGGGACTCGTATTCTCAAGGTGATCCCCATGTTCCTCATTGCATTCCTGGGCGGCATTTTGACCGTCCTCAGCCCCTGCATCCTCCCGGTCGTGCCGTTTCTGTTTGCCGGGGTTAAACGCACGCGTTCTTCGATCCTGCTCACCCTCGGCGGCATGGCCCTGACCTTCGCACTGATCTCCAGCCTGGCGGTGGTCAGCAGCGATTGGGTGGTGCAAGCCAACAACACCGGCCGCCATGTGGCGCTGATTGTGATGGTTCTGTTTGCGCTGTCGCTGATCTCCGTCCGCATCGGTGGCTGGCTGGCGCGCCCGTTCGTGCTGCTGGGCAATCGCCTTGATCCCAACACTCGCAAAATGTCTGGCCCGTTAGGTTCGGTGATGATCGGCGTCGCCACCGGTCTGCTCTGGGCGCCGTGTGCCGGGCCGATCCTCGGGGTGATCCTCACCGGCGCCATGCTGCAAGGCGCCAACGCTCAGACCAGTCTTTTGCTGGTGGCGTACGGCCTGGGCAGCGCGTTGTCCCTGGGCACTTTGATCTTCGCCGGTCGCGGTCTGGTCAATCGCCTGAAGCCGTCGATTCCGCTCACCGGTTGGCTGCGTCGCGGCACGGGGGCGGCGGTGTTGGTTGCCGCAGCGGTCATCTCCACGGGGGCCGACAACAAGTTGCTCGCCAGCACCTCATCCGAAGGCGTCACCACGGTTGAACAACGCGTGCTGGAAACCGTACCGAAAGTGGTCGATTACTTCGTTAGCAAGGTCAAGGCCGACTCGACCATGGACGCGGCCAAAGGCGCGATGCCGTCACTCTCTGGCGCGGTCGAGTGGCTCAACTCGCCAGCGCTGAGCAACGATGCCCTGCGCGGCAAAGTGGTGCTGGTGGACTTCTGGACGTACGACTGCATCAACTGCCAGCACACCTTGCCCTACGTGAAGGACTGGGCGAAGAAATACGAGAAGGACGGCCTGGTCGTGATTGGCGTGCATACCCCTGAATACGGTTACGAACGCATCATCGACAACGTCCGCGACCAGGTGAAAAAACTCGGCATCACCTACCCGGTGGCGATCGACAACAACTACGCGATCTGGCGCGCCTTCGACAACCAGTACTGGCCCGCTCACTACCTGATCGATGCCAAGGGCCAGGTGCGTTACACCTACTTTGGCGAGGGAAGGTACGAGACTCAGGAGCAGATGATTCGGCAATTGCTGGAAGAGGCCAAGACGCCTGCCGCTTAACCCGTTTCGGCAACGCAAGCCAATCTGTTAAGGCGGCGTTACAAATGGCGACCACGCATCGGAGAATGCCATATTTCGTGAATTCTCCGGACGATCGGCAGGACGCCGGCGTATCCGGGAGCGATAGTTTGTGGACGACGGGATCATTGCCGACCCTGTCATCACCATCAAGAAAAGGAAGTTGCCATGCCTAAATACATTATTGAGCGCGAGCTTCCGGGCGCTGGCGCACTGCCGCAACAAGAACTCAAAGCGATCTCGCAAAAGTCCTGCGATGTGTTGCGCGAGATGGGGCCAGAGGTGCAATGGCTGGAGAGTTACATCACTGGCGACAAGATTTATTGCGTGTACATCGCGCCGAACGAGGGACTCATCAGGGAGCACGCCCAAAAGGGTGAATTTCCCATCACCAGCGTTTCCCGGGTCATGAACATCATCGATCCCACCACGGCGGAGTAAGCCGGGACGCGTTCCAACCTGCAATGGAGCTGACTTTTATGAGCACACCCATTGACCTCACAGCCCTGAAAAACCGTCAGATGGCCACATGGGCCAGCGGCGACTACGCCGTGATCGGTACCACCTTACAAATCGTCGGCGAACAACTGGCCGAAGCCTGCGACTTGCTCTGTGATGAGCAGGTGCTGGACGTCGCCGCCGGCAACGGCAACGCAACGCTTGCCGCCGCACGCCGGGGCTGCAAGGTCACGTCCACTGACTATGTGGCCAAGTTGCTTGAACGCGGCGAAGACCGCGCACGGGCGGAACACCTGGACGTGACCTTTCAGGTGGCCGATGCCGAGGACTTGCCGTTCGAGGACGCCAGTTTCGATGCCGTGCTTTCGACCTTTGGTGTGATGTTTACGCCGGATCAGCCCAAGGCCGCAGCGGAACTGGCGCGGGTGTGCCGTCCTGGCGGGCGGATCGGCCTTGCCAACTGGACGCCTGAAGGCTACATCGGCCAGGTGTTCAAGACCCTGGGCCGCCACATGCCGCCACCGCCAGGCGCGCAACCCCCTTCGAACTGGGGCACCGAAGCCTGGTTAAACTCGCAGTTCGATCAGCGCGATTTCCAGCTTCAGGTGACACGGCGGCTGTTCAACTTCCGCTATCGCTCGGCCGCGCACTGGATCGACACCTTCCGTACCTGGTATGGGCCGCTACACAAGGCCTTTGCGACCCTGCCACCCGAAGGGGGCACGGCCCTGGAAAACGACCTGACCGAACTGTTGAATCGCCTGAACCGGGCGGGGGAGCGGTCGCTGGTGGTGCCCAGTGAATACCTGGAGGTGGTGATTACACGGCGTTGAAGCGACAACACAAATCCCCTGTGGGAGCGGGCTCTGTGGCGAGGGGGCTTGCCCCCGTTCGGCTGCGAAGCAGTCGCAAAGCTTTTAGGGCCGCTTCGCGACCCAACGGGGGCAAGCCCCCTCGCCACAGAGCCCGCTCCCACAAGGGGATGTGCAGAATTGACTACCTGACCAGCCCGATCACTCATCCAGCCGCTCGGTGTAGACCACCCATACACTGCACGGCATTTTGTACAGCAGATGCTCCACCGTGCTGCCGATCAACCGGCCCATGCCGCGATGGCCGACCCGGCCCATGACAATCACGTCGACGTCATAGGTATCGGCATAGCGGGTCAGCACTTTGGTCGGGCTGCCCATGATCATGTGCCGTTGCTCCGGCGCGATGCCGTTGCGCGCGGCCAAATCGTTGAAGGCATCCTCCTGGAAGTCGAACAGGGTCTTGGCCTTGTCCGAAGCGAAAAACGCCGAACCGTTCTCGAAGCTGAACTCGTCCGAACTGATAGACGAAAGGTCATAGGCGTAGACCACGTCGAGCTCGGCATTGCAGGCACTCGCCAGTTTTGACGCTTCGTGCAGAATCCGGTCATTGAAACTTTTGTAGTGATCATCACGATGGAACGGATCGACCGCTGCAACGATCTTGCGCGGCAACGCATGCTTGGCATGGCTGACGAAGTGCAGCGGCACCGGGCATTCGCGCAGCAAATGCACGTCGAGGGGGGTAAACACCAGCCGCGACAGCCGCGATTGATGTTCCAGCGCCTTGATCAGCACGTCCATCGGCTGCTCTTTGAGGTGAGTCAGGATTTCCTCCAGCGGATTTTCGACCCAAGTCACCTCCGTGGTGACGTGCACACCGATCTTGCGCAAGGGGCGAGCCTGTTCCTCAAGCCACTGGCGGTGACGCTCGACATAGCCCAGACGCATCTGCTCCAGGGCCTTTTCGTTGACCAAGCCGGCGGTCGCCAGACCTTCCAGATAGTCGAAGGCCACGATATGCAGGGCCGCATCTTCGGCTTTGGCCAGCGCTGCGGCCCGGTCGAAGGCAGGGCTGTGTTCCATCAGGGGCGAGGCGACCAGCATGAAACGAGCTTGACCAGACATGACAAACCTCCCGTGGGTAAACGAGCGGACGACGGTCCCCCTGGGCTGACATGGGAGAGCGACAGTGCGCTCGACGTGTGGTCATTCGATAGCCATTCAATCCTCTAAGTATTGACCATGATCAAAGTCTCGTCCGCAAGCGGGCGAGTACGCGTTGAGGTAACGGTTGACTCGGTAAAGTGTGGGAGCGAGCCTGCTCGCGATGGCGGAGTGTCAGTCGACATCTACATTGACTGGAATGCAGTCATCGCGAGCAGGCTCGCTCCCACAGGGGGGGTGGGGGTCGTGCGCCCTATACAACCTTCGCGCCCCGTGCCTCCAGCAACTCCCGTAACACGGAACGGTGGCAGTGAGCCTCGTCCTCGCAATAACACCCCACGGCCAGAGACGTTTGATGGGAGAGGGCGGCCAGCAGGTCGAGCAGCTGACTGGGTGCGGGATGGTTCATCTCGGCCTTGAACTTGCGCTTGAAAGCATCCCAGGCTTTGGCATCTTCAGCTGCTTTGGCTTCGGCCACCAACTCGGGGCTGGGGGACAGCAGCGGTTGCCATACGTCGTAAAAATCCCGGCTGGCAAATTCGGCCTTCGGTACACCACGGGGCGGGCGGCGTACCGTGCCCAGGCGCAGGCCTTCATTCGCGGTGCGGGGTGAGCCGAGTTGCACGATGTGGATCGGCATGATCGCAGTGCCTATTTGAGCCGCGAGCTGTCGAACCACTCCAGCGCCGTGCGCCAGAAGCAGATGCCCAGAAAGTAGGCCGACATCAGCAGCCACAAACCCATCACCAGCGGATTGATGACCGGGTGGTTGACCACCAGCGACAAGCTGCACAGCAGCCAGATGGCCGTCACGGCAATGTTGATCGGCATGAACCGGCGCACGCGGAACGGGTGCAGGAATTTCATTCGGGTCACGGTCAACAGCGCCAGGCCGATGACGGTGAGCAGGGTGATCCACGGCGATGGGTCGATGATGTACAGGCATAGCGCAACCACGTTCCACGCGGCGGGGAAGCCCTGGAAGTAGTTGTCTTTGCTCTTCATGTTGACGTTGCAGAAACAAAACAGTGACGACACCAGAATCAGCGACACGGTCAGCAACAGGGTGTAGTCCGGCAACGGGATGTAACGGTAGATGAACAGTGCCGGGATAAACACGTACGTCAGGTAGTCGATCACCAGGTCGAGGATCGATCCGTCGAAACTCGGTAGCACCGACTGCACATTGACCTTGCGTGCCAGCGCGCCGTCCAGACCGTCGACGATCAGCGCCACGCCCAGCCACAGCAGGCAATTGGTCGGCTGATTCTCCAACAAAGCGAGGGTCGCAAGGAAGGCTGTGACCACGCCAGTGGCGGTAAAACCATGGGCGCCCCATGCTTTGAGCCTGGCAATGTGTACAGTGGATATCACGGGGGCGTTCTCCAGAAAGTGAAGCAAGCCAGTTATCACCCTCTTGTTGAGGGCGTCGGCAAACCGGGTCGGGTTGCAGGTATCGACCGGATTTTCGGGAATAAGGTTCACCACCTATGAATCTTAGCCGTCGCGAAAAAAAATACCCCGGAAATATCCGGGGCACGAATTGAAGCACTGTACGCCTGTGCCCGACCGATGTCGGGACGGACACGTCAGCTCAGCGAGGGGTGGAACACGCGCAGCCGATGGTTATCCGGGTCAAGCGCGACGAAGGTGCGACCGAAGTCGAGTTCCGTCGGCGGTTGGGCCATGGTCAGCCCGAGCGCGCTCCAATCGGCAAACAGTGCATCGACCTGCTCGGCGGACTCCACCGGGAACGCCAGCTCGGTCCCGCCGCCCGTCGCTTGTGCTGCCGGTTCGGCGGTATGCCGTGACCAGAGCCCCAGTTTGTAGCCGCCCTCCAGGACAAACAGCGCGAAGGTTGGCGACTCTTCCACGGGCTTGCGCTCCAGCAGAAACTCATAGAACCGCGCACTCACGGCGGGGTTTTCCACGTAAAGCAAAATAAAACGGGGAGTGATCATTGGGCTGCTCCATTTAAGGTGGGGGCAGCATAAAAGGAGGCGGTGTCAGTTTCTGTCAGGAGTGTGAATGGGCAGGCCATCAGAGATCATCGTCTTCGGCGGGCCTTGGCTGGATCGAACTCGCCTGATCCTCAGGCACACCCATAGGTGCACAAGCCAACCATAAGGCGCAGTGTGACGTACTCAAGCTTGAGCGGATTGTGCAGATACAACAGAAGTGGAAATCTTCTGTAAGGGAATTGGCGTGGCACGTTATTTTAAGAATCCAGAAAGTAATGAGACAGAGGAAGTCGGTGCATTCCAGGTTTTAGCGATCTTTTTCCTTGGCCCTATCTATCTATTTTTTGCGCAACTCTGGCCCCATCTATTGATCTGGGTAATTGCAATTGGCTTGGGGGGCATGGCGGGCCCACCTTGGATGGGTATACCCGTCGTGTGCCTGCCCATTGGATATTGCTTTTTTATCCGGAAAATTGTCGCCGATGTCTATTTGAAGAAGGGCTGGAAAGAAGTACCGGATCCGAGCATCGCAGCCAAACAACCGACGTCAGAATCCAAATAGACTTGCCCGGTGGCGTTTCCTGTGCTTAGACGCACCCACATCAAATAAAGATGCCGATCAGCGTCGGACTTTTTAGTGAATGACTGCTCGGTGCTACAGTCACGCCTTTCAGGACGAGGAAGAATCATGTGGATTTTGAAAGTAGCGGTGACTCGACCCATTTTCCGCCAATGGCTGATCACAGCTTCTATCGGCCTTTTTGCAGTGGCGGGCGGTGCACAGGCTCAAACCACGCCTCAGGCAGACCAAGAGATAAAGGGTTTATTGGATTTTGTGGAGCGCAGTGAGTGTAAGTTCGTGCGCAACGGCAGTGAATACCCTGGACCCGAGGCTCGGGCACATCTCGAAAAGAAGCTGAATTATCTCGAAGGCAAGGATTTGGTGAACAGTGCAGAAGACTTCATCGATCGCGCTGCCTCTAAAAGCAGCATGAATGGCAAAGCCTATGAAGTGCGTTGCTCAACGGGCGTCCAACCGACGAGTATCTGGCTGAAGACTGAGCTACAGAGGCAACGCCAGCTCCATTGAACCTGCCCCGAAACGAGAAGGATGCAGTGCATCTTTATACCAATGAGATGATGACCGACAACCTCTCGATTTACCCCAGGCTCGGGTATGTAAAAGTGGCGCAAGGCACTGAGGACGGTTTCAAGCGCATCTATTTCGAAAAGCTCCTCACACCAGCAAGCTCAACTTGACCTAAGCGTACACACCTTGTGTCACTCGGACAGGCATCCACTGATGCGGCAGCAGTTGCCCGATCTCGCTTGCTCGCTGCGTCGGTAGCCGCGTGAGGAGTGTCCTTCAGATAGGCGTACGGATCATGCCCATTCAGGCATGCCGACTTGATCACGCTCATAATTGCAGTTGCCCGCCTATTTTATGTTTTTTACCGAAAAGACAAGCCGTGTCGTGACCAGTTACAGCGACCTTCTATCGAAAAGCGCTAAATCCAAAGGAGTTTTGCCTTTATGCCCTGCATCAGAAACTTTCTCAGCGCACATGTTTTTTTTCCTACCTGCATGCTGGGGATGGCTATTCTCTTACTGTCTGTAGCAGTAAAAGCAGCAGGGGCAGAACTCGAAGACACAGAAAGTACTGCGGAGTTTTTACTTCGTAATGCTCCCCCAGAACTGATGTACAAGGGCACATTGGCAGGAAGGAACCTTCATTTAGTGGTCTACAACTGTGCAGCCTACGAAATCAAAGGGGAATCGAAAAGTATTGAAGCAGTTAAACTTTTCGAGACAGACTTCTATCCTTTCTCCTCGTGCCATCTACCGTCACAGTCAATCACAGTGGAAAAGGCTGCCATCACAATCCGCTTTGGCCGATTAGCATTCGGGGCGGGAGGATGCTGCACCTCGCGTGGTAGCTATCGCACAACAGACGGGATTAAATGGAAAAACGCATGGAAAGTACGAAACTAGCCGTTCGGCGAAGTCACCCTGGGCAAGGTGACTTCGCCGAGCGCTTAGTGCCATGGAACTAAAGCGACCAGATCCGTATCGCCTACGTCGACACCAGCTTGTGAAAGCAAGGTGGTAACTTGGCCGCGGTGATGCGTCTGGTGGTTGAAGAAATGCATGACCAAGCCATAAAAGCTCCTGTCGGCAGGTATTCCCTTCATGCTTGTGTAATTGAGGGTGTGATCTAAATCCGACTCTGTCATTGAGCGAGACCATTCGACAATTATCTGATCGAGCCATTCTCGATGTGCTGAGAGCTCTTGGATATTTGAGAACAGGAGTTGGCTGAGGCTTTCGGGGGTGGGAAGGTGCCTGATCGGCTCCAGTGCAGAGTGGTTCGTTGGGTGATTGGCGAATCGCTTTAGCCAGACTCTGTCCCCGATCACCAGGTGGTTCAACGTCCCAAGAATAGAACCAAAGAATGCTTTTCTATCCGCTGAGAGTTCTTCATCGGACAAGCCCCTGGCTGCTGCATAGATCTTCGCGTTCATCCACTCGTTATAGGTCGCCATCAGGCAGATATGGCTGGCGCGGCTCATCGTGTTCGTCCTTTGAGTGGATGTTTTGATGAGCGATCCGTGCTCATCTTAGGCCCAGTCCAGTGGGCTTTGTTGTTTCAGGGCCCCCAATGCTTAACCGCGAATGCGGCGCTCAGTGAAGTCATAGTCTTCCTGGCAATCGCCGGAAGGGTCTGACGCCACATTTACGTAATGCACCGTGTCGGCATCGATCAACTTGTAGGTGTAGACATCTGGCAAACGCACTCCATCGGTTCTCAATTCGTTCTTGCCATTGGCAGCAGACCAGGTGCCATGTTCAGTTTGAATCGGCTGGGTCTGCTGGGCATCCCGGAAAAAGGTGATGGTGAAGCTACCGTCGGATTTGAAGTTGTTGTTCCAGGATAGGAACTGGCATTTGCCGTTTTCTGCCCGCAGGCCTTTCCATGAACCAATCAAAGATGGATCGTTGGCCGGCTTGTTGGCGGCGCAGCCTCCTAGAGTTGCAGCCAGGACGATAAGGGCCAGGGAGAAACTCCGTTTCACGTAGTGCTTCCTTCTTCAAATGAATTCAGTGCGTTGCGAACGCCCAGCGTTGACCCTAATTGTAACGGCTTCCGGCCAGGAGTAGCTCACAGGGTGAGCTACTCCCTGGCTCAAATTTGAGCGATAGCGTTCATGGGGGGATCCCGCGGCTGCACCGGTGAGTACTTATATGGCGCAGGTGTCCGGCGAGGACTATCGTTGCCTGACTGAGTTTCTGCCCATTAATGAGGACGTCGTCATGAACACCAGCGATTTGCTTGAGCAATTACTGCGGGCCGGCCAGGGCTCGCAGTCGCAACAAAGTGGCGGTTCGGCGTCAGCTCAAGGAGGTTTGGGTGATCTTGGCGGGTTGCTGGGTGGTCTGTTAGGGCGTGGCGGGGGCGCCGGTGCGGGCGGCGCAGGTTTAGGTGGTTTGCTCGGTGGTCTGCTGGGCGGCGGATCACCCATGGGCGGTTCGACGCAAACGCGCTCGGGCGGCACCAACTACGCGGCGTTGGCTTCTTTGGGGATGATGGCGTTCCAGGCATATCAGGCCTGGCAACGGAGCCAGGCCTCGGCACCGCAACAGGCGCCGCGCACCGTTGATTTGTTGTCGGGCCCGGAAATCGAAGACCACAGCCACGCCATCCTTCGTGCCCTGATCGCCGCCGCCAAGGCCGATGGCCGCATCGATGATGCCGAGAAACAAATGATCAGCACCGAAATCGGCCGCCACACCGACGATCCGCAACTACAACAATGGCTCGATGACGAAGTCGCCCGGCCGCTGGATGCCGCCGATGTGGCGCAGTCCGCCCAGGACCCGGGCATGGCTGCCGAGATGTACCTGGCCAGCGTGATGTTGGTGGACGATCAGCAGGACGCCGAACGCAATTATCTGGATGAATTGGCTGCGGCCTTGAAGATCGATCCCGACTTGCAGGTACATCTAGAGCAGCAGGCCAAGGGCGGCGTGGCTTGAGCGTTCACCTGTAGGAGCTGGCGAAGCCTGCGATCTTTTGATTTTCAGCGACTTCGGAAAAGCCAAAGATCAAAAGATCGCAGGCTGCGGCAGCTCCTACGGAAATTGTGTGCATCCGTTAATCATGCGGCGGGTGATTTCGGCAGCAGAAACGTAACGCCGAAGCCTTCAGATATCTCCAGTATCCGAGGCAGGTCTTCAGGCACTTTGAGCTGATCCAGCGCCGCAAAGAGCAGGCCGCCACGCGGATCGGAAACCACGCCGATGATTTTTGCGGTGGGGCTGATGTTCTTGTAAGCATGGATCGCCCCCGCGGGGATGTGCACGTAGCCTCCGGTCGAGAGAGTGGTGGATTGACCCGCGACGGTCACTTCGACCTGCCCGTCGATGACATAGAACGCTTCGTCCCAAGGGTGAAAGTGCAGCGGTGGCCCGCCACCCTGCACACCTTCCTGGATATGCACTTCAAAGGGTTTGGTCAGATCGCCGCCGGCAAGAATAGTGATTGTCTCTCCAACAACTTTGGCCGGCGCGGGCGTTTTCCCGGCTTCGATGACGTGAACCGTTCGCATGATTTGCTCTCCGAGGCATGAATCCCCCATCCGCTGAGTATATTCACTGCACCGCGAGCAAGTGCCGCAGCGCTGGCCCGTCTGTCCGGGCAATTCCAATGGTGATGGAATTTTCTACCGGGCCTGTCGCTCTGCTGATGTAGAACCTGCCCACTCAGCGTTCGGCAACGAGCATCAGCCATGAACAAGAACCTGGACGATTACAACCGCATGCGCGATTTCTCGGCGACCTCGGAACCGGCTGCCGTCAAACGCTCGGGCAAAAAAACGGCGAAGGACCATGCGTTGCAGTACTGCATTCAGAAGCATGACGCCTCGCACCTGCACTATGACTTTCGCCTGGAACTCGACGGCGCGCTGAAAAGTTGGGCCGTGCCCAAAGGGCCGTCGCTGGACCCCAAGGTCAAGCGCCTGGCCATCCATGTCGAAGACCATCCGCTGGAATACGCCACGTTCGAGGGCACCATTCCCGAAGGACATTACGGCGCTGGCGATGTGATCGTCTGGGACCGTGGGGTGTGGATTCCCCAGGACGATCCGGCCAAGGCGTACACCAAGGGCCGGCTGAAATTCGAGCTGAAAGGAGAAAAGCTCGGTGGCCTGTGGAACCTCGTGCGCACGCACATGCCGGGCAAGCAGGAACAATGGTTTCTGATCAAGCATCAGGACAGCGCCGCCAGGCCCGACAGCGAATACGACGTGGTTGCCGCCGAGCCGGATAGCGTGCTCAGCGACCGCACCATTCTGGAAAAAAAGCACGGCGCTGAAAAAACCAAACCGATCAAAAACGCCCCGGCCAAGGCGCGCAAGGAAAAGTCGCCACAACTGACGGGCGCGCGCAAAGCCAAGCTGCCGGAGCTGCTCAAACCCGAACTGGCAACGCTGGTCGAATCCGCGCCGAGCGGCGAATGGAGTTATGAGATCAAGTTCGACGGCTACCGGGTCATGGCGCGCATCGACCACGATGAGGTCAAACTCTTCACCCGCAATGGTCACGACTGGACCCATAAATTACCCGGGCAAGCCGAGGCACTGGCAGCGCTTGACCTGGAGTCGGCCTGGCTCGACGGCGAAATGGTGGTTGCCAACGAGCAGGGCGTTCCGGACTTCCAGGCGCTGCAAAACGCGTTCGACTCCGGCAGCAGCGCCAGCATCGTTTACTACCTGTTCGATTTGCCCTACCTCAATGGCGTGGAACTGCGTGAAGTACCCGTCGAGGAGCGCAGGGCGGCACTGGCGACTGTACTCAAACTCAATGAAAACCCGCTATTGCGATTCTCCGACGCCTTCGACGAATCCCCGGAGGCCTTGCTCAACAGTGCCTGCGAAATGCAGATGGAAGGGCTGATTGGCAAGCGCCTGGGGTCGCCTTACGTGTCCCGGCGCACCCGTGACTGGATCAAACTCAAGTGCAAGCACCGGCAGGAATTCGTCGTGGTCGGCTTCACCGACCCCAAAGGCGCGCGCAGTGCTTTTGGCGCGTTGTTGCTGGGGTTGCACGACCGCGACAGCGGTGAATTGCGTTATGCCGGCAAGGTTGGCACCGGCTTCAACGAGGCGGCTCTCAAGCGCATTTACGAACAATTGAAACCGCTGCAGACGAAAAAGCCGTCGGTGGTCAATCCGCCTGGCGGTTTTGAAGCCAAGGGTGTGCATTGGCTTAAACCCACTTTATTGGCGGAAGTGGCCTTTGCCGAAATGACCAAGGACGGCTCGGTGCGCCACGCCGTGTTCCATGGTTTGCGCGATGACAAGCCTGCCGAAGAAATTACCGAGGAGCTGCCGAAAGCCGTGAACACTTCAGCCTCAAAAACTGCCGCGCCAAAATCCACAGCGAAGAACAAATCCACCGCTGAGAAACCTGACGCCGCGGAGCCAAAAACCGCCCAGTCGACTGTCGCGCCGTCGCAGATCGGCCTGGCCAGCGGCAAGGTGCGCATCACGCACCCGGACCGGGTGATCGACGCCAGCAGCGGCACGACCAAGATGCAACTGGCGGAGTACTACGCCAGCGTCGCCGAATGGATACTGCCGCAACTCAAGGACCGGCCGGTGGCGCTGGTGCGCGCGCCGGACGGCATCGCCGGCGAACTGTTCTTTCAGAAGAACGCCGAACGCCTGGCCATTCCGGGGATTGTTACTCTGGACAAGGAACTGACGGGCCAACCGGTGATGATCATCAACAACGCCAAAGCGCTGATCGGCGCGGTGCAGATGAGCACGGTGGAACTGCACACCTGGAATGCCACGTCGGTCGATTTGGATAAACCCGATCGCTTCGTCCTCGATCTCGACCCGGATCCGGCGCTGCCCTGGAAAAGCATGATCGAAGCGACCCAGCTAACCCTCACAGTGCTGGATGAACTGGGGCTCAAGGCGTTTCTCAAAACCAGCGGCGGCAAGGGGATTCACCTGATCGTGCCGCTGACCCGCAAACACGGCTGGGACGAGGTCAAGGACTTCAGCCACGCGATCGTCAGCCACATGGCCAAATTACTGCCGGACCGCTTTTCTGCGGTGTCCGGACCGAAAAACCGCATCGGGCGTATCTTCATCGACTACCTGCGCAACGGTCTGGGCGCCACCACTATTTGCGCGTATGCCGTGCGCACCCGCGAAGGGCTGCCGGTGTCGGTGCCGATCTTTCGCGAGGAGGTGGCCGAGCTCAAGGGTGGCAATCAATGGAACGTGCACAACGTGCATGAACGTCTGGCCGGCATCGGTGACGAACCCTGGGCCGACCTGAAGAAAACCCGACAGACGATAACCGCCGACATGCGGCGGCGGGTGGGGATGAAAAAATAGTGAATCAGAAGGAAAGTGGCGAGGGGGCTTGTCGGAACGCCGCATCGCCCCGTTTGAGTGTGTAGCACTCACAAAACTTTGGTGTATCAGAGATTTTGGGGCTGCTTCGCAGCCCAACGGGGGCAAGCCCCCTCGCCACAGGCAAGCCCCCTCGCCACAGGCAAGCTCCCTCACCACAGGCAAGCCCCCTCGCCACAGGCAAGCTCCCTCACCACAGGCAAGCCCCCTCACCACAACGACTATTGCTTGCCGACTGCGGCAGCCAGCAGCGGCGCCACCTGTTCATCGGTCAATGCGGCGTGGACTTCCATGCTCATGAGGTCGCTCCATTCCAGCACCCACTTCTGAATCGACACCGGATCACTGGCCTCTGCAATGCCAAAACCACTCGAGCCACCGACGGCATGCCAGCGCCCCAGCATCTTGACGCCTGCGGGTGGCGCGCCACCGGTCTTGAGAAAACGTTCGATTGCGCTATTACGCTGTTGCGGACTGATGGACCAACGGACGATGAATAACATCTGCCACCTCCTGCTACGGATTGGCACCTTTATCTTCGCGCACCTGGCTGGCGCCGGGGCCACGGTCACGCTTGTGTTTCCAGCCCCATCCTGGCTGGCCTGAAAGCCTTTCTCCCATGAGAAGGCATAGCAGCGGCCCGCGTTTCGCGTACGACCGCTGATCCTCTTTCAGGCATTTGAAACGAACATATCGGGATAACAGCGAGAACAATCAGGCATCACGCAACAAGTCGTTGGCATTGAGCAGCTCGTAGGCAATCTCCGGGCGCTTCTCCAGCCCTCGACGAATCGCCGCCGGAATCGACTGACGGGTTTTGCGGCACAGGCCCGGCAGTTCGCCGAGGGTGATGTTGATGCCGCGCATGGTGCGCACTTCATTGAAGCCCGGGACGATCTCGACGCGCAGACCCAATTGCTCGTACATCCGGCGTTGCAGCCGCTCCAGATCGCCGAGGCTCTGGAGATTTTCCAGGCGTTCGACCAGGCGCTTTTCCTCCGATCGGGTCAGGCTCAGGATGCGCAGATCCGCGCCGGGGGTTTCCAGCAACGGCTCACGCTCGCAGATGCAGGCACCGGGCGGGCAGGGTTGGCGGATCGGAAGAGAGGTCGTCATGGGGTTCAATCATAGAGCGCTATGGTCGGGTTTGCCCATGGGGTTGTTGTGCCGTTGAGCGCGATGTCTACATTCCTCTGCCGATCGCTTCTTCGAAGAGCATCGACGAGTCGAATGTAAACGCTGCTCAGCACTAAAGTGACTTGTGATGGTCAATAAATCCCGCGCGAACCGACCGGATCCGCATCGACATTTTGATCAAGGACAGTGAAAGCATGCTCGCCGCAATATAATCAGCAACCGCCTCCACCTGGTTCCGTGAATCGGGACTCGCCGTACGTTTACCCCTCAATCCAATTCGAAGATTTAAAGCATGCACCTACGCAAAATTGCAGTTGGGCTGTCGGCCCTTGTTTTGCTCTCGACCGGGGCAGAAGCCCGCAGTCTGCTGGATCTCATCAAGCCGCCCACCCAGCATCAGGAGCAAGTATCCCGCTCGGGCTCGATCAGCCAGAACGCGGCCCTGGGCCTCTATTCGAACAAACAGAAACAGGCATCGTTTGACGGCTGCGCAGAGCTGTTCCCGGCTGCGAAACCGATCAACACGGCCACTGTGCCTGCAACCATGAAACCCTTGGCCCTGTGTTCCGATAACTTTGCGGTGCTGTACTCGCAAACCAGCAAGACGCCGTTGGTCGTGGTCGAACGCCTTAATGCCGCGCAGCTGCAGGATGCCAAAGGCGAGGAGCGCACCAACCAGTTCTACCCGGACCCACGCATCCCCAAGAGTGGGCGGGCAGAGTTGAGCGACTACCGTAGCCAACATCCGGCCGTGGACCGCGGCCATCAATCCCCGGCAGCCGATGCTCCGAATCCCAATGCAATGGCTCAATCCTTTGCACTGTCGAACATGGTGCCGCAGGACCCAACCAATAATCGGAAGATCTGGAGTAAGGTCGAGTCCGATGTCAGAAAGTTTGCCAAGCGAGCCGATGGCAATGTGTTTGTCTTTACCGGCCCGCTCTTTGATTCAGGCCACACCACCATCGGCGACAACAAGGTCTGGGTGCCGACCCGCCTGTTCAAGCTGGTTTACGACGCATCGTCCAAGCGTGCCTGGGCCTACGTACTGCCCAACGCTGAAACCCGTATCGAGAGACCGATGGACTATGACGCTTTCGTGAAGAGTACCGGGCTCAAACTGCTGGGGAATCTACCGGTCACAGGTTCCGTAGGGCGCTCTTGATGGCTTGATGAATTGCACCCCAAAGGCTGGAGGCAACCGATGGGGTGTTTCATTTACGGATAAATAGCAACGGTTCAAAAGTTGCTGCGATTTTCCGGTCCGCACTCTTTGGCGTTGGCTGCGGAGTTTGCTTTATTGCCCTTTCATTCATCCATTGCTCTTTCTTGCTCTGCCTCTACCTTGTTTTGAGGTTGATAGAGTCGCGGTATGGTTGTATACCCGGTACGTGAAGCGGCATTGCCAGTCGCTCCCTGTAACCTTGCTTTTTCCTCTTTCAACCATTCGTCCATTGCTCTTTCTTGCTCTTCCGATACCTTGATTTGAGGTTGATAGAGTCGTGGTATGGTTGTGTGCCCGGGAGGTGAAGCGGCATCGCGAGTCGCTCCCAGTAACTTTGCGTTTTCCTCCTTGATCCATGCATCCATTGCTTTTTCTTGTTCCGCCGATACCTCGTTTTGAGGTTGATAGTGCCCCGGCGTGGCTATATATCCACTGCCGTCATAACTGGGTTCGTCGTTTTTAACGGTGCCATCCTTCAAGCGCTCCGATGAACCAGCAATGCCTCCTAAACTTCTATCGTCCTTTTTAGTTTCAGTCGCAACCTGGCTTGAGTTCTGATGGGCAGAGTTTTCACTCGATTTAGCGGTGTTTGCGGTGGGTGTATCACTAGCTGTGTTAGATTTCAGGGTGGGGACAGCGGGAGCAGAGACGGTCTCTACTCTAACTTTTGATTTGTTTTTATTCGCCAATTTATTTCTACTTTTTTGCACTTTCTTAGTCGTTGAAAAAGCAGAGTCCAGTTCCTTTTTATTCTTTCGAACAAGATTGTCAATTGGAACGTAGCTAATAATTTGGTTGGGTTTTCTTTTGATGTTCGAGTTATAAAATTTCACTTGCTTCTGTGTTAGCTGAATATCAGCAATGGGCGGCAACCGAATGAGGCCAATAATCGCCTCGCGAGCAATGGCATATGTAAGTTGATCAAAGCTGTAAACAACACTATTACTTGATTTTGGTAGGGTGGGGGAGAGTGTCATTACTTCAATGGCGCTATCATGCTTGGAGAGTGTTTTTCCTGCCACTAAATCTTTATATGTGTAAACAACGTTGCACTTCGTTCGGACTCCACCCCAGGTGTTGCTTACAGATACTGAAGATACTTCTGTGCTTATTTCAATGCGCCCACTGTAATGTCCAAATTCGATAAAGCGATCACTGTCATGAATTTCTTTCTGGGTCGCATTCTTGATAGCATTCCCCCAGTTTGAAATCTGTAATTCACCTGAAAAGCTATTGTTAATATTTACATTTCCTTCGTTTTTTATTTCTGCAGGAAGCACAATAACATCTACATTGTATGCAAAGTCATAATAGTCAATGTCAGAAACAATGCTCTTGTCTCTTTCGCTTGAGATTTCTGAATAGTTTCTTATGTTGGCACAACTTGTAACTCCGAAAAAGCTAAAAGCCAGCAGGAGTAAGGCCGTTCTTTTTTTTATCGACATGTTACTCTCCTGGCTTTGTCGCTAACGTATAACAGTGATTAGACCGGATTCGGCGATAACGAAATAATAGAAGTCTCTAGATAACTCTGCGCTACCGATTCCGACTTTTTTTAAAAGTCCCTATAAATCATAGGCCTATATTTCACGCCCAACACCTCAGCACCACCAGCCGATGACAGACCGCTATCAATAGGTGGTCGGGGAAACTGAGTGCACCCTTTGGTTTTGGGAGGCCGCGTTTGGCCCAGGCTGTCGTGACTGGCCGAAATCCCCCGGGCTGACGTTCAGGGAAAACGAATCCGTCGTCCTTTTCCCCGGCGTCAAACCAAGGTTTCGGTGAGAGCGGGGCCTATGTGTGTTCCGAATGGAATTGCGCGCAAAGGTGCAGTACTTTGTAATTGTAGCACCCTCGTGTCGCAGTCCTGTCCAGGTTGAGAGGTGGCCTTCATGAACAACATCATCTACATCGTCGGGGTCGTTGTGATCGTCGTGGTTATCCTGTCGTTCCTCGGGTTTGCATAGCTTCGAAGACCCACTGAACGATTGCCGGGCGCCTTGCAGATGCATCTGAAGCAGTCAAGCCTTGACCCACCGTTGACGGCTCCAGTTGCTCAATGTATCGACGGCGAATACCAGTAGCAGCATGGCCAGAATAACCGTGCTGGCTTGAGCTTCCTGGAACAGGCTGAGGCTGACATAGAGCATTTGCCCCAAACCACCGGCGCCGACGAAGCCGAGCACGCTGGCCATGCGGATATTGTTTTCCCAGCGGTACAGGACGTAGGCCAGTAGCTGGGGCAACAGGTTGGGCAGGGTGCCGTAACAGAAAGCCCATACAGCGTTGCCGCCCTGCAAGCGGATGGCTTCGGCGGGTTCCGGTGGGGTGTTTTCCAGCGCTTCGGCGAACAGTCGGCCGAGCACGCCGGTGGTGTGCAGGGCTAGCGCCAGGGTACCGGCATTAGGGCCCAGACCAGCGGCAAGGACCATCAGCGCAGCCCACACCAGTTCCGGAACCGCGCGCAAGGCGTTGAGCACCAGGCGCGATGCACTCTGCAATGGCCAGCCGAAGCGTCCGGCCGCGGGCAATGCCAATAGCAGACCGAATACCGCCGCGAGCAGGGTGCCAAGGGCAGACATGGCAATGGTTTCCAACGCGCCGTGGCCGATTGCTTGCAGATGGCCGGGGCTCAGGTCCGGGCTGAGAAAGCGCTGCGCATAAGCGCCCATCTGTTTCAGGTTTCCGGTGCCGCCCAGTTCGCCGAGGTCGATGCCCAGGTAGATGAACGAGGCGATCACCGCTGCGCCGATGCAGAGCAGCAGTGCCAGATTGATCAGGCGATTCATGCCAGCCTCCAGCGCAGCAGACGGCTGAGTTGATCGGCGAGCAGCACCAGCACGAGGAAGGTCAGTAACAAACTGGCCACTTCACCGCCGGCGAACATGCGCAACGACAGATCCATTTGCTGGCCCAGACCGCCGGCACCGACAAAGCCCATCACCACCGAGGCGCGGATTGCGCATTCCCAGCGGTACACCGTGTACGACAGCAGCTCCGCAGCGACATTGGGCAGGATCCCGTAGCAGAAGGCTGCGATCCGACCGCTACCCGATTGCAGTAGCGCGTGGGCCGGGCGCTGGTCGACCGACTCGAAAATTTCCGCATAGACCTTGCCCAACATGCCGCTGTAGGTAATGGCAATGGCCAGTACCCCGGCAGTCGGGCCGAGGCCGACGGCGCGCACGAACAGCAGGGCCCAGACGATTTCCGGCACGCTGCGCAGGAAGATCAGTAAACCGCGTATCGGCCAACGCAGCAGTTGGCCCCAGTAACTCGGGTGGCCGGCACGGGAGGCCGCAGACAGCGACAGAGCACGACTGGCCAGCAGGCTGGCGGGGACTGCCAACAGCAACGCCAGGGCCATGCCGGCCGTGGCGATGGCCAGGGTCTGCAGGGTGGCTTGCAACAACAGCTCAATGAACGCTTCGCCATGGGCCGGTGGCCAGAAGGCTGAGACAAACCGGCCCATCTCGCTCTGACTGTCACTCGCCACCAGTACGCTGAGGTCCAATTCGCTGAAGTGGATGCCCGGCCACAGCAGGGCAAGGGCCAGTAAGGTGAGCAGCAGGCGGGGCCGGGTGGCCGGATCTCGGGTATCACGGGTCAGCATCGGGGAATCTGCACACTCAAGGGCGCCGGAGCAAAAATCGGTGGGGATAGCAATTGTTCGTTGGCGTAAAGCTTGTCGAGCAACTCACGGTCGACTTCGCTGGCCTGAAGGTCGAACAGGATCTGTCCATCACGCAAGCCGATGATGCGCGAAAAGTGCGCCAGGGCCAGCTCCACAGCATGCAGGCTGGCGACCAGGGTGACGTTGTGCTGCCGGGCATGGCTGCAGAGCACCGAAAGCGTGTGCTGGGCCAATACTGGGTCCATGGCCGATACCGGCTCATCGGCCAGCAACACCTCAGGCGCTTGGTACAACACGCGGGCAATGCCCACGCGTTGCAGCTGTCCACCGGACAATTGCTGGCATTGCGCGAACAACTTGTCACTCAGGTCCAGCCTGGCCAATGCCGCGCGTGCGCCCGGAATATCCAGTGGATGCAGCAGGTTCAGCAGGCTCTTGCCCAGACCCCACTGACCCAGCTTTCCGGCCAGAACCGCGGTGATCACACGCTGGCGCGGTGGCAGCGGGGGCGCTTGATGGATCAGGCCGATGCGCGCGCGCAGACGCTGACGCTGACGGGCAGAAAGCTGCCAGGCTCGCTCGCCGAGCACCTGCAGCTCGCCGTTGCCCGGGCGCAGGGCAGTGGCCAGCAGGTTGAGCAGGCTGGACTTGCCCGCGCCGGACGGGCCGATGATGGCGACCTGTTCGCTTGCACCGATGTGCAGGTCCACGCCACGTAGCGCCTGGACGCCGTTGGCGTGGGTAAGGCTGACCTGGGTCAGATGCAATGTCATTTGAGCAGTTCGGCGGCGCGTGCGGCTTCCTCGATGCCTTTGTAGTTCTCAGGCTTGGTTTCGATGAATCGGCTGGCGGCCTGCAAATCCAGAATCTCCTTGTCCGCAGGCTTCGCCGGATCGAGGGCCAAGAAGGCTGCCTTAATCTTGGCCGCCAGCGCTGGATCGAGGGTCCCGCGCACCGTCCAGTTGTAGTCGAAGTAGGCCGGAGTGGTCGCAAACACTTTGACCTTGGTGGTGTCGACCTTACCGGCGGCGACCAGTTTTTCCCACACGCTGGCGTTCAGTACCCCGGCGTCCACTTTGCCGGCCTGGACCCAGGCGACAGTGGCGTCATGGGCACCGGAGTAGCCGACGCGGCTGAAGTAGGTTTCAGGCTTGATGCCGTCCTTGAGCATAAAGTAGCGCGGCATAAGACTGCCCGATGTGGAGGACACCGAGCCAAAGGCAAAGGTCTTGCCCTTGAGATCGGCGAGGGACTTGACGGCAGGGTCGGCGGTGATGAATTTGCTGGTGAATTGGGCGTCCTGTTCACGCTGTACCAGCGGAATCGCATTGCCGGTTTTCAGGCGTGCCTGCACGAACGTGAAGCCGCCCAGCCAGGCCAGGTCGATTCGGTCGGTGGCCAGCGCCTCGACCACGGCCGGATAGTCGCTCACGGGCACGAACTCGACCTTCATGCCCAACTGTTGTTCCAGATAGGCGCCAAGCGGCTTGAACTTTCGCAGCAGTTCGGTAGGGGCTTCATCGGGAATCGCGCTGACTTTCAGCGTATCGGCGGCCTGCGCCAACAGGGTGCAAAAAGGCAGGATCAAGCTGACGGCCAATGCCAGGGTACGCTTGAGCATGGAAAATCTCCGGTGTATTAACGAAAGAATGTCGAGGCGCCTGGCACACGCTTATCGCTGCCTGGCGCTTTGTGAGGGTAGACGAAAGGAGCGATATTGACCGGTTTTGGCCCAATTGCAATCGCTCATGAATGGACGAAATATTTGGACCAAAATCGTTACGTTGTCGGGCTTGTTGCTTCCAGGTTCCTGAGCAGCCACTCGCTGAAGTTTCGTGCATTGCTCTCACTGTCCCGATGGGTCAGCAAGGCCCAGTTCGGGCCGCGAATGGTTTGCTCCACCAAGGGTTGCAACAGGCCGTTGGCGCGCGCCTACTGACTCAGTAATTGGCTGACCAGGGCAATACCGAGCCCCGAGCACGCGGCATCCAGCAGCAGGCCGGGGTCGGAGAAGTTCAGCCCCTGATCTTGCTGGCCTACATCGATGCCGGCCTCTACTGCCCAGTGACTCCAGTCCATTTCCCGCTCGCCATGAAGGGTTGTGCGCTGTTCCCGTGGCAGTGCCAACAGGTTCGGGTGACAGGCCGGGTAGAGGCGGTCTGCGTGCAGCACCTTGAAGCTGCACTCGGCTTGGGAGCTGATGTCATCGCGCACAGCGAGGTCGATAGTCTGGCTGGCCATGTCCGGGACTTCATCGGTGCTGAAAATCCACAAATCGACTTCCGGATGCTGACGGCGAAAGTCCCCCAGACGTGGCAGCAGCCAATGACGGGCGAACGCTGGAGTGGTGTTGAGCACCAGTTGGTTGGGTTTCTGATACTGCCCAAGCCGGCGTATGCCGACGGCCAGTTGTTGCAGCAGCGTCTGGGTGGTGCTGAGCAGGTCGTGACTGACGCTGCGTCCACTGCCACCTGGATATTCTCAAACAGGCCACGGATGCCGACGGCCGCAAGCTGCAGGTGCATACCGTGTCGCCACCGCTCAATCCGCGCAAGAGCAAGTTCAGCCGCAACAACCCGGACTTTGCCGCCGGCTACATCAACTACTTCGTCATCAACGGGGCAATCATTGCGCCCGAGTTTGGTGACAAGGCGGCAGATACCAGAGCCTTTGATTTGTTGTCTGAGCTCTACCCGGACCGTGAGGTGGTGCAGCTCAACATCGACGCGATCGCCGCCGGTGGTGGCGGAATCCACTGTGTGACCAGTCACCAACCGCAGGCTTAGTCTGCACCAGCGCGTCGGCATGCCCTCGCATCCGCGGGCGCTGGTTAACCCTCCAGAGCCGCTTCGATCGCTGCGATGTCGATCTTGCCCATCCCCATCATGGCGTCGAACGCGCGCTTGGCCGCCGCTCGATCAGGATTGGCTATCGCGGCGGTCAGGACACGTGGAGTGATCTGCCACGACAGCCCCCACTTGTCCTGGCACCAGCCGCATACATTTTCCTGGCCGCCGTTTCCGACGATCGCGTTCCACAAGCGGTCGGTTTCGGCCTGGTCGTCGGTCGCCACCTGGAACGAGAAAGCCTCGTTGTGCTTGACCCCTGGCCCGCCGTTCAGCCCGAGACAAGGGATACCCATCACCGTGAACTCCACCGTCAAGACATCGCCTTGTTTGCCCGCCGGATAGTCGCCAGGCGCACGAAGGACAGCGCCCACGGCGCTGTCCGGGAACGTCTCGGCGTAGAACGTCGCAGCGTCCAGCGCGGTGCCGTCGTACCAGAGACAAATCGTGTTCTTGCTGATCATCTTGGTTCTCCAGAGTTGGGGGAGGTACGTGGATTTTAGCAGTGCAGGCGACCGCCTATTCCTGGCCTGCGCTACAGGGCAGGAGCAGTCTCTCAGCGTGCTTAAAAAAGGAGGGACTATTCAGTTTCCCATTCAGCTGCCCTTGCTGCGATACTTGTCCCGATTCTCCTCAAGCGCTACACCAATCTATCCAGCTCCGCCAGCAATTCAGGCGTAATCACCAACTCACTGGCGCTAAGGTTTTCCTGCAAGTGTGCGACCGACGATGTCCCCGGAATTAGCAGAATGTTCGGCGAGCGCTGCAGCAGCCAGGCCAGCGCTACGCGCAAAGGCGAAGCATTTAGGCGTTGCGCCACACCGGATAGGGTCTCCGATTGCAACGGGTTAAAACCACCCAGGGGGAAAAACGGTACATAAGCGATGCCCTGCTGGGCCAGCTCGGCGATGAGTGCTTCGTCGTCGCGGTGGGATAGGTTGTAGTGGTTCTGCACGCACACCACCGGGGCGATGTTTTGTGCCTGCTTCACCTGCGCGGCCGACACGTTGCTCAGGCCAAGATGACGAATCAAACCCTGACGTTGCAGCTCGGCCAGCGTGCTGAATCCTTCTTCGATGGAGGCATCGTCGGGCGCGTGCATTGTTCCCCAAGCGCGATAATTCACTACGTCCAACACATCGACATTCAGGTTGCGCAAGTTGTCATGAACCGCGCTGGTCAGCTCTGCAGCGCTGTGCGCCGGGTTCCAGGAAGCATCTGCACCACGTGAGGCGCCGACCTTGGTGACGATTACCATATCCTCGTTATAGGGATACAAGGCCTCGCGTATCAGTTGGTTAGTGACGTGAGGACCATAGAAATCCGAGGTGTCGATATGGTTTATTCCAGCTGCCAGCGCTGCGCGTAACACCGCGATTGCCGCCGGGCGATCCTTGGGTGGGCCGAACACCTGTGGGCCGGCGAGCTGCATGGTGCCATAACCCATGCGGTTAACGGTGCGATCACCGAGTGAAAAGGTTCCTGCCTTGTTGGCGTTGCTCATGTCATCTGCCTTGTACAGTGGATGTGGGATTCACTATATGTGTTGACCACCTCGCTGATAATGCGCTGCAATCGGCACGGGCTGTACGAGAGCGCGAACAATGCCAACCGATATTCAAGATGTGCAAGCCTTTGTGGCCGTGGTCAATGCTGGCGGGTTTCGCGAAGGGGCGCGGCTCAGCGGAAAATCCGCCTCCAGCCTCAGTGATGCGGTGCGGCGTATGGAGGCCGGGCTAGGTGTGCGCCTGCTTAACCGCACCACCCGCAGCGTAAAACCCACCGAAGCCGGTGCGCGGTTGATGGAGCGCATCGTGCCGGCGCTGGGCGAAGTGGAGTCGGCACTGGATGTAGTCAACGACTTCCGAGACCGCCCCTCCGGCACCTTGAAACTCAACGTGCCCTTGAGCGCGGCGCGGCTAGTGCTGCCATCGATCATCGTCCCGTTCCTGCAAATCTACCCTGACATTCGTCTTGAAGTAATAGCCGAGGAAAGCTTTGTTGATGTACTGGCGGCCGGTTGCGATGCCGGCATTCGCTACGACGAACGCTTGGAACAGGACATGATCGCCGTACCCATCGGCCCGCGCCGGCAACGCTGCGCCACAGCTGCTTCGCCGGCCTACCTCAACGCTCGCGGTCGCCCGCAGCACCCGCGGGATCTGTTGCATCACGCCTGTCTGCGCGGCAAGTTTCCCAGCGGAGCGATGCCGTTGTGGGATTACGAACGCAACGGCGAAACCATCGGCCTCGACCCCACCGGGCCCTTGGTAGTGCGTATCGGTGGTGCTGCCGACCTTGCGGTGCAAGCAGCAGTCGACGGCTTGGGGATCATCCACCTTTTTGAAGACTGGATCCGCCCGCAGCTGGAAAGCGGAGCTTTGGAACCGGTGCTCGAACCTTGGTGGCAAAGTTTCTCCGGCCCCTTTCTCTACTATCCCGGCCGCCGCTACCTGCCCTCACCGCTGAGAGCGTTTGTAGACTTCATCAAAGCGTCGGGAAACCCTTAGCGTGAAGGAGAAGTATTGGTTGAAGGCGTCGTACATGAATACAGGCTCAGGAGGTCAGCACTGTGTGAATGTACGCAGTGCTGACCAAGCAGAGGCTCAGCGTTGCAGCATCAGGTAAACACCGCAAGCCAGCGTGAGGAGTCCTGCCGGGATAGCCGCCAGGGAAATGATGTCGATCAGCCTGGATTGACGGATCACATCTGACAGGTCGTCGTTTTCCGCTGCGGCACGGCGCTTCAGAACCGGCACCAGACAAAGCAGATTGCCGATAACCGCGATGCCGCCGGCAAACACCTTCACGGCATAGATTCCATCGAAGCGTGAAGGCTCGATAAGCAATATCCCGGTCACCAGCACCACGCTGAAGGCCGGCATCTCAAAAAACAAATCAATCTTGCGATGCAGCCTGGCGACGGTGAACCCTTGGCTGCGGCTCTGCGCACGACTTCGCTCGATCAGGTACTCGACCGCGACGATACCCAGCCAGAAGGCCACGGCGAACAGGTGCAGCTGAAGCAGGATGTCGAATCGCATGGTGGTCACCTCAGTCCCTGACCAGGCCAGGTGTTTTGGCCATGGCCTTGGTGGACCGGTCGGGGTGGTCGCGCTCCAGGAATTGGCGCAGCCCCTCACGGGTTTCCTCTTTGTGTATGGAGCGGTTGAAGCATTGCGCCTCGATGCGCAAGCCTTCCGCCAAGGGCTGGCCGTAGCCCCGGACAGCCGCCTCCTTGTCCGAGCGCATGGCAGGTTGGGGCAGGCTGCAGAGAAATTGTGCCAACGCCATCGCTCGTGGCAGCGACTGCCCTGTGGGGACTACCTCATTGGCCAGGCCAATGCTGAGGGCTTCTGCTGCGCAGATGACTTTACCCGTGAGTATCAGCTCCATCGCCCGGCCCATTCCCACTATTCGTGGCAGACGCTGGCTGCCTCCATCGGCGAGACCGATATTCCAACGCCGACAGGTCACGCCAAAGGAGGCGTGTTCTTCGGCAATGCGCATGTCGGCAAAGCACGCCCATTCCAGGCCACCGGCATAGGCTGCACCGTTTACTGCAGCAATCACCGGTTTGTAGATATTGGTCCAGCGGCTGGGGCCGAGAATGCCTGGACGTTCACCGCGGTCGTGTGCGGCAATTTCGTCCGGGCTACTGGGTGCCAAATCAAAACCTGCTTCAAGATCACCACCGGCACAGAACGCCTTGTCGCCGGTACCGGTGATGATGGCGACCAGAGCCTCGGGATCGTCCCGAAAGCGGGTCCAGGCCTCTACCAGTTCCAGGTGGGTGGTGGGGCCGATGCAGTTGCGCTTCTCCGGGCGATTGAAACGGATGACTCTTATCGGGCCATGCACTTCGTATTCGATCTCAAGAAAGGCCATAACGGGTAGTCCTCTTGTTGTTTTCAGCCGTTGGGATGGGTCAATGCCACGTCACGTTTTGGCCGAGAGGAAAGCGTAATCGGGGATTACGAATCGCACGCTCTCCCGGCATTCCCACCGCCAGTAGCATGATGGGAATAGCGTCTTTAGAAAGGGGCAATACCTTGTGCAAGCGCTTCACATCGAAGCCCTCCATGGGGCAGGTGCTGTAGCCGTGGCTCTGGAATGCCAGCATCAGGTTCTGTGCCGCCAGCGCTGTCGATTTCACCGCCCAGAGTTGCATTTGCGCCAGACTGTTGGGGCTGCGCATGATGGGCCGCTTGTAACCGAGCAGCCTTACCATCTGGCGTTTGATAAAACCACGCCAGCCCATCCAGCCCTGGTTGTACTGGTAGGGAGCCGCTCTCTTGTAGAACTGATCAATTACTCTGGGCACCGCAGGTTCAGGCCATAGTTTGAGCACGTCCGCACAGGCCTGCTCCCAAGCGTCCGTTCGTGCCAGAACAGCAATGATCAAGGGGGCCTTCGCGGCACTTTGTCCAAGGCAAACCGACTGCAGTTGTTGGAGACAGGCTGGATCACGCACTACTTGGAAAGACCATGGCTGCAGGTTGCAGGAACTGGGGGCCAGCGTCGCAAGTTCCAGACAGTCTCGGATGATCGCTTCGGGGACTGCTTCAGCCGTGAACTGGCGTGCAGCTCGCCGGCTTTCCACCAAGGTGCGAAATGTCGTTGCGGACTCCGAAAATTTCGAATGAGGTGCCAGTGAATTCATGTTTTCAGGCCTCGGCCAGACAGTGCTGAGTCGCAGCTGCGGATTTTTGAGCGGCGAGCCAGTCGAGTACTTCGTTCCAAATCGGTATGGCAGATGGGCGGAAGTAGCCCATGTGACCGATCGGGCTCTTCCTTGATTCAGGCTGCAGATCCCGTGTGCGTATTGCTGCATTGCAATAGCCTTTTACAAACGCATCGCGTGACACTGGCGGGGCCCACGGGTCATCTACGGCGTTGGAGAACACACAGGGTATGCGCACCTCTGCATAGAGTTGTGCGATAGCAGCCATTGACGGGTCGTCGAAGAAATAATGAGGAAAGGCGCACCAGCGTCGCCAATCTTTGTAGACACCGAGTGGCAGGTCATCGCCCATTCCCAGCAGACTCCAGGCCATATAGCCCTTGCGCGCGACGATCAGCGGCAAAATGACCGACCACAGCAAGCGAACCTTGAATGCCTCGAATTTGGGCATCCACCCAGTCCATCCGGCACCGGTACCGAAGCAGTAGGCTGCAGTGATCTTATGATGGTTCGGCAGCAGACCCAGAGCATGCCCACCAAAGGAGTGACCGATCCAATACAGGGGAGTCGTACCATCGTCCATGTGTTCGACGACGGCCGCCAGATCGAGAAATCCCCAATCCAGATATGACATCTCGAAACCTTTGAGGCGTTTGGGTCTGGACTTTCCAATACCTCGGTAATCGACCGTCATGACGTTGAAGCCCTGCTTGCTGGCGTGCTCGGCAAAGCGGCGATAGAAGCGCTGTTGTACACCCGTTGCGCCCGCCATGATGAGGTTGCCCTTCAATGCCCCTTGTGCTGAATAGCGCATGGCGGCGAGGCGGTAGCCGTCGTCGGCCACTAGCGTGAGCTGATCAATCACCGAGAAAACTCCTGCGGTTTTGCACCGACCAGTTCTTTGCGCAGAATCTTGCCCACATTGCTCTTGGGCAAGTCGTCCAGGAAGATGATGCGACGAGGACGTTTGTAGCTGACCAGATGCTTCTCGCAGTGTGCAATCACGTGGATCTCCTCCAGATAGGGTTGGCGACGAACGACGTAGGCGATGGGTATCTCTCCGGCCTTCTCGTCAGGGGCCGACACGACCGCCGACTCCATCACCCCAGGGTGAGCGTTCAGAACTCGCTCGATCTCCGAGGGGAAGACTTTGAATCCCGAGGAAATGATCATTTCCTTCTTGCGGTCGACCAGGCGCAGATAGCCATCCGGGTCGAAGAGACCGATATCCCCTGTGCGAAAGAAGCCATCACGGGTGAATGCAGATGTGTTTTCCTCAGGCCGTCGCCAGTAACCGGCCATGACGGCTGGGCTGCGTACGCAGATTTCTGCGTCCCCAATGGTGACCTCGTCGCCTGCGTCATCGCGTAGGGAAATTTCAATTCCCGCTACTGGCAAACCTACCGAGCCGGGGCGTGAGCGTCCGGCCGGGTTGCAGGAAATCAGTCCTGTTTCTGTCATCCCGTAGGCTTCGGTGATATGGCAGCCGGTGATCCGGTGCCAGAGTTTGGCCGTGGACTCGCTGACCGGCATGCCCGCACCGAGGCAGAGAGCGAGATCGGTAAAGTCCTGCGAGTGGAACTCTTCATTCTCCAGGAGCGAGTTGTAGAGGGTGTTGACGCCGGGGAAACTGCTTACGCGGTGCCGGGACCATTCTTTGACAAACGCCGTGGTATCGCGTGGATTCATCACCAACACCGCTTTGCCGCCCTTGGCCAAGGTGAAGAACAGATTGCCCAGACCGAGGATGTGGTAGAGCGGCACGGCCAGCAGCAGTACGTAGTCGCACTCGGTCTTGCCCTGAAGGTGCAGTCGAAGAGCTGAACATTGCTGGGCAACATTGAATAGCAGCGCCCGATGAGTGATCGGCACGCCTTTCGGTTGGCCTGTCGTACCGCCACTGTAGATCATGAAAGCCGTCTGCTCGGCCGTTATGGGCGAGCGCTTGGTTAGACCGCAAGCACGAGTCGCCACGACCCTTCGCCAGGCAATAGCACCTTCGACACGGACGGATTCAGCACTCAGGCGTCGACGCACCACCCAATTGACTAGCGGGCGCCGCCAGCCCAGCAAGTCGCCAGGGGCGACCCGCACGGCAATGCTTACACCAGCCTCGCGCATGGCATGCTGAACACCCAGGCTCATGGGCTCGAAGAGAAATACGGCTTTGACCTCACTGTCCTTGAAAACTTGAGCCAGCTCCTGCGCCGTATACAAAGGGTTCACGCACACGGCGGTGCAGCCTGCCCGGATGATCCCCAGGCATGCCACGGGATGGGCGAGCATGTTCGGTAACGCAATGGCAACCCGAGCTCCAGGTTGCAGTCCCTGATTGATCAGCCAGGTCGCTACCGAAGCGCTCAAATTCTGCAGTTCCTCATAGCTGATGCTGGCACCCAGAGCGGAAAGGGCCGGCGCATGAGGAGTCCTTGCTGCGCTGCGATGCAGCAGTTCATCGATGGTTGCGACGCCGAGGTCGGGAAGCTCATCGCTATCCTGCAGGGTGCTGACCAGCTTCAGTTCTTTATTGTTTTTTCTGGTGCGATTCATCTGCGGTCTGTCTTGGCGGAGTTGGATCGGTTCGATTTCAGGGGCAGCAGCGGTTCTTGGGTGAGTTCGGCACCGACCTCCAGAGTGGCCCAGAACAGGCCGGCGTCGATAGGGTGGTGCTCTGGAAGCAGAGGCAACAGTTCTGAAAGCTGAAGAACCTTGCGAACGAGGAGGTTGAACTCCTCCAATGGTGCTTGGCACTGCAGCATTTCTTGCCCCTGACTTATCCGTTAACGGCCTTTGAATACCGGTGCACGTTTCTGCATCATCGCCATGACGCCTTCACGCACGTCTTCGCTCTTGATCAGCGTGAACAGCAGTTCGTTGAGCTTGGAGAGTGCAGCGTCATCACCTTCATCGCGCGCCTGGAAAGCCGACTGCAGCGTGGCCTTGATGGCCAGCGGTGCCGCTTTGGCGATGCTCTCGGCATATTCGATGGCGCGCACCCGCTCTTGGCCGGGCTCAACGACCTCGGTCAGCAAACGCATGGCCAACGCCTCGTCAGCCCCAAACTCTTCGCCGGTCAACATGTAGCGCATGGCGTTGGTCCAGCCTGCAGCCTGGGTAAAGCGCACGGTGGAGCCACCGGACGGCGGAATGCCGCGCAGTACTTCCAGGTGGGCGAAGCGGGTATTGCTGGCGGCAATCGCGATGTCGGCGTTGAGCACCAGTTCGATGCCGGCGGTCCAGCAAGTGCCTTGCACGGCGAGTACCACTGGCTTAGTGCGGCGCGGTTTCGAGACGCCCCATGGATCGATGCCTTCATCCGGATATTTGAAGCCACCCGATGCCAGCTTCGGCGTCAGCTCCATCAGATCGAGTCCGGCTGTGAAGTGCGCACCGTGAGCGAACACGACGGCGCAACGCATCTCATCGTTGCGTTCGTATTCGCCCAAGGCTAGAGCCAGGTCGTTCAACATCGCGCTATCGAAAGCATTACGTTTGCCAGCCCGGTCCAGGCCGATAAGGAACAGATGATCACGCTGCTCTCGGGTGACGCGACCCGGACCGCTGTTTGCTTCGCTCATTGGAGGCATCTCCTGGTTGTATGAGAGGGTGTTGCCTGTTTCTTCAGGCAAGCCTAGTAACCTACCGAACGTTCGGTTACTAGAAACTAAACAAACATTCGGTAACCGTCAAATTGAGACACCAACGCTTATGACGTAGAATCAATCTGCATGATTTAGAGTAGGAGTTGCCCGTGCGCCCACTGAAAATTCCACGTGATGAGCTTCTGCAGCGCTGCGCCAACACCTTCAAACGTTTTGGCTACCACGGCACCACTATGGATGTGTTGTCGTCTGCATGCGGCCTGACCAAGGCGTCTTTCTATCACCACTATCCCAACAAGGAAGCGCTCCTGCGGGACGTGCTGGACTGGACGCACGAGCGATTGAAACAGACGCTGTTCTCCATCGCGTTCGATGAAAGCCTGGATGTGCAAGAACGACTCACACGCATGGGGCGCAAGGCAAAGAGGCTCTTTCAAGACGACTCTATTGGTTGTCTCATGGGTGTCGTTGCGGTCGATGCCACTTATGGAAAGACAGAGCTGATGGGACCGATCCGGCGCTTTCTGGATGACTGGACTGCGGCGTTCGCCCAGCTCTATAGCGTCGCCCACAGTCAAGCTGAGGCGCAAAGTTTGGCGCGGCAACTCGTAGCCGATTTTGAGGGGGCAATTTTGCTGGCTCGGATCTACGGCGATCCGAGTTACATCGATGCAGTGACCGCCCGGGGGCTCCGTCAGTTGGAGCCCGTTGGCGCTGGTGTCTAGGCTAGCTCCCGCTCAAAACTCTGCTTAAGCTCCTGCCAGATGAGATCGAGCGGCGTCGCGCTACGCGCAGCTCTGCAGAGAGCCACGGACCCCTCGATAGAAGCAATTGCCAACAGTGCAAGACTATGCGAGCGGACGGCAGTCACTCCAGCCTGCTGTAGAGCTCCGGCAACGATTTCTCTCCATTCCCCGAAGATTGCATTGGCCTGATCCAGAAGCTGCTGCTGGATCTGCGCTTCCAGCTCGGGAGCAGACTCCCCGCGCTGGTCGGACGTGTACTGCTCAACCGCTACGGCCAACACCGCACAGCCAGCCTGGAAAGCTGTCTCTTCAAGCATTTTTCGCCACAAAGCAACGAATAGTTCCATACCTTTCACTGGCCCATGTTTGCTCAAAAGCAGTGTTAGCGGCTCGCTGACTTCCCGGCCGGCATGTTCAACAGCAGCTTCAAGTAATTGGCGCTTACCGCCGGGGAAATGGTGGGCGATGGACCCGCGAGGGGTGTTCGAGTGGCGCACAACCTCACGCATGCTGGTCGCTGTCATGCCCTTACGGCGCAGCAGATCCGCTGCCCCAACGATCATTCGGTCACGCGTAGAAGTGCTCATCTGAAAATTATGCCATCCGTCATATTCTGGTGTAGTCTGAGATTCGACTATGCCACTTGTCATAGCCGCTATCCACCTCTTCCGATACGAGGCAACAAAAAAATGACAACTCGTCCTACGCTTCCCAACCCGATCGACTCCGTAGCGCTGGCATCCCTGAACGCACCCGACGGCTGGCTTGAATACCCGCTGGGTGATGATGTGATCGAAGGCAATCCCGATACCCGGATGAAACTTCTTCGTACTGTCGGCGTGAAAACTCCATACAAAGTCGTGGCATTCTTCACTTCACAACCTTCGAAGTTCGATTGGCGCTTCGACAATGATGAAGCTTTCGTGCTGATCGAAGGACGCATTGCTATCACTATGGATACAGGGGAACGATTCGAGATGACGGCGGGCGATGCTGTTTCGATTCCGGCAGGGCACACGGGGGTCTGTGAGGTACTTGAATTCAGCCGTAAATTCACTGTGGTTACCAGCGGAACCGTTGACTGATTTAGCTCGGATGTATCGTGGGTTCAGGCTGACTTGATACGTGGCCTGAACCCCAGTCTTGCGCGGAAGTGAGATTGAATCGGCCGTGATTTTGTAGGCCCGCGAAGGGCCGCTATTGGCCGATTCTATTGAAAAAGTCGGTTCTTCCAGACGGCCCGCATCCTGACCGCTGAAAACGCCTTTTTTGCGCGCCGCTACGCGAAATCTGAGCCCGGAATCCTCGTTCAATGTAAAGATTTCAATCTCAAACGCGTACTTTTCTACCGTGGAAACCAGGGCCGACTTGCGAACTCACTTGCTTATCTGCTTGGCGTTACAGCACGATGCTGGCTCAAGAGCAAGGACAGGCCCGATGACCAAGCCCCTCGAACAAGAAATCTCAATGTGAATTCACCAGACTACACGGCTAAGGGCGAAGACCTCGGCAACCGCATGATGAAGGTCGACTATGCGGGCGAGCATGGCGCGATCTGTATCTACAGTGGACAGTTGTTTATGGCTAGGCTTTTCGTCCCGGGCATGGTGAATGAACTCAAGGAGTTCCTCTCCCACGAGCGCCGCCATCGAACGGTTTTTCAGGAGGAGCTGCAACGTCGCAATTATCCCCGCTGCCGTAGTTATTGGTTGTGTGGCATCGGCGGTCTGGCGTTGGGTCTGGTTACTGGCATCTGTGGCCGCAAAGCCATTGTCGCTACTACCGTCGCGGTTGAAAGTGTGGTGCTCAAGCACCTGGCTCATCAACTTGATGTGCTGGGCGATATCGATCTCCACGCGGTGGCGGCCATCACTTCGATTGTGGAGGAGGAGCAGCACCATCATGACCACTCAGCAGCGCAGATTGATGTGCGCGATCCCTGGTTCAGGGTACTGACACCGATGGTGACTGCATGGACTGAAGCGGTAATCTGGATGGGTATGCGTTCTTAGAAAGCAGGTGTAATTATCCCGTTTCACTACCGCAATCTTTTAGACAAATGACTGACCCCTTCTGGCCGGTTACTGCCCGTGGCGAGAGGCAGAAACTGGCCGAAAACCGCCGGTTTAAGTAAGGGCAGCTCTCAACCCATGGCGATCATCTATCAGAACGCGCCACCCCATTCGTGGGATCACCCTCGGCCAGCATCTGCCTCATGATTTCCCGCTCCTGCGGGCCAGGCAAAACGCCGCTGGTTTCTCCTTCCAGCACGGTAATGCCGTCCTCGTTGGTCATCGTGACAACCGCCGTCGCACGACCTTTGTCATCCATGTCCTTGATGAGCCAATGGCAAGTGACGGTATCCCCTGGATAAACGGGGCGCTTGAAGTGGAATGTCATCGCTGAGGCCAGCCAGCCAATCTGGCCGCCGATTTCAGTCATCAGGCTGGCCGTCAGCAGGCCATGAGAAACCGGCGCTTTAAAGCGTCGGGCTTCGGCGAAACGCGCATCGAAATGCACCGGATTGTAGTCGCGGGAGATCTGCGCGAAGTGCTGGATATCTTCCTGCGTGAAGCAGCGGGAGAGGGTGAAGCTGTCACCTGTTTGAAGCCCTTCGGCTGCGCGCTGTCTGAAGCTTTTCATTGAAGTCCCTTGTACTGTCGACTAGAAGGAATGCTCGGTCCCTGGAAAGTCGCCCGCTTGCACATCGCCGGTGAAGTCGCGCGCGGCCCCGAGCAGCACGCCCCGCATGTCGGCGTATTGTTTGACAAACCTGGGCAGAGGCCCGGTGCGCAACCCCGCCATGTCCTGCCAAACCAATACTTGAGCGTCACAACCGTTGCCGGCGCCAATGCCGACGGTAGGAATCGAAACGGCGGCAGTGATGCGTGCAGCGACTTCAGCGGGCACCATTTCAATGAGCAGCGCGAAGGCGCCGGCGGTCTCGAAGGCGCGGGCACTCTCGATCAGTCGCTGCGCATTGTCACCTCGTCCTTGAACACGATAGCCACCGAGTTGATGCTCGGCTTGCGGGGTAAAGCCGATGTGAGCCATTACCGGAATCCCCGAGCGGGTGAGTTTCTCGACTTGCGGCAGCATCTCAACGTCACCCTCGATTTTCACCGCATGGGCGCCACCTTCCTTCATGAAGCGCACGGCGGTGTGGAAACACTGCTCGGCAGAGGCCTGGTAGGAGCCGAAGGGCAGGTCGGCAATCACCAAAGGTCTACGGGTTGATCGGGTGACGGCGCGTACCAGTGGAATAAGCTCGTCAACCGTGACGGGGAGCGTGGATTCATAACCGTAGACGTTGTTGGATGCCGAGTCGCCCACCAGCAGAACAGGAATGCCGGCCTCTTCGAAAATCGTGGCCGTGTACATGTCGTAGGCAGTCAGCATCGCCCATTTCTGACCCCGCACTTTCATCTGTTGCAGATGAGGAATCCGGATACGTGATTTCACATTCGACACTTCGTTGTTGCCGTAAGGCGAGAAGGTGTCACTCATTATCTTTTCCTCCGAGATGAATAAACGATCAGCGCAAAATCTGATCGATAAACAACAGCACCGCGATAATGACCATCACCGCTCCCGAAAGCCGACTGACCACTTGAGCCGCTACGGGACGTGCCTGCAACACGATTCGAGAGCCGAAACCCACCAGCAGATAGACCACACCACAACTGAACGCGTGGAGAAGGCCTAACGCGATGATCTGCATCGGCACCGGCCAAGAGGCTGTCGGGTCAGTGAATTGAGGCAATAACGCCAGGAACAGCAGAAAGACCTTGGGATTGAGGCCGCTCACGCAAAGCCCTTTAAAGGTCCAGCGCGCCCAGGAGGCGGATTCCTGGACTTGTCCCGCGCGAGGAACCGAGGGATGCACAAGCATGTTGATGCCCAGCCATAGCAGATACCCAGCACCGCCCACGGTAAGCACCGAAAGGGCAATGGGGTTGCTCGCAACAAGTCCGCCGACACCGGCCGCCACGACTAGCGTGGCGACTAAATGCCCGATCAACAGCCCGGCCACGGCGGGCATCACGACACGCCCAAACAACCCCGCCGATATCGCGTACGCCCAATCCGCCCCCGGTGTAATCACAAACAAAAACGACACAGCCCAGAATGCGGCGAGAACACTAAGGGTCATATTCGCCACCTTCTTATTTCAACGGGTACTTGCATGTTTCTATCTCGCAGACATTGAGAGTCGGTCCGACTTTTTTCAAAAAGTACGGACGATCAGTCATAAAGTTCACGGAAAGAATAATTGAAACAGGCTAGAATATTTTCTCTATTATTCCCGTCTGGATATCGCGTTGAGGGAGATTCTTCTATATGGACAGGATTGATCTGAAAATTCTTGCCGAGCTTCAGGCGGACGGGCGCCTGTCGGTGACTGAGCTGGCAGAGCGGGTCGGTCTTAGCCTGTCCCCATGCCATCGTCGGGTGCGTGCCCTGGAGGAATCAGGCGTGATTCTGGGTTATCGCGCACAGCTCGCTCCCGCCGCGCTCGGCCTTAACTTTTCGGCAATGGTGTTTGCGACGCTTCGCGAGGGAGATCGCCGGGCGGTTGAAGCATTCGAGGTGGCGCTTCAGGCGATCCCCCAGATAGTGGAGGCTCAAAGGCTTTTTGGAGAGCCGGACTACCTTCTCCATGTCGTCACCGGAGATCTGCCAGCGTTCCAGCAGCTTTACGATGAGCGCCTTTCCACGTTGCCTAACGTTCAGCGCCTGACATCCACCCTGGTGATGAAACGAGTCATTCAAGACCGTTCGCTTCCTCTGTGACTTGAGCAAGTTTCATCGTCGACAGGCGATCCGAAGGCCTCGCCCCTTCGCTAATTACCGTCCGCCACCTTGCGTTCTATCTCCGCTATTTTTCGCCTGAGCTCTTCAGCCTCCAGCTCCTGAGTGTGAGTTTGATTCACACCTTCGGCGTCACTGTCGCTGTCCTCAAGCTCGCTTTCGACCACATCGTCGGGTTTGCCAGACGTATCGGTAGGCGGGACGTTCGAGGTCGTTTCTGATTCGTCGTCATTCACACGGTCATCATTGTTCATTTCGCTTACCTCCATTGGCCTATAAATTGGATTCAGCGGTATGGAAGGAGTTCGGGTTTTTCAGCCTTATGACGCGGTTCAATGCTTGCCGTTTTCAGCCATTGCCATCTGTCGTTTTTTTTGTTCGCTTTTGCGCACTAATTGAGAACGACCCCTAGGGCTTTGTGAGCTTGTGCAGGTAGCATGACGCCTTATAAGCGCACCAAATGACAGACTGGCTAACGTAACCGAGTGGGTCGAACATTGATCGAACGACGTCAATTCAGCGGAGGCATGAAGGGGAAAAACCTCCGCTATCTGAATGAAAACCCTGGCGAGCCTGCTCGAATGACTCGGGCGGGCTTTTTGCTGCTCGAGCATTTCTCGCTGCCCGCGTTCACGCAAGCGCTGGACACGATTGTCACCGCGAATCTTCTACGCCCCGGATTGTTCTCTTCCCGAACGTTCGGCTTGAATGAGGGGGAGGTCGTCAGCGACCTGGGCCTGGTCATTCGGCCGGATGCACGTATCAACTCTTCAGCCATTCACGACCTGGACCTGCTGGTCATTTGCGGCGGTTACAGGACAGAACTGAAGGCGACTGATGAGCTCATCAGCCTGTTGCGAGCGGCGGCAGATCAGGGTGTCATTCTGGCCGGGTTGTGGAATGGTGCATGGTTCCTGGGCAGCGCAGGCTTGCTCGATGGATACCGTTGCGCCATTCACCCCGAACATCGCCCCGCACTCGCGGAAATCTCCAAGGCGACGCACGTCACCAGTGAGCCCTATGTGATTGATCGAGACCGGCTCACCGCGTCCAGTCCCTCTGGGGCATTTCATATGGCGTTGGACTGGATCAAGGAACTGCACGATAAAGCCCTGGTCGAGGGTATCGAGGACATTCTTGCTTTCGAGGAGTCTCGCTACCGGCGCATCAAACCGGCTGAAAATATTTGTGTGAGCGCGCCATTGCGAGAGGTGGTCAAGCTGATGGACGCCAACCTCGAAGAGCCTCTGGAGCTGGAGCAACTGGCGGTCTACGCGGGCCGTTCCCGGCGACAACTCGAACGCTTGTTCAAGGAGCAACTCGGGACAACGCCGCAGCGATATTACATGGAGCTGCGCATCACCGAAGCGCGTCGACTCCTTCAACACACAGAGCTGTCTCAGGTAGACGTGCTGGTTGCCTGTGGCTTTGTGTCGCCCAGTCATTTCAGCAAATGCTATAGCTCGTACTTTGGCTACAGGCCTTCCAAGGAAAAACGGCTGGTCAAATAAACACTGCGTGCATCACTCATTCCTGACGGCGCAAACCTGCCGTTGGGAATGAGTGATGCAGTGGCGGCCGCTCGCTGGAGCAGTGCCACCAGTCCGCAGATTCAGCCCTTGGCCGCCATCGCAGTGACTTCCACGCGCATACCTTCGACGGCCAGAGAGGCCACGCCAACGGCGGCGCGAACCGGCCAGGGCTTGGCGAAGAAGCGCTTGTAGACTTCGTTGAAGGCGGCGCGATCGGCCATGTCAGTGAGGTAGATGGTCAGATGCAGCACCCGGTCCATGGAACTGCCGGCAAGCTCCAACGCTACCTTGAGCGCTTGCAGAGTGCATTCACTCTGCTCGGCGATGCCACCCAGTTCCAGACTGCCGTCGGCGCGGGTAGGGATCTGAGTGGAGACCAACAGGCCGCCGAAACCGGCGACGTCGGAGGAGATGGATTCCGGGTCCGGGTCGGGGAGAAAGGTAATGTCGCGATTTGCCATGAGGGTTCTCTTGCTTGAGGTGGTAAAGGGGCGGTCAGTTTATAGCATGAGACTATCTGCCAATCTCATGGCCTGCTGAGTCGCGGCCTTGCGCGCACTCAGGTCAACGTCTTCCCCCAGGATGGTTTTCTCGACAATCACCGAGTGCACATCGCTCACGCCGATAAATTGCAGCCAGGCTTCCACGTAGGGCTTCTGAAAGTCGAAGCGCTCCGCTGGCGTGATCGACTGCGCCGAAAAATCCAGGCCGCGGGCGTACATCACCACGGCGGTTTTGTTGTGCAGCATGCCTTCCAGACCGCGTTCCGGGTCGAAGCTGAATAAAATGTCTTTCTGCGACACCAGGTCGATGAAGTGTTTGAGCTTGTACGGAATGCTGAAATTCCACAGTGGCACGGACATCACCAGGACGTCCGCGCGGTGCAGGAACCCGGCCAGGTCTTTCAAGGTGTTCCAGGCGTCTTGCTGCGCCGGGGTCAAGGGCGTGCCATTGAGCCCGGCGTATTTGGCGTCCATTGCCAGCTCGTCGAACTCCGGCAAAACCATATTCCAAAGATCGAGGGTGATGATTTCGGTATCCGGGGTGTTTTCTTGATAGCGCGCAATGAAGCCGCGGGCGACTTCAAGGGAGGCTGACCGTTGTTTGCGCGGGGAACATTCGATATGCAGAAGGGTGGTCATGGCGTGTCTCGGGCGGGGAAGTTGAATCATTGCAACATAGTTTTATTTGGAATATAAATCGTGAATAAGCAGGCCATTAATCACGAATAGAACTATGTTCGATGTGCTGTTGTTAAAAACATTCGTCACCGTCGTCGATGAAGACGGTTTCAGTCGCGCAGCCGAAAAGCTGCACCTGACCCAGTCTGCGGTCAGCGGTCACTTGCGGCGACTGGAAGAACAGGTCGGCAAACCGCTGTTGACGCGTACGACCCGTTCCCAGCAATTGACGCCCGATGGCGAGCGCCTGATCGCTTATGCGCGGACGATCCTCGCGCTGAACCGTGATGCCTGGGCGCAACTGACGCGCACACCGTTTCACGGGCAGGTGCGGATCGGGGTGTCGGAGGATTTTGTCGAACCGCGATTGCTGCGGGCTTTTCAGGATTTCGCGGCGCAGTACCCGGGCATGGAAATCGACGTGCAGGTGGGCATTCCTGGCACGTTGCTGAACCTGATGAAGCAAGGCGATCTTGAGCTGGTCATCGGTTCTCTGTGCGAAACCAGCGAAGCGGGGTTGCTACTGTGGCAAGAACCGCTGGTGTGGGCCTGGTCGGCGCAGCCCGTCACCCAGTTACCGACACCGTTGCCGCTGGCGCTGTTTCCTGAGCCCTGTCCTTATCGTGAGATCGCACTGAGGCGGCTGGCTCAGGCGGGGATCGCCCAACGTACGGCGATGTCATGCACCAGCACCGCCGGGCTGCGGGCGGCGGCGCTGGCTGGTTTCGCGGTGGCGCCCATGACAGTCAGTCAATTGGGGCAGGGACTGGCGGCTCTGGGTGCGGAGCAAGGATTGCCGGATTTGCCGGATGCGCAGTTTCGATTGTTTGCCTCTGCTGAAGCGGATCAGGCGATTGTGGCGGCGCTCTCTCAGCTCATTGTGGAGTATTGCTCCACGCGAAGGGCTTGACCGTCATTTCGAGGCGACGATCGGTCCGATCGCATAACGCTTCAGCCGGGATTGAACAACTGACGGATCAAATTGGGTGTACTGCCGGTCCAGCGCTTGAACGAGCGACGAAAATTTGCCGCATCGTTAAAGCTCAGGTACTCGGCCACGGCTTCGTTGCTGAACCCCTTGATCTGGTACAGGTACAGGGCCACGTGCTTGCGCACCAAATCTACCTGCTGCTGGAAACCGGTGTCGTGTTTTTGCAGTTTGCGCTTGAGGGTGGCAGGGCTCATGGCGAAGGCCTGGGCGGCTTGTTCCAGGCTTGGGGTGTGGCGCACGTGGCGCTGCAAATAGCGGTACAGGCAGTCGAGAAAGCTCGACGTGCAGCCCAACTGCTCCAGTTGCCCCTGAGCTTCCTGACGGGCGACCTGACCAGCAGTGGCCGACGCATCGGGCCATCGCTGGGCGAGAAATTCCCGGGGGATGCGCATCAGGTCCAGAGGTCGGTTGAACTGAGTGTGCTCGCCCAAATGCACCCAATATTGCTCGACATAACGGGGCTCGGCATGGCTGAAACTGCACTCCCACGGCAGACGCTGGCCGCTCAGCGCGCGACTCATGGCCACCAGCGAGGTCATGCTCGCTTCCAGCAGAAAACGCCATTGCTCGCCGGCCCCGCAACTGTCCAGCCAATAGAGATAGGCGTGTTTTTCATCCAGCACCAACCGCGGCGTCATTAACGGGCTGAGCAGCGCCTGTTGCTGCACCAGGGTGTCGAGTGCCTGGTGCAGGTTTTGTGCATGGCGCAGGGCGTGGCTGGCGGCGCCGTAGTGGCCGGGCAGCAGGCGCTGACCGAACAGAAAACTGCTGTCGTCGGCATCCAGCAGACGTCGGCTATTACCGATCAATGCGAGAAACTGCTGGGGGCTGAGGCGGGTCTGGCCAGCCAGAATGTCTTCATGAAACAGCCCGGTGCCGCGCAGCAGACGATGGCTGTCGATGTCCCGGGACAGCGCCAGATCGATCAGGGTTGCCGGCTGATAATGCCCGGGAATGAAGCGGCTGTCGGTTTCGTACCACGTGGTTTTCAGGGTCATGGACCGGGCCTCAAGCGGTTCTGGCCAGAGGCTGCTTGGCCCGGGCCAGCACCAGGTTAAGGCGCTTGAGCAGGGCGTCCGACGACTCGTTCAGCGCCATCACCACCGCCGTGCTCGCCGACAGTTGCAAGCGTTCGCCATGCAGCCGGGTTTTGTGTGCCAGACCCTGCACCGCTTGTTGCAGTTCCAGCGCTAGCAACCGTGCCTGGCTCTCGCCCGTATTGGGCAGCAGCACCACGAAACGGTCGCCGGCCAGTCGACAGAGCAAGTCCTGGCGCCGCAGGTTGAGCAGCAGCAAATGACTGACCGCTTGCAACACGGCGTCGCCTTCGGCATGCCCGAAGGCCTGATTGATGGCCGAGAAGTTGTCCAGGTCCAGCGCCAACAACGACAACGGCTGTTGTTGGCCGTGACTTTCCTCAAGGCTGCCGGCCAGTTGGCGCTTGAGGTAATCGGCGCCGCCCAACGGCGTGAGCTTGTCGAATAATCGATGCTCGCGGAACAGCCGCTCGCGCTTCTCCATCTGCGCGCTGATTGCCAGTTGTTCGCGGTGCCAGTGATAAATGCCGATGGTCAGCAGGATCATGCCGACCGGCATCGGCCCGGACTCGAGCCAGTGATCCCAGGTGATGCTGTCGGGCAGACGGATGAACTCGTCGAGGCTGTCGATCCACCAGGAAAAAAAGATCCCGCTCAAACCCAGCGCCAGGTAATTGGTGACGCGCCCGGCCGGCCGGCTCTTGAGTACCAACCCCAGCCAGACCAACGCCAGCAGCGCCGAACCGCCTTCACCGACGATGTCCAGCCAGACCCATTCGCTGACCGGTTTCACCTCGCCGCAGGCCAGATGCAGGAGCAACCCCAGGTTGGCGGCCAACAGCAGCAGGGCGAGTTTCCAACGGTGGGGTTTGAGCACTGAGAACATGGCCGCGATCCTTTGGCGAAGAAGCAATGCGCGCCAGCACAGCAGATGTTTGTGACAGTCGGGTGACGGGGGTGTGAGGTCGAATCAGCTCATGGTTCTACGAGGTTTTCTGTCTGGCGCAGAACCTGTGGGAGCGGGCTTGCTCGCGAAAGGGGTGTGTCAGTCGACATCAATGTTGACTGTGCCGCCGTCTTCGCGAGCAAGCCCGCTCCCACAGGTTCTGCGCGACAGTTGGGCAAGCCTCCTCACCACAGAAGCATTGTCAGCCGGAACAAGTCATTTCAGCTCACTTCCCGCCCCGAACCCCGGCAAAACCCCGGTTTACCGCACCTTCCGCCACCCCCTGTCACAGAACCGTCATCCCCCATCCCTAGCGTGCCCTCCCAGTTGCCGGGCCTCTTGCCTGGCGTTAACGGACTCTTGGGGGAGGACATTCATGTACAAGCGCAGCAGCACCGCAGGAGTGGTCGGTTTCACGCTCACCGCCCTGGCCATGGCGATCGCCAGTGAACGCCTGAGCGCCGCCGAAACCGTGGCGAACACTGAACACGTCGAAGTGGTGGGCCAGGCGGCGAGCATCGATCAGGCGCTCAAGGAACAGCGCAGTTCCGACAGCATCAAGAGCGTGGTGCATGCCGATGGCGTGGCGCAGTTGCCGGACGAAAACGTCGCCGAAGCGGTGCAGCGCCTGCCGGGAGTCAGCGTCGAGCGCGACCAGGGCGAAGGGCGGTTTGTCAGCGTGCGCGGCCTCGGACCGGATCTGAACAGCGTGACCATCAACGGCACGCTGGTACCCTCGCCGGAAAGCGAGCGCCGGGCCGTGGCCCTCGATGTATTGCCCTCGGAGCTGGTGCAGTCCTTGTCGGTAATCAAAACCCTGACCCCGGACATGGACGCCAACTCCCTGGGCGGCACCGTGGATGTGAAAAGCCTCTCGGCCTTCGATCACAAAGGGCTGTTCTACACCGGCAGCAGCGAAGCCAGTTACGACAAAAACACCCACCAGACCAGCCCGAAATTTTCCGGCGCCGTCAGTGATCGCTTCAGCCTTGGCGACGGCATCGACAACTTCGGCGTCGCTGCGGCGCTGAGCTGGCAGAAGCGCGACTTCGGCTCGGACAACGTCGAAACCGGCGGCGCCTGGGACTTCGAGCAAGGCGCCAAATTGCAGGAGTTCGAGCAACGCGATTACGACATCAGCCGTGAACGCGCTGGTGGGGGCCTGAACTTCGATTACAAACCCGACGATTTCAGCAGCTATTACCTGCGCACCCTGTACAGCCGCTACAAGGACAGCGAGACGCGCAATTCCACCAGCCTCGAATTCGCCGACCCGCTGGCGGCGGGGGAGTTGGGCGATGCCGAAGGCTCCCGCAAACTCAAACAGCGGGAAGAGACCCAGGAAATCCAGTCCTACGTATTGGGCGGCGAGCGTATGTTCGGCCTCTGGACCCTCAGCGGCCAGGCCGGCTACAGCCGCTCCAGCGAAGACAGCCCGGGCCACATCGCCAACGCCGCGTTCAACGGCACCGACGATTTTGCCGACAGCGGTTTCTACGACAACGACAAGCCGCGGCCCATCATCGGTCAGGGCTTCTACAACCCGAGCAACTTCAGCCTCGACAATGTCGAGTGGGAAAAACAGAAAACCACCGACACCGAGAAAAACCTGCGTCTGGACCTGGCCCGCGACTACGACCTCAGCGGCTATGCGTCCCAGGTCAAATTCGGCGGCAAGGTCAGCCGCCGCAACAAAGACAACAACCTTGATGCCTGGGTGTATGAAGATTTCGATGATCTGGGTTTCAGCGATGAACAGCTCAACCTCAGCCGATTCCAGAAAGGCACCGTCGATTACCGCCTCGGCCAGTTCGGCCCGGGCATCAGTGGCAGCGCCATCAAGCAGTTGATCGGAGGCCTGAATCAGGCGGACTTCTACGACGAGACCGAATCGCGGGTCAACGACTTCAAGATCAGCGAAGACATCAACGCCGGCTATCTGATGAACACCATCGATATCGATGACTGGCGTTTCATTGCCGGCATGCGCTACGAAGGCACCGAGTTCGAAGCCAAGGGCACCGGCGTCACCGACGGCGAGTTCCAGTCCACCGAGACCAAACGCCGCTATCACCACTGGTTGCCGGGCCTGCATGCGCGCTATCAACTGGACAAGAACACCCAAGTGCGCGCGGCCTGGACCAAGTCCGTGGTGCGCCCGACTTTCGGCCAACTGGCCCCGGGCTTTGTCATCGACGATGACGAGGCGAGCTTCGGCAACCCGGACCTCAAGCCGCTGGAATCCAGCAACCTCGACTTGGGCATCGAGCACTACATGGGCCATGCCGGCACGGTCTCGGCGTTTGTGTTCTACAAAGACATCAAGAATTTCGTCTACAACACCGACCTGGCCGGCACCGGCGCCTGGGCCGACTTCTCCGAGGCTCACACGTTTGCCAACGGCGACAGCGCCAAACTCTATGGCCTGGAACTGGCCTACTCGCAGAAATTCGACTGGCTGCCAGCGCCCTGGAACGGCCTGCTGCTCGGCGCCAACACCACCTTCAGCCGCTCCGATGCCGAGATCGAAGGCTTCGACGCCGCCAGCGGGATCAACCGCAAGCGCAGCATCGATTTGCCCAATCAGTCCGACACCGTCGGCAACCTGATGCTCGGTTGGGAAAACGACAAGTTGAGCCTGCGTCTGTCGGCCAACTACAAGTCCGATTACCTCTTTGAGCTGGCCTCGATCAACGACAAAGCCCACGACCTGCACGTCGATGCCCAGACCTTCGTCGATTTCAGCGCGCGCTATTCGCTGACCAAAAACCTGCAAGTCAGCTTCGAGGCGCAGAACCTCACCGACGAGCCGTACTTCGTCTACACCGGCAACCGCTCCTACAACGGCCAATACGAAGAATACGGCCCGACCTACAAGCTCGGCCTGACCTTCACCCACTTCTAAGCCCCGGGGCGGCAGCCCGGTGCTGCCGCCGTGATGGATGCACGACAAGGACTTTGCCTGTTCATGAGTATTTCGTGGTTACCCAAACACGGTCTGCTGACCACACTGATCAGCTTGACCATCGGCCAGGCCATGGCGGCCGCGCCGAACCTGAGCCTCACACCCTGGGCGCCGAACCTAGCGGTCGACGCAGTGGCGTTTTTGCCCGCCGACCTCGGCCCCGAACGCCTGGCCGCCAGCGAGCGTGACGGCTTGCTGCTGCTCGACGCGCAGGGCAAAGAGCTGGCGCGTTTGAAAGGTTCGTTCCGCAGCCTGGACAGCCGCGCCGCCGGTCAACACGTCTTGGTGGCCAGCCTCGACAACGCCCGTCAACAAGCGGTGCTGGTCAGCCTCGATCCGGCCAAGCGCGACTGGGGGCAACCGGTGTACCTGCCGACGCGGGATTACCCGGTGAACGGTTTGTGCCTGTACCACGACGAAGCCAGCAATCTGTTCCTGTTTCTGGTGGGCGAGGAGGGCAAGGGTGAGCAATGGCTGGTGGGCAACGGCGCCACTTTGAACCCGCAACCGCAACGGGTGCGCGGTCTGCCGCTGCCGCCGTCGGCACAGTTTTGCCAGGTCGACGATGCGGCCAATCAGTTGGTGGTCAATGAGGAAAACGTCGGTTGGTGGGCCTACCCGGCGCATGCCGAAGCGGATGTAACGCGCTCACCGGTGGCCATGCGCGAACCGTTCGGCGAGATCAAACAGGCCGCGGGTGCGATGGCCCTGGTGCCGGGTGGCATCGTCGCACTCGATCCGAAAGCCGCGCAGCTGCATCTCTATCAGCAGCAGGGCGAACGCTGGACGGCTCAGGCCACACTGGCGCTGCCAGGCTTGAAGGAGCCGGAAAATCTCGCCCTGCGCCCGACGGCCAAAGGCATGCAAGTACTGCTGCGCGACGATGACGACGGTCGTCTGTATCAGGGTGAACTCGACTGGCAGGCTACGCCGGTGCCCTTGGCGCCGGTGCTGGCGAACGTAAAAGCAATCAGCCAAAGCGACCCGGTGGCGCGCCAGGGCGATGCCGCGGATGATCCGGCGATCTGGATTCATCCGCAGCAACCCGCCCTGAGTCGGGTGCTGGGCACCAATAAAAAGCAGGGGCTGATGGCGTACGACCTGCAAGGCAAATTGCTGCAGGAATTGCCGGTGGGGCGACTGAACAACGTCGATATACGGCCGAATTTCAAGCTCGGTCAGCAGGCCGTCGACCTCGCGGTGGCGAGCAATCGCGATCACAACAGCCTCAGCCTGTTCAGCATCGACCGCACCAGCGGTGAGTTGCGCGAAGCCGGGGAGATCCCCACGCCGCTCAAAGACATCTACGGCATCTGCCTGTTTCAACCGGCCAGCGGCGAAATCTACGCGATCGCCAACGGCAAGGACGGCACCTTCCTGCAATACCGCCTGAGCGCGCCGAACGGCCGCGTACAGGGTGATCTGGTGCGCCAGTTCAAGGTCGATAGCCAGCCCGAAGGCTGCGTCGCCGACGACCAGCGCCAGCGCCTGTTTCTCGGTGAAGAGGATGTCGGCGTCTGGGCGGTGGACGCCCGCGCCGATCAACCGGCGACGCTCAGCAGCGTGATCAAGGTCGGTGCGCAGTTGCAGGCGGATGTGGAAGGGCTGGCGCTCTATCAAAGCGCGGCGCAGGACTATTTGGTGATCTCCAGCCAGGGCAACGACAGCTATGTGGTGCTCGATGCCGAACCGCCGTTCGCGTCTCGCGGTGCATTCCGCGTCGGGCTGAACGCGGCGGCGGGCATCGACGGCGCTTCGGAAACCGATGGCCTGGAAGTCACCTCGGCCAACCTCGGCGGGCCCTGGAGCCACGGCATGCTGGTGGTGCAGGACGGACGCAAACGCATGCCCGAGCAAACCCAGAACTTCAAATTCGTGCCCTGGGCCGAGGTCACTAAGGCGTTGAAGCTGCCCTGATCCGCCAGTCATCAACCTGTCATCACTATTTCATCGAATAGCTCAACGGCCGTCGCGCATCGACGGCCCGAGAGCGCCAGACAAGGAGTTTCACCATGCAAGCGACACTGGAACACATGACCATCTGGGGCTTGATCAGTGACGCCAGCCTGCTGGTCAAAGCCGTCATGCTCATCCTGTTGCTGGCGTCGGTGCTCAGCTGGTACCTGATCATCCAGCGCAGCGGTGTGCTGCAACGTCGCGAGCGGCAGCTGAACGGCTTCATGCAACGCTTTCGCAGCTCTGCGGACCTGTTGCCGCTGTACCGCGAAACCGCACAGAGCACTGACAGCGAAGCCGGTGTCGAGCCGATTTTCCACGCTGGGTTTCAGGAGTTCAGCCACCTCAAGCAGCACGCGGGCAACGCGGCCGATGTGGTGCTCGAAGGCGTTGAACGGGCGTTGTACGTGGCCATCAGCGAGCAAGAAGTTCTCCTGGAGAAGGGCTTGCAGTTCCTCGCCACGGTCGGTTCCGTCAGCCCTTATATCGGCCTGTTCGGCACGGTGTGGGGGATCATGAATTCCTTCCTCGGTCTGTCCCAGGTGCAGCAGGCGACGTTGTCCACCGTGGCCCCGGGCATCGCCGAAGCGCTGATCGCCACGGCCATCGGTCTGTTTGCCGCCATCCCGGCAGTGATCGCCTACAACCGTTTTTCGGCGCGCAGCCAAACCCTGCTGACCCGCTACTACGCCTTCGGCAATGAATTGCAGGTGCGCTTGCATCGCACCTTGCATGGCACGCCGATGAACCTGGCCGTCGCTGCCTGAGAGGAGAATGCAGATGCTCGTCAGACCGCAACGCAAGCACGGGCCCAAGGCCGAAATGAACGTGGTGCCGTACATCGATGTGATGCTGGTGCTGCTGGTGATTTTCATGGTCACCGCGCCGATGCTGACCCAGGGCGTGAAGATCGAACTGCCCAAAGTCGCCAGTGAAGCGTTGGCCACCGATACTCGCCAGCAAATCCTTACCCTGTCGGTGAAGGCCGAGGGCGGCTACCACTGGAACCTCGGCGGTGAACTGGATACGCAGCACCAGACCGACAGTGCGGTGGCGCTCGACGAGATGCGCGCCAAGGTCGCGCAGATTGTTGCCGAACGCCGTGACACTCAGGTTTACATTCGCGCCGACAAGGACGCCGGTTACGGCAGCGTGGTCGCAGCCATGGCGGCACTGCAGCAGGGCGGTGTGAGCAACCTCGGGCTGGTAACCGAGGCCCCGCAATGACAACGATGATCATGCCCAGTCCATCCATGACGTTGCGCGACGCTGCCCGCAGCGGGTTCTGGAAAAACAGTCTGGCGGCGAGCCTGGCGGTAGGGCTGCATGCCATCGTACTGGCGTTGCTGGTGCATGGCTGGTCGCTGGAGAAACCGACCATCGAACAGCCGGCGGTGTTGAGAACGCAACTGGTAATGCTGCCACCGACGCCGCAGCCACAGGCGCCTGAACCGGTAGCGGCGCCGACGCCGGAACCGGTAGCCGAGGCGCCCATCCACCCTGTCAAACCTGCTATCGATCCGCAGATCCAGGCGCAAAAACTTGAACAGGCCGTTCTTGCGCGCAAACGCGTCGAAGACAAAAAACGCGAACGCCAGGCCGAGCAACAACGCCAGCGTCAGGAGACAGAAAAGCGCACTCATGACCTCGAGCAGCAACGCCAGGCCCAAGAGCAGGCACAACGCGCCGAACAATCGCGCCTGGCCGCCGAACACGCACGTCAGCAGGCTGCCCAAGTGGCTGCCGACAGCCGCCAATACCTGCCCCTGAGCAAGGAAGCGCCGGATTATCCGCAACGGGCGCTGGATAAAAACATCGAAGGCGATTGCACCGTGGAATACACCGTCAATCCCCAAGGCCACATCGAGAACCCCAAGGTGCTGGACGGTTGCCATCCGTTGTTCATGCGTCCGTCGCTGGCCGCCGCCAACACCTTCCGTTACCAGCCGAAAATCGTCGACGGCCACGCGGTTGCGGTGCCGGCCGTGCGCAATACCTTTCACTACCGGATCAAGTAAGCGGCTCCCATAGCGGATCGGCGTGCGGCTAAGCGGTCGTGAGATAGACTGATCAGCGGGCATCGGACGGTGGGGGTGACAGGTGGTGCGCTTCAGATGGATTCGCTGATCACGGCGGCGGCGCGTGCGCTCGCGGCAGGTGACCCCCTCGGCGCGCTGAACCGTATCGCCTTGCGCGACGATGCACCTGCGCTCGCGCTTCGCGGCATCGCGATGGCGCAGCTGGGCGACCTGGTGCGAGCGAAGGCGCTGGTGCGCAGCGCCGCACGTGCTTTCGGGCCGAAAGAGGCGTTGGCCCGGGCGCGATGTGTCGTCGCCGAGGCCGAGATCGCGCTCGCCTCGCGGGACCTGAACTGGCCAACCAAGGCACTCGACGCCGCGCGGGCGACGCTTCAGGCGCACGGCGACTGGGTCAACGCCGCCCATGCGCGGTACCTCGAGATCCGACGCTTACTGCTGATCGGGCACCTCGACGAGGCCGAACATCGGCTCGCCGAGCTTGATCCAGCGCCGTTACCACCCGCATCGAGGGCAGCCTACGAACTGGTCGTGGCAGGCGTTGCGATGCGTCGCCTGCAAACAAAAACGGCGCGCGCTGCGTTCGAACGGGCCGAGCGTGCCGCACAACATGCCGCTATCCCCGCGTTGACGGCCGAGGTCGAAAGCGCCGCCCGCATCCTCGACACACCGGCGGCGCGGCTGATTGTCGGCGGCCAGGAACAGCCGCTGCTGCTCGATGAGATTGAAGCGTTATTGGCATCCCCTAAGTTGGTCGTGGACGCCTGCCGGTATGTCGTGCGCGATGCAGGCTCGGCGGTTTCACTCGCCCGGCGGCCGGTGCTCTTCGCGCTCGCCCGGGCGTTGGGCGAAGCGTGGCCCGCCGACGTGCCAAGGGAGACGCTGATTGCGCGCGCCTTTCGGATGAAGTTCGCGGATGACTCCCATCGCGCGCGGTTGCGCGTCGAACTCGGGCGGCTGCGCGCGGCGCTGCACCTGATCGCCGATGTCGTCGCGACCCCGCGAGGGTTTGCGTTGGTGCCGCAGGATGCGCGTGACGTCGTGGTGCTGGCGCGGCCTGTCGAAGAGCAGCATGCGACACTGCTCGCCTTCCTCGCTGACGGCGAATCATGGTCGAGTTCGGCCCTGGCGTTGGCGCTTGGCGCCAGTCAGCGCACCGTGCAACGAGCCCTCGACACGCTGGCGGCTGCGGGCAAGGTGCAGTCGTTCGGTCATGGCCGGGCCCGTCGCTGGATGACCCCGCAGGTTCCGGGATTCGCGACGGTATTGTTACTCACAGGGTTGCTGCCCAATGACTAGCATCCACTTCACCAACCCAGTGAATGCAGTCAGTGAACGAGGAGCAAGACATGAAACATTCAACAGCCGAAATCATCCGCGAATACGGTCCTTTCCCAGGCGTCGACAGCGTCCATGGCGTCACCCATGACGGCCGGCAGGTCTGGTTTGCCTCCGGCGACAAACTCAACGCCCTGGATCCTGCGAGCGGCAAAACGCTGCGCTCGCTCGATGTCGCCGCCCATGCCGGTACAGCCTTCGACGGTCAGCACCTGTTTCAGATCGCCGAGGATCGCATCCAGAAAATCGACCCGCAGACCGGCCGTGTGCTCTCCACCATCCCCGCGCCCGGCGGCGGTGGTGACTCGGGGCTTGCATGGGCCGAAGGGACACTCTGGGTGGGGGAGTATCGCGAGCGCAAGATCCATCAGGTCGACCCCCAGACCGGGGCAGTGCTGCGCACGCTCGAATCCAACCGCTTTGTCACCGGGGTGACCTGGGTCGAGGGCGATCTGTGGCACGGCACCTGGGAGGGTGACGAGAGTGAGCTGCGGCGAGTCGACCCGGCTACGGGCGAGGTGTTGGAGAGCGTCCAGATGCCGGTTGGCGTCGGGGTCTCGGGACTTGAGTTCGATGGCCACGACCGGTTTTTCTGTGGCGGCGGCAACAGCGGGAAGGTGAGGGCGGTGCGCCGGCCTGAATAAGCCTTTACGGCGCAAGTTTCGGGTCGTACCGCGGTGCGCGAATGGAACAACTTCGCCTGCGCGGAAAAAGTTGAGGGGTTCGTCGCGATGGACAGCCCTACAACCACTACTCCAGAGTGAGTTTTCCATGTCTGCTGATCGAATTCTTGAGAGCGGCGACCGGTGAGCACCCGGCTTTGTATCAGAATTCTTGCAGAGGCAGCGGGCGTGTCTGTCGCAGTTTGAGAAAGGTTTGGGGCTGTGCCGCAGAGGGGCAGTCGGAAATAGCCTATAACGCCGGCCCCTGAAATCGCTGTGGAATATGAGTCATTTTCGATACAACCATTACCCATTCTTTACATTGAAACGGTGCTCAAAGCCCGGTCAACACTGTCTGAAAGGGCGAGAAAGGTTGTTTTTCTCGCCTAAACAGAGAGTGAAGTAATGATGTTGAACAGAGTTGTAAAAGTGGCGTTGGTATTCGCTTTGTTGTCGTCCCTGTCGGGCTGCTGGATGTTCTTCCCGCCGGGTGGTGGTGGTGGTGGTGGTGGTGGTGGTGGTGGTGGTGGTGGTGGTGGTGGTGGTGGTGGCCATCATGGAGGTTTCGGTGGTGGTCCCGGTGGCGGCCCACGCTGACCAGCCATCACAGCATCACCCTGCGTGTCAGAAGGTGAACGCTTGTCCCGCCCGCGACGGATGCTGAGCCATTTCAGTCTCCAGTAGATGCTCAACCAGCACATCATTCAAAAAGCGGAACTGATCGTTGAGCCCGACCACTTCGTTACTGAAGTGGTTGGCCGCTGCCGGCATCAGCAAGGCCTCGAAGTGCTCATCGAACACCAGCGCGACTGCTTTGCGAGACACGACCTGCTGCGAATAATAGTTGCTGCCGAACACCGGGAAGCTCACGGCGAGGCTGACGGAATGAATCATGATTTCGGTTCCTCGGTTTGACCGATATCCAGCACGAAGCGGGAAAACAAGGTCAGGGTAACGGCCGTCAGGGCCAGGCAGGTCAGGAGATGGATCAACATGATTTGCCCCTCCGGTGCGGGGTTTAGATAGGGATGAGATTGATCCTGCACCTGATGGTTTTTTTGCGGAAGGCATTCGCGGCGATGGTGAATATTGATGTGAATGATGATGGTGATCTGCGCAGGGGATTAGGGATCCAAGTGATCCATTGTGGCGAGGGAGCTTGCTCCCGCTCGGCTGCGAAGCAGTCGCAATAAAAGACACCTGCGTTATATCTGAACCACTGCGGTGGCAGGTTTCAGGGCCGCTCCGCGCCCCAGCGGGAGCAAGCTCCCTCGCCACGCCCGCCCCCGACCTATACTCAAATCAGTACGCTGTTTAGCGTCGGACACTCCGTTCGACGCAGTCTGTAGGATCCCGCGATCTTGAACCTGCGTTCGCTGATCGTCGCTGTGTTGGTGATATTGGCGGGATGCGCCACGCCCACGCGTGCCCCGGTAATCGTGGTGCCGGTGGTGGTATCCCAGAGCACCTGGCAGCAGGTGGACCGGGAGATTGTCGCCGCTTCGCAACAGGCCACCGAACAGGCCAGGGTCTACGCCCGCGGGTCCATGGAGCACTGGCGCACGCGGGTTTATCAGCAAACCGAAGAAGTCTTCATTCCGTGGTTCAGCAGCTACTGGACCCAGGAATGGCTGTCGATGAAAGTCAGCTGGTACGCCATCAATGCCGGAGACGAGCAGGATGCGGCGACCAAACGCCTGGCGGCCTATCTGCTGGAGCAATATCACCGGCGCGTGCTGGAACCAGTGGCGGTGGAGATCGATCCCGACGCGATCCTCGGCCAAGCGACAGAGTTTTATGTGCAACTGATGGGGCAGCAGCTCGAAGTTATTTCCAAACGTCATGGCGTGCCAATGGCGCAGCTCAACGGTCGCATCCAGAAAATTCCGGCCATTTCACTGGGCCCGCCGCCTGCCCGTGACGCTTCGCTATATCAGGTGGTGCATGCCGAACTGAGCAAATTGCCGGCCTATCTGGCGTTGATCGAGAAGATCCACACGGCGGGCGGCGAGAAGGGCATCGCCTCGACGGACGCTGGCATGGCGCCGGTAGCCAAGCGTGCCAGTAAGCGAATACAAGCCGAAATGGCCCCGCGAGGGGCGGCCAGTGCGGTGGCGGCAATGGCGGGGAAGGCGGCCGGTGCGCTGATCTCCGTGGGGGTGGCGGGGGTGCGCGCAATTATCCAGGCCAACGACCGGCCCGATAGCGAAGCGTTGATCCGCAGCAGCCTGGGCAATTCGTTCGACAAGGCATGGGTGAAGCTGGTGGATAACCCCGCAACCGGCGTCATGGCCGGAACGCTGTACATGGCCAGGCAGATCGAGGGCAGCCTGGAGGAGACCGTTGAACCGTCGGTCGGTCTGGATGCAGGAACTGTCGATTTTAGCCACGTTGATTCGACTACCCAGCAGATCACCCCATAACCCGAAGGAGAACGATCATGGCTTACGTTGATGGCTTCGTCGCTGCAGTACCCACCGCCAACCGCGAAAAATTCAAGCAACACGCACAATCCGCTGCCGAAATTTTCAAGGAAAGCGGCGCACTCAGCCTCGCCGAATGCTGGGGCGATGACGTGCCCGATGGCAAACTGACCTCATTTCCCATGGCAGTAAAACTCAAGGAAGACGAAACCGTGGTGTTTTCCTGGATCGTCTGGCCGGACAAGGCCACCCGTGATGCCGGGATGGCGAAACTCATGAGCGATCCGCGGATGCAGCCGGACGTCAATCCGATGCCGTTCGACGGCCAGCGGGCGATTTTTGGCGGTTTCGAGATGCTCGTCAAAGCCTGAACATCGTCGCAGGATCACTCCGGCGTCGGGGTGGTCCTGCAACTCTTGCGGTTACGAATCTGGCTGTCCGACGGCCGCTCCTTGATGAACTCGAAGCGCGGCTCGCCTTCGTTGTAGTGAACCAGCCAACCCCATTCCAGCTCGGATTCATCCTGGCCGGGCTTGGGTGGCACAGCCCACCATGGCTCTTTGCTGATGACCTGACGCATGGCGCCCTCCCGTCGATTCGGTTGCTTCAACTATAACGCGCCTGCCGGGTGGTGCCAGAAATGCACTTGCTGGCGTGGTATCCCTTTGTAAAATCAAAGGGACTCCGAAGCCTTGAGGTGGCAGACATGAGCGATGAATCCCGTGAGCCGTTCAAACGGCTGTTCTTCGCCCTCAACTGCGCCCCCGAACAACGCCGGGCCATCGCCCAATGGCGCAGCGCGCTGGGGCTCAACGTCGGGCGCCCGGTGCCGGCGGAAAACTTTCATCTGACGCTGCTGTTTCTCGGCACGGTGGGGATGGCGCAGATAGCGGGCGTCTGCGAGGCCGCTGCCAGTGTGCGGATGCCCGGCGTGCCATTGACGGTTGTGCTTGATCGTCTGGAAGTCTGGCGTCGCTCCGGGGTTCTGTTGCTGGCGCCCGAGCAGGCAGCACCGGAGTTGCTACGGTTGGTGTATGCGCTGGAGCAGGCCATGTTGCCGTTTGGCTTTGAAGACACCCGGCGAGAATTTCGCCCGCATTTGACCCTGATGCGCGACTACCGGGCGCCGGTCCCTGAATCTGCGACGCCGCCAGAGTTTTTCCTGCGTGCTGACCGCTTTACCTTGTTCGAATCCCATAAAGGGCGGTACCGGGCGCTGGCGGAATGGCCGCTGGTTTGTGCATGACCCCACACCAAAAAAAGGCGCCCGAGGGCGCCCGAAATTCACCTTAACCGAGGAAGCCAGGTGAAACCGTTCTTCTGAGAGGAGTGCAGCGGTGGTAAGGCGCTGCGTGAACGGAAAATGGTTGAAACCTTGCCACTGATCGTTCCCACGCTCTGCGTGGGAATGCAGCCCGGGACGCTCCGCGTCCCTTCCAGAGCCGAACGCGGAGCGTCCGTGGAGGCATTCCCACGCAGAGCGTGGGGACGATCAGATTGATGTTGGATGTGATGGCCTCTTCGCGAGCAAGCCCGCTCCCACATTTTGGTCCGTGGTAGTCAGATATTTTGTGTTCGATTTTTAATCACTTACCCAGCTTCACCCGCGTCCAGCCCCGGGTCATCACCCGCTGAATACCGATCGGCATATCTGGAATCGCATACAACGTCGCCATCACCGCTTGCGGCGGATACGAACCCGGGTCATCGCGAATGGCTTCATCCACCAATGGCGTGGCTGCTGCGTTGGCGTTGCTGTAGCCGATGTTGTTGGTGACTTCGGCGATGATGTCCGGGCGCATCAGGAAGTTCATGAACAGGTAGGCGTTGTCGACGTTGGCCGCGTCCCGTGGGATGGCAACCATGTCGTAAAAGCTGCCGGCGCCTTCTTTCGGGATGCTGTATTCGATCTTCACCTTGTCGCCAGCTTCCTTGGCACGGGCCTTGGCTTGCAGCACATCGCCGGAGTAACCGACCGCTACGCAGATGTTGCCGTTGGCCAGGTCGGAGATGTACTTCGACGAATGGAAATATGCCACCGACGGGCGAATCTTCATGAACAGCGCTTCGGCTTCGGCGATCTGCGCCTTGTCCTGAGCGTTCACCGGGTAGCCCAGATAGTGCAGGGCGGCCGGGAGCATTTCTGTCGGTGAATCAAGGAAGCTGATGCCGCAGGCTTTCAACTTCGCGGCGTTTTCCGGTTTGAACAGCAAGTCCCAGGAATTCACCGGCGCATCGGTGCCCAGCACTTCCTTGACCTTGGCGGGGTTGTAACCGATGCCGATCGAACCCCACATGTACGGGAAAGCGTGGCCATTGTCAGGGTCGCTGGCAGAGGCGTTTTTCAGCAGCACCGGGTTGAGGTTTTTCCAGTTCGGCAGCTTCGATTTGTCCAGCGGCTGATAGACGCCAGCCTTGATCTGCTTGGCCAGGAAACTGTTGGAGGGCACCACGATGTCGTAGCCGGATTTACCGGCCAGCAAGCGTGCCTCAAGGGTTTCATTACTGTCGAACACATCGTAGGTCACGCGAATGCCGGTCTCGTCTTCGAACTTCTTGACGGTGTCCGGGGCGATGTAATCCGACCAGTTGTAGACGCGCAATACCTTGTCATTGGCCTGGGCACCGGTAGCCATCGCGCCCAATAAGGACAGTGTCAGCAGAGTCCTGCCAAACATTTTCATTGGTACAACTCCATTTTCTTTTTTGTTCAAATACGCAAAGCAAAAGTGCAGTGAATACAAAAACTGTGACTAAGGGCTTGCTGTGGCGAGGGGGCTTGCCCCCGTTCGGCTGCGAAGCAGTCGTAAACCAGCGAATTCGGTGTGCTTGATACACCTCGGTTGCAGGTTTGGGGGCCGCTTCGCGACCCAACGGGGGCAAGCCCCCTCACCACAACAAGCCCCTCACCACAGGTTTTGTGTTCACTTCATTTAACTCAACAGCACTAAGCCGTCGCTTCGACCCGCTGTTTTTTCGGCTGCTGCCACGACTCGCTGGCGGTCTGGTCCATGGCTTCCTGGATCGCCCGCTTGCGAGTGGCTTCGGCCTTGCGGCTGAAGTACCAGACCATGAACGTGACGATCGACACTGCCAACAGAATCAAACTGGCCACGGCATTGATCTCAGGCTTCACGCCCAGACGCACCGCCGAAAACACTTCCATCGGCAAGGTCGTCGAACCCGGGCCAGAGACGAAACTCGCCAACACCAGATCATCCAGCGACAAGGCAAACGACATCATCCCGCCCGCTGCGAGTGACGGTGCGATCATCGGAATGGTGATCAGAAAGAACACCTTGAACGGCCGCGCGCCCAGGTCCATGGCCGCTTCTTCAATCGACAGGTCCAGCTCACGCAAACGCGCTGAAACGACCACCGCCACATACGCTGCGCAGAACGTGGTGTGCGCAATCCAGATCGTCACCAGGCCACGCTCCTGCGGCCAGCCAATCAACTGCGCCATGGCCACGAACAGCAGCAACAGCGACAGACCGGTGATCACTTCCGGCATCACCAACGGCGCCGTCACCAGACCACCAAACAGCGTACGACCCTTGAAACGCGTCACACGGGTGAGCACGAAAGCGGCGAGGGTGCCCAGCGCTACGGCGGCAATCGCCGTGTAGCAGGCGATTTCCAGCGAGCGCACCACCGAGCCCATCAGTTGCGTGTTGTCGAGCAGTCCGACGTACCACTTCACCGACCAGCCGCCCCATACCGTCACCAGTTTCGAGGCGTTGAACGAGTAGATCACCAGAATCAGCATCGGCAGGTAGATAAACGACAGGCCGAAAATCAGCATGAACTTTGAAAATCCGAAGCGTTTCATCCCCGTCCCTCCATCTCTTTAGCCTGGCTGCGGTTGAACAGCAGAATCGGCACAATCAGGATCGCCAGCATCACCACCGCCAGCGCGGATGCCACCGGCCAGTCGCGGTTGTTGAAGAACTCTTGCCACAGCACACGGCCAATCATCAGGGTCTCCGGGCCGCCCAACAGCTCCGGAATCACGAACTCACCGACCACTGGAATGAACACCAGCATGCACCCGGCAATGATCCCGTTCTTGGCCAGCGGCACGGTGATTTTCCAGAAGTTGTTGAAGTTACTCGAACCCAGGTCCGACGCGGCTTCCAGCAAGCTCTGATCGTGTTTGACCAGGTTGGCGTACAGCGGCAACACCATGAATGGCAGGTAGGCATAGACCACGCCGATGTACACCGCCGTGTTGGTATTGAGGATCTCGATCGGCTGCGACGTGAGCCCGGTCCACATCAGGAACGCGTTGAGCAAACCGTTGTTGCTGAGAATGCCCATCCACGCATAGACGCGAATCAGGATCGCGGTCCAGGTCGGCATCATGATCAACAACAGCAGAACGTTCTGCGTTTCCTTGCTGGCCTTGGTGATTGCGTAGGCCATCGGAAAACCGATCACCAGGCACATCAGCGTGCTTAAAAACGCGACCTTCAACGAGCCGAAGTAAGCCGAGATGTACAACTCATCTTCGGTCAGCAGCGAGTAGTTGCCGATGTTCAGCAGCAGCTGAAATTTCTGTTCGGCGAAGGTGTAAATCTCGGAGTAGGGAGGAATGGCCAGGGCCGCTTCCGAGAAGCTGATCTTCATCACCAGGAAGAACGGCAACAGGAAAAACAGGCACAGCCACAGGAACGGAATGCCGATGACCAGTTTGCGACCGCTGGGCACCAGGCGCAGGAACTGCTGATTAAAGGTTCTCATGAGCGCAGTACCACGCCGCTGTCGTCTTCCCACCACACGTAGACCTGATCGTCCCAGGTCGGGCGTGCGCCACGGCGTTCGGCGTTGGCCATGAACGACTGGACGATCTTGCCGCCGGGCAATTCCACGTAAAACACCGAGTGGCCGCCGAGGTAGGCGATGTCATGCACCTTGCCCTCGGACCAGTTATAGCGAGTCTCGGGCTTGAGGGTGCTGACCAGCATTTTTTCCGGGCGGATCGCATAGGTGATCGACTTGTCCTGCACCGACGTACTCACGCCGTGGCCGACGTAAATCTTCTGCGCAAGGTCCGGGCTGTGAATGATCGCGTGACCTTCCAGATCCTCGACCACCGTGCCGTCGAAGGCATTCACGTTGCCGATGAACTCACAAACCATGCGGCTGACCGGCGCCTCATAAATATCCACCGGGCTGCCGATCTGGGCGATCCAGCCCAGGTGCATGATCGCGATGCGTTCGGCCATGGTCATGGCTTCTTCCTGATCGTGGGTCACCATCACGCAGGTGACGCCGACCCGCTCGATGATCTCCACCAATTCCAGTTGCATCTGCGAGCGCAGCTTTTTATCCAGCGCGCCCATCGGTTCGTCGAGCAGCAACAGCTTCGGCCGCTTGGCCAGAGAGCGGGCCAACGCCACGCGTTGACGTTGGCCGCCAGACAACTGATGCGGTTTGCGCTTGGCGTATTGGGTCATGTGCACCAGCCGCAGCATTTCTTCGACACGGGCATCGATTTCGCTGGCGGGCAAACGGTCCTGCTTGAGACCGAAGGCGATGTTCTGCGCCACCGTCATGTGCGGGAACAGGGCGTAGGACTGGAACATCATGTTGATCGGCCGTTCGTACGGCGGCATGTCGGTGATGTCGACACCGTCGAGCAGAATACGCCCTTCGGTCGGGCGCTCGAAGCCGGCGAGCATGCGCAGCAGCGTCGATTTACCCGAACCTGAACCGCCGAGCAGGGCGAAGATTTCGCCTTGATGGATCTCCAGGGACACATCGTCCACGGCGGTGGTTTCGTCGAATTTCTTAGTGACGCGGTCGACTTTCACCAACACCTTTTTCGGTGCCTGGTGACCTTCAAGAGCCTTCCTGTAGATGCTGGAGGCGTTTGCCATATGAAACTCCCAACAGGTTTCAGTCGTCGGGCCAACGCGGCCTGACTTAGTAGTTGATTGCAAGCCCAAGCCGTACGGTGCCAGTCATAACGCGACCCCCTTTAGGAGCGAGGCTTGTGTGGCGAGGGGGCTTGCCCCCGTTGGGGTGCGAAGCGCCCCTGAATCAGTCGCCGCGATCTTGAATCAGAAAGCGGTGACCGATTTACGATTGCTTCGCAATCGTACGGGGGCAAGCCCCCTCGCCACACAAGCCCGCTCCCACAAGGGGATTTGCATTTGAATCACTGGCCCGTACCGGCCGGGCTTATTCGGCACCGCCATCCTGGCTGCCTGGTCGTACTTGTTGTTATTGCGGTTCATCTATTACGTGAGCGACCGGCGCGCAAAGGCACGCCCGCCAGACTCACGGGGGCAGTTAAATCGTTGAATGCTTTTTGAAGTCAGCGCGTATTACGCAGCGCCGCCCGTTGCCGGCATGCGTCGCCAAACGCCTGGAAAATACTCAAGTAGGGGGGATTCGAAAGCACCTGCCATTCCGGGTGCCATTGCACGCCGACAGCGAAGGCCTTGCTGTGTTCGACCGAAATCGCCTCGATCAAACCATCCGGCGCGACAGCCTCAGCGCGCAGGCCGGGAGCGAGTCGGTCGATGCCCTGGCTGTGAATCGAATTCACCTGAAACACCTGCGGCAGGTCCAGCACTTCGAACACACCGCCCGGTTGCACATTCACCGCATGGGCCGGTGCGTACTGCACGGCCAAATCCGGATGATCCGCTTCCCGGTGATCGAGCATGCCGGGCAGTTCGTGCACCTTCTGATGCAGGCTGCCGCCGAACGCCACGTTCATTTCCTGAAAACCCCGGCAGATGCCGAGCACCGGAACACCGGCGGCGATGGCTGCGCGCAGTAAGGGCAGGGTGGTGGCGTCCCGTTGCGGATCGTGATCCGTACCGGGGGCACTGGCCGGGCCTTGATAGTGGAAGGGCTCCACATTCGACGGCGAGCCGGTCAGCAGCAGACCGTCGAGCTGCGCGAGCAGGTCATCGATTTCGGTCAGATCGCCTAAGGAGGGAATGACCACTGGCAACCCCAAAGCCGCGACGCTGACAGCACGCAAATACTTGTCGCCGCTGACGTGGTAGGGGTGCAGGCCAATCTGTTTGATGCACGCAGTAACGCCGATCAATGGCTTGAATGCCATTTTTATCACCTCGAAGTTTCACACTTGAACGAGCTTTTCCGGAGCTTAGCCTTGTTGATTTTAATTAACAACTCTCATGTAAAAAATTCTAAACGCTACACGTCCGATCTTCAGGGTTTACGCGGTTCGCAAGACTAATCTGGCACTCATGTGTCCAAAAAAGGCCCGAAAATAAAGGTTGAAAGGCCAAGTGTTCGCTATTGACTTCACTTTGCCTTTCGGATTGACTGGGCTCGTGAAAGGGTAGTGAACATAATAATTAACAGCTAATAGGTGCATCATGTCGGTCCCTCTGCGTGCCGTTCAACTCAACGAAGCAAACGCATTCCTTAAGAAATATCCTGAGGTTTTGTACGTCGACCTTCTGATTGCGGATATGAACGGTGTGGTGCGCGGCAAGCGCATCGAACGCACCAGTCTTCATAAGGTTTACGAAAAAGGCATCAACCTCCCGGCGTCACTGTTTGCTCTGGACATCAACGGTTCTACGGTGGAAAGCACCGGCCTGGGTCTGGACATCGGCGACTCGGATCGAATCTGCTTTCCCATCCCCAATACCCTCAGCATCGAACCCTGGCAGAAGCGCCCCACCGCGCAGCTGTTAATGACCATGCACGAACTTGAAGGCCAGCCATTCTTCGCTGACCCTCGCGAAGTGCTGCGTCAGGTGGTGAGCAAGTTCGATGACATGGGCCTGACCATTTGCGCAGCGTTCGAACTGGAGTTCTATCTGATCGACCAGGACAACGTGAACGGTCGTCCGCAGTCGCCACGCTCGCCGGTGTCCGGCAAACGTCCGCACTCGACCCAGGTGTACCTGATCGATGATCTGGACGAATACGTCGACTGCCTGCAAGACATCCTCGAAGGCGCGAAAGAGCAGGGCATTCCCGCTGACGCCATCGTCAAGGAAAGCGCCCCGGCGCAATTCGAAGTGAACCTGCATCACGTCAACGACCCTATAAAGGCCTGCGACTACGCTGTGTTGCTCAAACGTCTGGTGAAGAACATCGCCTACGACCACGAGATGGACACCACCTTCATGGCCAAGCCGTATCCGGGCCAGGCGGGCAATGGTTTGCACGTGCACATTTCGATTCTCGACAAAGAAGGCAACAACATCTTTGCCAGCGAGGATCCCGAGCAGAACGCCGCACTGCGTCACGCGATCGGCGGTGTGCTCGAGACCCTGCCGGCGCAGATGGCGTTCCTCTGCCCGAACGTCAACTCGTACCGCCGTTTCGGCGCGCAGTTCTACGTGCCGAACTCGCCAAGCTGGGGCATCGACAACCGTACCGTTGCGGTACGTGTGCCCACCGGTTCGGCGGATGCCGTGCGCATCGAGCACCGCGTAGCCGGCGCCGACGCCAACCCGTACTTGCTGATGGCGTCGGTACTGGCCGGTATTCACCACGGCCTGACCAACGAAATCGAACCTGGCGCCCCGGTCGAAGGCAACAGCTACGAGCAGAACGAGCAAAGCCTGCCAAACAACCTGCGCGATGCTTTGCGTGAGCTGGACGACAGCGAAGTCATGGCGCGCTACATCGACCCGCTGTACATCGACGTGTTCGTGGCGTGCAAGGAAAGCGAGCTGGCCGAGTTCGAAAACTCCATCTCCGACCTTGAGTACAACTGGTACTTGCATACGGTTTGATGAGCTAAATGGTGTACGCATTCTCTGCATACACCACCCATCAACTGTGGGAGCGACCTGTGGCGAGGGGGCTTGCCCCCGTTTGAGTGCGTAGCACTCACAAAGATCTTTGGTGCATCTGAGATTTTAGGGCTGCTTCGCAGCCCAACGGGGGCAAGCCCCCTCGCCACAGGTCGCTCCCACAGGAAATCGTGGTTTTCTGATCGTTAATTGGTCGGCTTTAGTCCGGCGACTACATATTCCTCTGCGTAGAGTCACAACCATGACAAACACTCGCAGCGACTGGGAACAACGCTTCCAGTCCCTCACACTAGAAGGCCGCGCATTCATCGACGGCCAATACTGCCCGGCGCTCAGCGGCGACACCTTCGAGTGCATCAGCCCGGTCGACGGCCGCTTCCTGGCGAACATCGCCAGCACCGACGAAGCCGACGCCAATGCCGCCGTGCAGGTTGCACGCCGCACATTCGAATCCGGCATCTGGGCCAAACTGCCCCCGGCCGAGCGCAAGCGCGTCCTGATTCGTTTCGCTGATCTGATTCTGCAAAATCAGGAAGAACTGGCGCTGCTCGAAACCCTCGACATGGGCAAACCGATCAGCGATTCCATGGCCATCGACATCCCGGCGACCGCCAACGCGATCCGCTGGAGCGCCGAAGCCATCGATAAAATCTACGACGAAGTCGCCGCCACACCGCACGACCAACTCGGCCTCATCACCCGCGAACCGACAGGCGTGGTCGCCGCCATCGTGCCGTGGAATTTCCCGTTGATCATGGCCAGCTGGAAGTTCGCCCCGGCCCTGGCGGCAGGCAATTCGTTCATCCTCAAGCCTTCGGAAAAGTCACCACTGACGGCGATCCGCATCGCGCAGCTTGCTCTGGAGGCTGGCATCCCCAAAGGCGTGTTCAACGTCCTGCCAGGCTTCGGTCACACCGTCGGCAAGGCGCTGGCGTTGCACATGGACGTCGACGTGCTGGCCTTCACCGGCTCCACCGCGATTGCCAAGCAACTGCTGATCTACGCCGGGCAAAGCAACATGAAACGCGTCTGGCTGGAGGCGGGCGGCAAGAGCCCGAACGTGGTGTTCGCCGATGCGCCGGACTTGCGTGCGGCAGCACAAGCAGCCGCTGGTGCGATTGCCTTCAACCAGGGCGAAGTCTGCACCGCTGGCTCACGTCTGCTGGTGGAACGCTCGATTCGCGAGCAATTCATTCCGCTGCTGGTGGAAGCTCTGCAAGCCTGGAAACCAGGCCACGCCCTCGATCCTGAAACCACCGTCGGCGCGGTCGTCGATCAGCGCCAACTGGACAACGTGCTGCGCTACATCCAGATCGGCAAAGACCAGGGCGCGCAACTGATTGCCGGCGGCAATCGTACCCTCGCAGACACCGGTGGCCTGTACGTGGAACCGGCGATTTTCGACGGCGTGACCAACGCCATGACCATCGCCCGGGAAGAAATCTTCGGCCCGGTGCTGTCGCTGATCACCTTCGACACCGCTGAAGAAGCGCTGCAGATCGCCAACGACAGCATCTTCGGTCTGGCAGCCGGCGTATGGACCAGCAACCTCAGCAAGGCCCACAGCTTCGCCCGTGGTTTGCGCGCCGGCAGCGTCTGGGTCAACCAGTACGACGGCGGCGACATGACCGCGCCGTTCGGCGGGTTCAAGCAGTCGGGTAACGGTCGGGACAAATCGCTGCACGCGTTCGACAAATACACCGAACTGAAAGCGACCTGGATCAAGCTCTAACACCTTTACAGCGGCGGTCGCAGGCGAGCGTTTGCGGCCATCGGAGAAACCTATGAAACAAGACTCTGTTAAACAAAAGCATGTAAACAGCTACTACGCCGCCACCCGCAACTTCACCGGTGACTTCCCGGTGCTGGAACAAGCAGTGGACTGCGACGTCTGCGTGATCGGCGCCGGCTACACCGGTTTGTCCTCGGCGCTGTTCCTCAGCGAAGCAGGCTACAGCGTGACCGTGCTCGAAGCCGCCAAAGTCGGCTTCGGCGCCAGCGGTCGCAACGGCGGCCAACTGGTCAATTCGTATAGCCGCGACGTCGATGTCATTGAAGAGCGTTACGGCGACAAAACCGCCGAAGTGCTCGGCAGCATGATCTTTGAAGGCGCCGATATCATCCGTTCGCGCATCAAAGAGTACGACATCAAATGCGACTACCGCCCCGGCGGCATCTTCGCGGCGCTGAACAAAAAGCAACTCAACGGCCTGGCCGAGCAAAAGAGCAGTTGGGAGCGCTATGGCAACAAGAATCTGAGAATGCTCGACGCCGCTGACATCAAGCGCGAAGTGGGTTGCGACAACTACGTCGGCGGCCTGCTCGACATGCAGGGCGGCCACATCCACCCGCTGAACCTGGCCCTCGGCGAAGCCGCCGCGATCATCAGCCTGGGCGGCAAAATTTACGAACAATCCGCCGCCGTGGAAATCACCTACGGCGAGCCGATTACCGTGCGCACCGCCAAAGGCGTGGTGCGGGCCAAGTACCTGCTGATCGCCGGCAACGCCTATCTGCCTCAAGACCTCGACAACCGCGTCACGCGCAAAAGCATGCCGTGCGGTTCGCAAATCGTCGTCACTGAGCCGCTGTCCGAAAAAGTCGCCCGCAGCCTGATCACCAACAACTACTGCGTCGAAGACTGCAACTACCTGCTCGACTACTACCGCCTCACCGCCGACAACCGCCTGCTGTACGGTGGCGGCGTGGTCTACGGCGCCCGCGAGCCGGACGACATCGAGCAACTGATCAAACCAAAAATCCTCAAGACTTTCCCGCAACTCAAGGACGTGAAAATCGACTACCGCTGGACCGGCAACTTCCTGCTGACCATGTCCCGCATGCCGCAATTCGGCCGCATCGAAAAAAATGCCTACTACATGCAAGGCTACAGCGGTCACGGCGTCACCTGCTCGCACCTGGCCGGCAAACTCATCTCGGAAATGATCCGCGGCGACGCCGAACGCTTCGACGCCTTCGCCTCCCTGCCGCACATGCCCATGCTCGGCGGCCGCACCTTCCAGGCCCCGCTCACCGCCATGGGCGCCGCGTATTACGCGCTGCGCGACCGGTTTGGTATCTAAGCCAGACGCAATCCCTGTAGGGGCCGAGCTTGCTCGCGAAGGCGGCCGCACAGTCAGCATCTCTGTCGACTGACACACCGCCATCGCGAGCAGGCTCGCTCCCACAAGGGAACTGACGACATACACAAATTTTGCGAACAACACCGACCACTGTGGGAGCGAGCCTGCTCGCGATGAGGCCCTATCAGCCGCCATCAATGCTGCCTGATACACCGCCATCGCGAGCAGGCCCACTCCCACAATTCCCGCACCTGACCGCCGGCATCAGGGGCCCGCCGGCTTTTTTCATAGCCGTTTATCGAACCTGCTGAGCAACACCAACAAACGTGATTTAATACCCGCCTTCCACGGTTCCGGGACGGGAAACGGCGTGATCCGCGGCCACCAGTCGCCCGCCACCCACCCCCATTACCCCTTAAGTATTCTTCGCATAAGGCTGTCATGGACACGGGCTCACGACTCAAATTAGTACGCGAAAGCTACAAACTGTCCCAGCGCGAGCTGGCCCGGCGTAGCGGCGTCACCAATGCCACCATCTCCCTGATCGAACAGAATCGCGTCAGTCCCTCCGTCAGCTCCCTGAAAAAACTGCTCGAAGGCATCCCCATGTCTTTGGCGGACTTCTTCACCTTCGACCAACCGCCCCGCGAGCACCAATACGTGTTCCGCGCCAATGAACAGCCGGATCTCGGGCGTCATGGGTTGCGGTTGTTGCTGATCGGCGCTTCGGTGCCGAGTCGGCAGATGCGGCTTTTGCGCGAGCAATACGCGCCGGGGGCGAGTTCGGGGGAAGAACCCATCGTGCATGCTGAGGGGGAGGAGTGTGGGCTTGTAACCCGTGGCACGGTTGAGCTGACCGTGGATGGGCAGATCAGTGTGCTCAACGCTGGCGACGGCTATTACTTCCCGACAACGCTGCCTCACAAGTTTCGCAATATCGGCCAGGATGAAGCTGAAATCATCAGCGCCAACACTCCAGCCAACTTCTGATATCAAAACGGACACTACCCTGTAGCAGCTGCCGAAGGCTGCGTCCGCGGCCACTACCTATGCCAAATGGAAGCACCTGCTACAGGGTTTGATCAAAGCAAATGGACTTCACCTAATGACCGCACACCGCATCCGCCCTCTCGCACTCTGCATCTTCCATCACGATGGCAAGATACTGGTCAACGAAGCGTACGACCCCGTTACTGGAAAGCCATTCATGCGCCCAATCGGTGGCGGAATCGAGTTTGGCGAGACCAGCGCCCAAGCCGTAGTACGTGAAGTCGATGAAGAACTCGGTTTATCCATCACCGATGTTCGCCTGCTCGGCACGCTCGAAAACATCTTCACGTATGCCGGCACGCCCGGGCACGAAATCGTGCAGGTCTACGATGCAAAATTCGTGGATACCAGCGTCTATGAACGGCCCCACTTGAACGCTCAAGAAAGCGATGGTGCTGCCTTTATTGCGAAGTGGCTGCCGCTCGACAGTATTACTGGCGATACGCCGCTGGTTCCTGTCGGGCTGTACGAGCTACTGAAGAAGGTCGCGCTGCTGGACTGATTCCCGTCATCCAGTACGGCCGGATGACTCTCACATTTACTTCCCCCTCAAAATTGACAACCCGGATCATCCAAAACACTATCGACCCATGACCTGCATCCCCCGCATGAACATGATGTGCTCCTCCATGACCGCCTCTGGCGGGCCGTGAGGTCACGCGTTCACAGGATTTGACGTAGTTACCCAAGGCCCCGCCAGAAATGGACGGGGCTTTTTAGTTCTCCGTCTACCGATTGCCAATGGAGAATGAAATGTTTGAGATTAGACGCGCCACGCACAGCGATGCCCAAACGGCGTTCGACATTCGCCTTCAAGCGATACGGCATCAATGCGTCGGTGCCTATACCACGGAGCAAATGCTGGCCTGGACGGCAGGAGCGGCCAAGGACGGGTATAGCGACCTGATGAATAAACACTTTTATCTGGGCTGTATTCAGGGTGAGCCGGTGGCGACAGGAATGCTTGATCTGGAGAAGAGTGAAATCGGCGCACTCTTTGTGCTCCCGAGCTTCATGCAACGTGGCATTGGCTTGAGAGTCTTGGACTACCTTGAATGCCTGGCGCGGAATTTGGGGCTGAGGGAAGTCAATCTGGACGCCACTTTAAACGCCGCTGATTTTTACCGGCGCTGCGGTTTCGTTGGTCACGAACCAGCAATTTACCATTCGCCCTCCGGGCTTCAGCTGGCTTGTGTGCCGATGGTGAAAGCGCTTTTGTAGGCTTGGCATTGGTTGATAGCTTCACCGACGGCAGACCCGGAGGGGCTCGTGCAGCCCGCAATATTCCTGATTGCCACGATTGACAGTCGTAACGACTTGTAGGAATTTAGCCGCCCGCAGGTAAGGAATATCTGCTGACGGTCAAAAAATGGCCGTTATTCACCACACAAGGGATTGTCTATGCAGGGTTCAAACACCGTTGCTCAACAGGTGTGCGGTCAGCTGGTGCTCGAGCGTCAGAACAACGCGCACATGAACATTGCCCAGCAAATTCTCGAATGCCTGTTTCGACGTCGTAGCCTTGCCCCGGGGCAGGATCACGAGCTTTCGTTGCAGGTGCTGGAACCCCATCTGACCAGGGTCATGCAAGCAGTCGAGAGCGGTCGCAAGGTCGAAATGGTCTTGCCGGCCTTTCCCGGCAAGTCGCCCAGCCGCAAGAAAACCCTCAGCCATCTGCCCGATCTTGCCGAACATCATGCCATCGACGAGTTACATCGCCTGTGCAATGAGATCCAGCAGATCTACGCACCAGGGGCGCTGATTCATATCTGCTCTGATGGCTATGTGTTCTCTGACCTGGTGCATGTTCCCGATGCGGACGTCAAAGCCTACACCGACGCTATCCAGGACTACGCCGAACAGCACTATCCCGGCACGTTCGCCCATTTCGATCTCCGGGATGCCTATCCTCCGCTTGATTGTCTGGACGCCATGCGTGAGGAGATGATGATCGAGCACGGCCAGTCATTGGTCTTGTTGCAGCAGCGTTTCAAGGATGAGCCGCACATGATGTTGATGTACTGCGGTATCCATCGCTTCCTGTCCGAGGATTACTCGGGGCTCAAGGTATTCGCCGGCATGAGCCTTAATGCGGTGAAGAAAATCGCCAAACCGGCCTCGCAGCGGGTGATCCAGCGCAGTGAAGCCTGGAGTGCGCTGTTACAGGCGCGCTACCCGCATTGCCTGCGCCTGTCGATTCACCCGCAACTGGCGGTGTCGACGAAAATCGGTATCCGGTTGGTGCCAACCAGTGACCTGTGGCGCACACCCTGGCATTCGGTGGCTATCAAGCGACGGGGTGTGGTCACCCTAGAAAAACGCAGCAATGTCGATGAACGCTACCACCGCTTGGTGTTCCGCAAGGGGCGTCCTTGTCACTACGCCAGTGCTCAATAATGGCGTCTCGGTTGCGGGTCGAAGCCGTACTCTTCGATTTGGATGGGACCCTGGTCGACACCTTGCCTGACATCACCTGGTGCCTGAACCAGGTGTTGCTCGAACACGGTTGCCCGGCGCAGACAGCGGAGACGGTGCGGGGTTATATCGGCGGTGGGGTCACAGCGATGATCGAGCAGGTCGCCACGGGGTTTGGCATTGCCGATGCGGCCGCGCTGCACCAGCGTTATGTGGCGCTGTATCAAAACAACCTTGTTCAATTTTCCCGGCCCTTCAGCGGTGTGCTTGCCTTGCTTGAAGGTTGTCGCCAGTTACAAGTGCCGCTGGCAATCGTGACCAACAAGACCGAGGAAATGGCCCGGCAAGTAGCCGATGCGCTGCTTCCGCAGAATGCCTTCGGGACGATTCTGGGGCACCGCACGGGCAGGGCGCTCAAACCTCAGCCGGAGGTGGCATGGGAAGCCGCCCGACGGTTGTCGGTTGATCCGCAACACTGCTTGTTCGTCGGTGACACCGAGATCGATTTGAAGACCGCCCGTGCTGCCCGCATGTACTCGGCGGCGGTCACCTGGGGCTATGGTCTGACACCTGACTTGCAGGCGCTTGCCCCGAACTTCTGCTGCGAACAGCCGGCCGGATTGCTGCGCATTCTGCGGCAAGTCTGCGGTACGGCGCATGCATTCACCGAGCATGGCGACACCGTTAAATCCTATTGATACACACATTCTCAAGGAAGTTGTTCTATGGAACATAGAGACGCATGGATCGCTGCCGTCAGCGATTTGCTCGCGGGTTATCTGCTCAAAGGCACGGATGATTGTTTCGACACACAAGGCAGAGCGAATCTCGCGCTACGTTTGGGGCATTGCTTCGATCAGAGCCTGCCGGTACGTCTGGTATTGCCAGGCTTTCCCTGCAAGTCGCCGAACGCCACTGACCAGACATTCGGCGTGTTGCCGGATTATGGCGAGGTCATGGCCATCGAGCGCCTCGACCAACTCGGCCAAGCCATCGCCGCGCTGCACGCACCGGGTTGTGTGGTCTCGATCCTCAGTGACGGAACGACGTTCAACGACATCGTCGGGGTGGCCGACGACGTTCGCGAGACCTACAACCGGGCTTTGCGTGGACTGTGCACCACCCACACGATTCAGTGGGTCAGCATGGAAGACCTGTTCCCTCAGGCCCAAAGTGCCGAGTCGGTTCGCGCCAGCCTGATCAAGCAGGCCCGTTTGCCCTGGAAAAACCTTGGGGATCTGATCGAGCAGAGCCGGCACGATGAATCCCTCAGCCAGGCGCATGACCACCTCTGCAGTCACCTCTACAACGACCTGCGTCTGTGCCGTGAAGAGGGGCAGAGCGAGGACGAGTACCTGCAGCAAATCAACTTCAAAGCCTACCAAATGATGTTTCGCGGGCAGGCATTGAATGCGGCAGTGGATCGTTTCTTCGGCGATGACATTCGCTTGTCGGTCCATCAATACAGCAATGCCGGGCCCAAATTCACCTTCGGCCTGGCCGAAGGGCTGACCCGTGTCGACAGCCCCTGGCACGCCGTACCGGTGTGCAACCTCGATGGCAGCCAAACCCTTCGCGCCCGCGCCCAGGTCGACCTCGACCACCATGTGCTGGTCACCTGGCAAGGTCGCCCGTGGCTCTACCACCAAACAGAAAACCCGCAGGCCAAAGGCTTCGAATACGAACTGCAAAAACTGCCGCTGTTTGGCCTGGTGGTGCGAGACCCGTTGGGGCTGGGTTTCGAACGACTGTCCACGGGCCTGCTGGAAGCACTGGTGGAAACCTTCGGTTTCGTCTGCCTCAAGGGCTGCCGCTTCGATGACCAGGACAGTTTTGCTCGCAGCTGCGAACGCTTTGGCACGCTGTACGAATGGGCCTTCGGCGCCGTGCACGTGGTCAAGCCTGCGGACAAACCCCAAGGCGTGGTGCACTCGCTGGAGAAAACGCCGTTGCACTGGGACCTGAACATGCTGCCCGACAGCGACGCACAGGTTCAACGCAACCCGAAATTCTGCGCCAGCAAATTCATGCTGTATTGCAAGACCGCGCCGCAGCCGGGCGAGGGCCAGACCACCATCGTCGACAGCCGAAACGTACTGCGCAAAGTCGGCCAGCAAGTCGCCCGACAATGGCAGGACGTGAACATCACCTACTACACCAAAATGACCTACTTCGGTGGCTCACCGCGCATGTACAGCCTGGTGGATCATCACCCCCGCAGCGGCGAACTGATCCTGCGTTACCAAGAGGGCACCGACTCGACATTGCAGACCCTGAGCCAGGCTGTGCAGGACCATGATGAAGAGGCTCAACAGGCGCTGCTCGAACAGGTCAACTCGCTGGTTTATGACCCGGAGTGCCTGATTGCTCATCAATGGAGTGAGGGGGATCTGGTGTTGATCGACAACTATCGGACGCTGCATGGGCGGTTGCCGATGTCGGCGGGTTCTTCGTCGCGGGAGTTGTGGCGGGTGCAGGTTTACTAAGCGATGGCGTCTGGGAGGCCCTGGGGACAGGGCCTTTCTTCGAGAGCTTTTCTCATCACTGCGCGATGAAGTTGCGAATCGAGAAAAATCGCTGGCATTGCATCAGCATCACACCAAGTTGGCCCAATACTCACATCTACCTCGACGCAGATGGCAACATTGATATGCGAAAAGGAAGTGGCACTGACACTGATCGCTTGAGGCCGTGCGAATGGGATCTAGCGAAGCCATAGTCGTAAAAAACCCGCAATAACACGGGTTTTTTTACGGCCCAAATAGGGTCACTGCCCCTTAGGCGTATCAAACCCACGCTGCTCAATCACCCGAAACACATCACTCACATCCTGAACCATTATCCGGGCGATGTTGGTAACGGTGTTGATGTCGTGCTCGGCGTAGTCCGGCAGGCTGGTGCAGGCCATGAGGTTGAGGTATTTGAGGACAGCGTTGAGGCGTTCGCTGAGGCAGTTGTGGAGTTCGCGCAGTGGGGCGTCGGCGTCGATGAGGAGGACGGGGTGATCGGTGGCGAAATGGGACATTGGGGTGTAGTGGCGGAGCGGGTTGTTCGTACTCATAAGTAAATCTTCCTCGTATCTGTAAGAAGAGCTACTGCCGTTCGCTGCGAATCGAAAGGGTGGTAGCTATGTGCGGGTTCGCAGACCGAGGATACGAGGAACCCGGCAGACCCGAAGATCTCCCACACACAGCCACCATAAAACGGAGTACGGGCGCGTTTTTGCGGCCGTTGCTGGTTATGGGGTGCAAGGTTACTACACGTATCGTCAGGGCTGCGAAACCCTATCGCTGAATATGCTCAGCGACAGACCCACTCTAGGCAGCGATTTCGGTAGCCGCAACCGGGCTGTAGGACCACACGGGGTCACTGTGGCGAGGGGGCTTGCCCCCGTTCGGTGGCGCAGCCGCCGCAAAACCGGGCATTGCGGTGTGTCTGAGGAAACGGGCTAGCAGGGTTTGGGGCTGCTTCGCAGCCCAACGGGGGCAAGCCCCCTCGCCACAAAGGGCAGATTCCTACATGTTTTTCAGACTTCAAAATCCTGGCCGCGCCTTCATCAAACGATCAAGCGCGGGATTTTCGGTGGTGAGTACGCTTGCTTCCGTTCAGCGCCGCCACCGTCGTAGACTGAAAGCCAACGGCAAATCAAGGATGGAACACGCCCATGATCGAAATCGGCAGCCGCAACAACGCCCCCACGCCACAGCACAAAACCCAGGACATTTATCTCTTTCACATCGACCTTTCCCGCCCGGATATGCCTTTTTGTTTCGAACAGTCCATCGGTGGCGGTCATTGCGAGCAGGGCGGGGCGGTGTGGTTGGCGGTGTCGGCGCTTGAAGCCTGGCCGGGTGAATGGCGTCTGCATTTGCAGAAGGCTGGTTGTGGCTGGGTCGCTGAAGTGGTGGATGGTCATCCGGGCGTCGATCAGGCGACGCTGGTGTCGATGATTCTCGAACGCCACGCTGAGGGCGCCAAGCCTGTGGGGCGGTGGCAAGCGATTGCAGGCTGGTTCCAGCGCAACATTCATGTCGCCGGCCGTTACGGCGTTTAACCCGAGGAGAATCCCATGACCCAGACACTGGAACGCGCCATTGCCATCGCCGCGGCGGCGCACGAGGGGCAGGTGGACAAGGGCGGCGCGCCTTACATCCTGCATCCGCTGAGAGTCATGCTGCGGGTGAACACGCTGGAAGAGCGCATCGTCGCGGTGCTGCATGACGTGGTCGAAGACTGCGGCATCAGCTTCGACGATCTGCGTAACGAAGGTTTTAGCGAAACGGTGCTGATGGCGATTGCGTCGGTGACCAAGGTGCCGGGCGAATCCTACGAGGCGTTTATCGAGCGCGTGGCGCAGAACCCGATCGGGCGGGTGGTGAAACTGGCGGATCTGGAAGAGAACAGCGACTTGTCGCGGATTGCCCAGCCGTCCTGGGAGGATCTGGAGCGCGTTGAGAAGTATCGGCGGGCGATCGGGGTGTTGCGGTCGTAGTGAGTGTTGGTAACGTGTTGCCGGCGTGAGTGCTACGCCGTCCGGCGCTATTGTCTCTCCTGCGGTGAGTGCGGGTTCTGTGCAGCGTGCTTTGATCCCGCCAAGGCGGTTTATTAAATTAGCGGTGGTTTGGGAGCTTTAAGATCAAAAGATCGCAGCCTTCGGCAGCTCCTACAGGAGATCGCGTCCTGATTTGATCTCTAAGCGCGCCATTATTATTTTTCAATCCTCCCACTGTTCTCTTGGAAAAGAATCGGTCTAAAAACCCCGACCCAGGCCTCGAACGATTTGCTATTCTGAAGCTGTAGGTGAAGACGCAGACTGATGCGCAAAGGGATAGCGAGGAAGCGTGGGGCGCGCTCCCAAGGGTACACGGTTAGAAAGATCTCCGCGCTGAGATCCAGCCCTTATGCCGTGTGAGGCAGAACAGCCTAAAGTTAAAAATCCTGTTCTGTGAGAGGCCCGATAAACCTTGTAAGCCAGAGACCAGCGCTGGCCACCTACATCGATTTCCAAAGCCCGCCTTGTGCGGGCTTTTTCGTGTTTGCGGGTAGCCAGTTTGTTCTACACGGCGCGCGCTTTTGCGGATGCGGCTCGCACGTCTTGTTCATCGCGTTCTGCCTGTCTGACGTGAGCTGCAAACCCAGTCTGATCCGACGCAATCTCCGCACGCAATGTCAGCTGCGGGATGTCATACGCGCCTGCATTCTGTGGCCGGAAAGGAATCGGTGCGGTCTTCCATAGGTCATCCAGCCGTTGGCCGAGCGCATCACAGGTCGTCGAAAATTTCGCTTCATCCATTCGGCTGGTGCGATAGATCACGAACGGTGGCAGCACGTCGAAACCGGGGTAAAACAGCACGCCATGCTGAATCGGGAATAACACATCATCGATGGGCCCATTGATGCCCCGAGGGCTGTAATGAGACTCCCATCCGCCGGCGGTGACGATCAGCATCGCCCGTTTGCCCGCCAGCGTGCCTTCTCCATAGCGGTTACCCCAGCGCACATCGGAATGCTCTCCTACGCCATAGGCAAAACCATAGGCATAGACGCGTTCCACCCAGCCTTTGAGGATCGCCGGCATCGAAAACCACCACAGTGGAAACTGCAGAATGACGGCGTCGGCCCAGAGCAGTTTTTCCTGTTCGAGGACGATGTCCTGGCTTTGCCGACCTTCTTCGAAGGCAAGTTTGGAGTCCAGCGAAGGATTGAACCGCGATTCGGCTGGCCGGCCGGGACTGTCATCGGCATCCAGCGAGGCTTTCCAGTCCATCGCGTATAGATCGGAGACTTGCACCTGGTGGCCGTTAGATTCCAGGCGTTTGACGGCAAAGTCTTTGAGCGAGCCGTTCAATGATTTTGGTTCGGGATGGGCATAAACGAGCAGGACTTTCATGGCTGAGTCTCCGGTGTCAGGAGGCTGCAGAGTCGGGCTTTGCCCGGTATATTGGAAATGAATAACCAATATGCCAGGTATTACCATGAATAATCTGCGACGCCTGGACATCAATCTGTTGCTGACCCTTGATGTCTTGCTCTCGGAACACAACGTGACCCGTGCGGCGCAACGCCTGAGTTTGTCTCAACCGTCGGTGAGTGTTCATCTTGCCAAATTGAGGGACATTTTCGGTGATCCACTGTTATTGCCAGGACCACGGGGCATGCGGCCCACCGCCCGGGCAGATGAGTTGCGCGAGCCGTTGCGCCAGGCCCTGGAAGCCCTGGAGCGCGCCGTGTCACCCGCCAGCCCTTTCAACCCGGTTGAGGCACGGCAGACGTGGAACGTCATGGCGTCTGACTACGGTGAGTCGACCATCGTGTTGCCCGCGTTGGCCGGGCTGCGTTCGGCAGCACCCGGCACGCGTCTGGCGGTATTTGACCTGGTTCCGTCACAGATCGCCAGACAAGCGGAGCAGGGGGCAATTGATTTGGCTTTTCACACCAGCGAGGACGCTCCCCTCGGCTTGCGGCGTCGAGCGTTGTTTACCGAGCGGTATGTTTTGGTAGGGCGTGCCGGCCATCCGCAGTTGAAAAAACGGCCGACACTGGCGCAATTTTGTGAACTCGACCACGTGATCGTGTCACGGGATGGTGGGGCGTTTCAGGGTGTCACCGACCAGGCGCTTTCGGCGGTGGGCATGACGCGCCGGGTGGTGCTTTCAGTCCCGCATTTCCTGTTTGTCCGGTCGGTGGTGGAGAGCACTGACATGGTCGCGATGCTGCCGTCGCGGCTGGTTCGCGATGCGGGGGCGTTGGAGGTGGTCGAGCCACCGCTTGATGTCCCGGGTTACGAGATGTCGATGCTCTGGCCCGAGCGTGTTCATCGCGACCCTGCGCATCAATGGTTGCGCGAGTTCATCGTGAGTGCGTTGTGATTAACGTCCGTTAAACGCAATCCATGTGGGAGATTCTATGGTTGAGGGGAAGCCCTCAACCCGTTTTCGCTTGGTATTCACTCTGCCCTTTCAGCAGTGCAAATACGACCCGTGCAAG
>NZ_JBWCCN010000025.1:0-81364 GCF_056279485.1 Pseudomonas sp. TE12508 | reverse complement strand
GTTTTGAGTGCTTTTGCTGGGGGGGTCGCCCTCTTTGGGGGGGGGGGGGGTGCCGCCCAATCGCCTCTGCATCAACCATTTTTCCGGCCCCCCCCCCCCCCCCCCCCCCCCCCCCCCCCCGCTCCCACAGGTTCTGCGCCTTAACTGGCTGGCATTGAATGCTGGTCAGTTAAGGGTAAATCGGACATGTAGGAGCCAGGCTTGCCGGCGAAGGCGTCCTTAAGAGCCTTCGCCGGCAAGCCTGGCTCCTACAAGGGATCTCCTTCGTCATTCAGGTTGGGATCAGAGAGAAAAACAGGGAACAGACCACGATTGCCCGGCATTTGCCTTAAATCGTGGTCTGTCCCTTCTAATGTAAGATCAACCGGAGAGGCACGCTATTTGATCTGCACAATCACCGGACCTTCCGTCACGATCGGCGGGTTTGCGTGAATATTCGAGGCATTCTTCTGAATCCAGTCGCGTGCGACTTTCAAGCTCGCATCGCTGCCGGCCTTGTCCGTGCAAACAGTCACCGCCGTACCGCCATCACCCGTGTTCAGCAGTGTGTAGCTTACCAGGCCTGGCACTGTCCGCAGGGTAGCTTCGACGTCGGCCTTGCGCTGTTCCAAAAGCTCGAAAAGCTGCTTTGCTCCAGCACCCAGGTAGGTTCTTATAACCGCATACATGGTCGTCTCCTTTGGGGAAAACAGGGGACAGACCACGATTGCTCGGCATATGCCTTAAATCGTGGTCTGTCCCTTTTTATGTATCCCTATTTATGTTCCCGGCGGTCCTGATGAAGATCAAGATCAAAAGATCGCAGCCTTCGGCAGCTCCTACGCGGGACGCGGTGCTTCAACAGGCGGAGTACCGTCGTGAAACATCGTCTTCAGTTGCGCACGCAGTTCCGGTGAGTCGGTGTGCTTGTGAACGCTGACCGCATGCTGTGCGGCGGCCTCGAGCAGTTCGTTTTCAGAGTCTGCGGACAGCGCGACCGAGCATTTGGAATCGCTTGGAAACTCGCGGCAGTCGATGTATTTACGCGCCATGATCTTTTCCTCCCTACGACGAAGGCAGGCCGTGGCCTGCGTGAACGATCACTCGACGCGATACCCCGGACATCAAACACGATTGCAGGTCGCTTCGAGTGGGCCAACTCTTAGAGTATAGGCTCGCCACAAGGCGCATCGTGGCAGGCTTGCAATGACGCAGAGGGGCGTTTTCTTCAATACGGCGTTCAGGCTGCTCATTACCTTGAAGCCTGGTTCAACTGAATTGAAGAAGGTATGCAATGAGTCTGATTCTTTCCATGGCCGCGTTTGCGCTGGCAGCTTCGATTACACCGGGACCGGTGAACATTGTGGCGTTGAGCTCTGGCGCGCAGTTCGGCTTTCGCGCCAGTCAGCGGCATGTGGCCGGGGCGACCTTGGGGTTTGTTCTGCTGTTGGTGCTGATGGGGTTGGGATTGCATGAGGTGTTGCAGCGTTGGCCGGCGCTGACGCGGGTGGTGCAATGGGCGGGGGTGGCGTTTCTGCTGTTCATGGCTTTCAAATTGGCCACTGATAACGGTCAACTCGATGCCAAGGAGTCGGGGCGGGCGCCCTCGATGCTGTATGGCGCGGTGATGCAATGGCTCAACCCGAAAGCCTGGCTGGCCTGTGTGGCGGGAATGGGCGCGTTTGTCGCCGATGGCGAAGCGCGGTTGGTGTGGCAGTTCGCCGCGGTGTATCTGGTGATCTGCTACTTGTCGGTGGGGTGCTGGGCGTATGCCGGCACGTTTTTGCGCGGCTACCTGAGCAATCCGGCGGGGATGCGCCTGTTCAATCGGGCCATGGCGTTGTTGCTGGCAGTGAGTGCGGGGTATTTGCTGTTGCCTTGAGTCAATTCCACTGTTGTCGTCAGAGCGCTTTTGGTGGCGAGGGAGCTTGCTCCCGCTCGACTGCGCAGCAGTCGCCGGGATTTGGGGCCGCTTCGCAGCCCAGCGGGAGCAAGCTCCCTCGCCACAGAAGTTGGCGTTGTCGGCATCAACCGCGATACTGCCCCGGTGTCGCCGCCAGATGCTGTTTGAACGCGCGCTGAAAATGCGCCTGATCAGCAAACCCGGCTTCCAGCGCCACATCGGCAATCAACTTGCCGCTACGCAGTTGTTCCTGCGCGAACTGGATGCGCCGGTTGATCAGAAACGCATGGGGCGTCATGCCGTAATGCTGCTTGAACGCGCGGATCAGGTACGACGGCGACAGTTGCGCCGCCTCGCAAATATCCTCGAGCTTGAGCATGTGCGTGCAGTTGTCGCGGATATAGTCGGCGGCCCGTTCCAGCTTGAAATTGGGTTCGCGCAGCGGTTGCTCGACAGGGTTGAGCCGCTGTTGCACGTCGGTGAAAAATTCCACCGCCGCGCTGTGCTTGCGCAGCACGTCTTGCTGCGGGTCGATCAACACCTCGTACAAATTCTTCAGGCCAGCAAACAGCTCGACGTCACGATTGTGAGTGATGGAAAAGCGGCGAAACGCCGAGTCCTGGCTGAAGCCGAGCTGATGCTGCAAATCGGTCAGCCAGGGCGTTTCGACGTACAGCATCAGGTACGACCACGGCTGGTCGTCGATCGGGTTGCAGGCATGCACATCGCCCGGATTCATCAGCACCACGGTGCCGGCACTGACCTGAAACTCCGATTGCTCGTGAATATAGGTGCTGCGCCCGGCGGTGATCGCGCCAATGGAAAAGTGCGCATGGGAATGCCGGCTGTAGCAGACCTCGCGACCGTCGGCGATGGAACGGGCTTCGATGAAGGGCAGGGCGTCGTCGCGCCAGAAGCGCGGGGCTTTGTCTGCATCTTTGGCGACGGCGTGCTTCATCTCGGTGTCCTCGGCGGTTCTGCTTTGGAGTGTATTAGTTCTCGCCGTCAAAGGCTCGTTGCAGCGTGGCGACGTCGAGTTTTTTCATTTGCAGCATTGCCGCCATGGCGCGCTGGGATTTGGCTGTGTCAGGGTCTTTCATCATGTCCATCAGAACGACCGGCACGACCTGCCACGACACGCCGAATTTATCCTTGAGCCAGCCGCACTGCTGGGCTTCAACGGGACCGCCCGCAGACAGGCGCCCCCAGAAGTGGTCGACTTCTTCCTGAGTGTGGCAATTGACCTGGAATGAGATCGCCTCATTGAACTTGAACACCGGGCCACCGTTAAGGCCTGTGAAGCTCTGCCCATCGAGCTCGAAACTGACGGTCATCACCGAACCTTCCGGCCGGCCATGGATTTCCTCACCGGCCTTGCCGTAATGGGTGATGCCGGCAATTTTTGAATGATCGAAGATCGCGCAGTAAAACTTCGCGGCTTCCTCGGCCTGATCGTCGAACCACAGGCAAGGCGTGAGTTTTTGAACGCGGTGCATGGCGGTGCTCCTCTGCGGGTTAATCACTCTGGATTATCAGCGTAGTCAGCCTGTGGTCGCCCGGTGGCGCCGTAGATCGACAACTCGCAAGAAAGCGGCTACCGATTCTTCGGCAGCCGTTGAAGCAGGGCTCAGAAATCCCACTTGGTCGTCAGTTGCAGGCTGCGCGGTTCGCCGTAGAAACCGGTGCCGAAATTGCCCAGTCCGGTGTAATAGGTCTTGTCGAACAGGTTCTTGACGTTGACGGTCGCGCTCAGGTGATCGTTGAAGCGATAGCGTGCCATCAGGTCCACCAGGTAGTAGCTGTCCTGGGTGATGCGTGAGTACTGGCCGAAGTTGACGGTGTCGGCGGGGTTGGGCTGGAACACGTTGCCGAAAAACTCGCTTTGCCAGTTCACACCGCCGCCGACGGTCAGGTTTTCCCATGCGCCGGGCAGTCGATAGGTGCTGAACACGCGCACCACTTGTTCCGGGGCGGTGGTTTGCAGCACCGAGCCGTAGACGTAATCGCCTTTGGCATCGCGGGTGTGGTTGTAGGTGTAACCGGCCGACAGGTTCCAGCCTTCCATCACTTCACCGGCCAACTCGAACTCGAAGCCTTTGGTGGTCGCGCCCTGGACGGCGCTGTACACCGACTCGGTCTCGAAGCCGCTGACGTACTGGGCGATGTTGTCCTGTTCAATGCGGAACACCGCGAAACTGGCATTGAGGCGCCCACCGAAGTATTCGGCCTTGATGCCGGCTTCGTAGCTGTCGCCTTCCACCGGGTCGAGCAGTTGGCGCGCGGCGTCCTTGCTCATTTGCGGCTGATAGATGCTGGTGTAACTGGTGTACAGCGAATAAGTATCGTTGAGGTCGTAGATCAGCCCGGCGTAAGGGGTGACCACGCCAGTCTGGCGGTAGCCGTCGCGCACGTCGGGCGTGTTCGGATCGCTGTAGTCGAGGTGGTCGCTGCCCTTGAAGTCGCTGACCCGGCCGCCGAGGATCACCGACAGATCATCGGTGGGCTTGAGCCGGGTGGCCAGGTAGGCGCCGGTCTGGCGCTGGACGATGTCGTTATCGCCGACGCGCGGGATGTCCGGTTTGGGGAACTCGCCACGCCAGTCGAAGATACTGCCGTCCAGGGCCGGATAGACCGAACCGTGCACTGGAATGTCCTGGCGGGCGTTCATCGACATGAAACCGGCGATCAAATCATGCTCGCGACCGAACAGGCTGAAAGGGCCGGTGAGGTTGATGTCGATGTTGTCCTGAACCTGATCGCCCTTGAACTTGCCCATGTACATGAACATGCCGTTACCGGTGACCGGGTCCGGATTGCCACCGCTGGCCGAGCCGAGCAGGGTGTCGTGCTGGCGGTGTTTGCGGTCGTAGCTGACTTTCAGCGTCCAGTCGTTGGCCAGTCGTTGTTCCACCGAGGCGAAAATCGTCTGGTTGGTGAAGTCGCGCCGGCTCCAGTCGGTGGCCGGGTTGAAGGAGCGAGAGAAGTTGGTGCGCGAGCCGTCGCTGGAGTACATCGGGAAACCGGTCCAGCTGGCGCCGCGCGAACGGGTATTTTGCTGGTCCATGCCGAAGGTCAGCAGGGTGTCCGGGGTCAGGTCGGCTTCGAGGATGCCGTAGGCGATGTCCTTGGTGTTCTGGTAGTGATCCATGTAGGCGCTGCGATCCTGATAGACCCCGACGAACCGCCCGCGCACGTTGCCGCTTTCGGTCAGCGGGCCGGAAATGTCGCCTTCGCTACGGTAGTTGTCCCAGGAGCCGACCGTGCCGGCGATCGACGCCTTGAATTCTTTGGTCGGGCGCTTGCGGATCAGGTTGACGGTAGCCGAGGGATCGCCCGAACCGGTCATCAGGCCCGTTGCACCTTTGATGATTTCCACGCGGTCGAAGGTCGCCATGTCGGTGCTGGTGGTGCCGTAATCGTAGACACCGTCGTAGTCGGTGTTGACGCCGTCGTACTGGAAATTGGTGATTGGCAGGCCACGGCTGGAAAACTCCCAGCGTTCGCTGTCGTAGTTCTGCACGCTGATGCCGGGGGCACGGCGCAGGGTGTCGGCGATGCTGGTGGAACCCTGGTCGTCCATTTGCTGACGGGTGATGACGGTCACCGACTGCGGTGTTTCGCGCAGGGACAGCGGCAGGCCTGTGGCCGAAGACGTCGAGCCGGTGGTGTAGGAATGAGTGTCTTCAGTGGTGGCGCCCAGCCCCTGACCGGAAATGTTCGTGGCGTCCAGTTCCAGCGCACCTTGCGAGGCAGGCACTGCTTGCAACACATAACCGCCATTGCCCTGGGGGTTGGCTTGCAGGCCACTGCCTTGCAACAGTCGCTGCAACGCTTGCGAGTCGGTGTAGTCGCCATCGAGGCCGGGGCTGCGCTTACCGGCCGCGAGGTCGTTGTGACCGGCGAGGAAGACTCCGCTCTGCTCGGCGAAGCGATTGAGTACGCTGGCCAACGGTCCCGCCGCTATCGCGTAATGGCGTGTCCGGGGGCTGGACTGTTCACTGGCGCCCGTGGTGTCTGCTTGAGCGAACGGTGCCGAAAAGCTCAAAAATGCGGCCGGGAGAGCCAGCGCCAAGGGGCGCAGGGCAAAACGAGTGCGGGTGAAGGCGTTGCGTGACATGGCGTTCCCTGGAATCAGTTCGATCGGCAATGTGAGGTGCTTCTGAGGGGTTAACCGAACGAGAAAGACAAAAGGGAACCGATTGCCGAAAAAGAGTTTTTTCCACTCAGGCTTTCGGGCCGACGCTGACCCACCAGGCGAAGGTTTTTTGCACCCGGATCGGCAATGCCGCTTCCAGCAGGCGCAATGCCTGATCGGTGTCCTTGAGTGGGAACGAGCCCATGACCGGTAGCTCGGCGACTTCCGGATCGCAGTGCAAATGCCCCGGACGGTAGCGATTCAATTCGTCGATCAACTGGCCCAGTGGCAGGTTGTCTGCCAGCAGCAGGCCATGACGCCAGGCTTCCCGTGAGGGGCTGGCGGCGGTGCTCAGCGCCATTGCGCTGTCGCTGAACGCCAGTTGCCGACCGGCCTCGATAACCTGTACCGCGCCTTGGCGGGTGCGGACTTCAACCGCGCCTGCATAGACGTTCAGCAACGTCTGTCGATCCTCTTGGCGAACACTGAAGCGGGTACCCAGCGCCCGCAATCGCCCTTGGGCGGTTTCCACCAAAAACGGTCGACCGGGGTCCTTGGCGGTGTCGATCAACACTTCGCCGCACTGCAACTGCAGCAAACGTTGCGTGGCATCGAAGCGGACATTCAGTGCACTGAGTGCATTCAGCCAGATCCGGCTGCCATCGTTGAGCACGGTTTCGCGGGTTTCCCCGGTGCCGGTAGCGAGGTCGGCAGTGAACCGCCCGAGCGTTTCCGGTAGCGGCATGCCGCGCCAGGCAGCCCATCCCGTCAGGCTGCCAGCGGTGATGATCAACAGGCTCTTGAGGGTCTGGCGACGACTGATCGGCGAGCGCCCGGTGCTGCGCAGGACCTGGCTTACCGCCTGTTGTTCGCTGTCGTGTTGCAGCGGGGTGAAGCGTTGCCCGACCCGTTCGATGTAGCGCCAGGCGTCCTGATGGTCGGCACTTTGAGCCAGCCAGGCCTGCCAGCGCAGGCGTTCGTGGTCGGCTACTTGTGGGTCGTGGAGTTGCACATACCACTGAGCCGCTTGCTCGAGGCTGGCATGGCTGAGTTTTTTCAAGGGGACGGCGGGCATGGGGTTATTCAATCAGCAACCCATCGAGCTCGGCCTCGAGAATCGCGCAATGCATCATGGCCTGGGCCAGGTATTTCTTGACCATGCGCTCGCTCACGCCGATCTCGCTGGCGATGAGTCGATAGGGCATGCCGTGCAACTGAGCCAGGATAAATGCATCGCTGACTCGTTTGGGCAAGCGCTGTAGCAGGGCGTCCACTTCGTGCAGGGTTTCGACGATGATCGCCCGCTGTTCCGGTGAAGGCTGCAAGGCGGGAGGTCGCGCGGCGAGGGTCTGCAGCCACGCTTGCTCCAACTGCCGACGACGCCAGTGATCAATGCACAAACCGCGAGCAATGGTCGCCAGATAGGAGCGCTCTCGAACGTCGCAGTCAAACGCCTGTGGCCGCTTGAGTACTCGCATGAAGGTGTCATGAGCGAGATCCGCGGCATCCATCGCATTGCTGAGGCGTCGACGCAACAACTCGTACAGCCATTGGTGGTGGCAGGTATAGAGGTTTTGAACCGAAGAAAAGTCGGCGATTGTCATTGAGAGCACACGTCCATGGCGACCGGCGTCGCGGGTGCAAATAAGAATTGGTCGCGATTAAAGCAAATGACCAGAAGTCTCGCAAATGATATTGGTTTGCTTTTAGGTGGTTCCAGGCCAACTTCCGATCAATCCGCGTAGCAGCGACCGGTGGTCGATGAACATGGCTTGTGGGTCAAATTGCGCTTAGCTGTAGGGATAACCCAAGGCGCGCGTAACCCGCCGACCTTGTAGGAGCGAAGCTTGTGGCGAGGGGGCTTGCCCCCGTTGGACTGCGAAGCTGTCCTAAAACCTGCAATCTCGTACTGCCAAGCACACTAGTACGCACTGGATTTGCGACTGCTTCGCAGCCGAACGGGGGCAAGCCCCCTCGCCACGAGGCGCCCCTTCAGAACACCGTGAGTCTGAGGAAACCCGCAATGCTGACCCTTAATATCAATGGCAAGGACCAGGAACTGGATGTCCCCGCGGACATGCCATTGCTCTGGGTGCTGCGCGATGTCGCGCACCTGACGGGCACCAAATTCGGTTGTGGCATGGCCCAGTGCGGCGCCTGCACCGTACACGTCGACGGCGCGCCGCTGCGCTCTTGCATCACGCCTGCCACGGCGGTGGCCCACGGGCAGAAAATTCTCACCATCGAAGGCTTGTCCGCCGATGGCTCGCACCCGGTCCAGCAAGCCTGGGCCGAACTCGACGTGGTTCAGTGCGGTTATTGCCAGTCGGGGCAGATCATGTCGGCGGCAGCGCTGCTGGCGAAGATCCCCAAGCCCACCGACAGTGACATCGACCAGGCGCTGTCCGGCAACATCTGCCGCTGCGGCACCTACCCAAGAATCCGCGCCGCGGTCAAACGCGCCGCCGAGATCGGTTGATTCCACGTCGAAGGGAGCTGACCCATGAACAGAATCAACCCTGTCTCGCGTCGCGGTTTTCTCAAGGGCAGCGCAGTGTTGGGCGGCGGTCTGGTGGTGGCGTTTGTCATCCCCGGTGCCAATCGCTTTGCCCTCGGCGCCGAGAATCAAGGAAACGTCTTCGCCCCCAATGCCTTTTTACGCATTGGCAACGACAACAGCATCACCGTGCTGCTCGGCCATTCGGAAATGGGCCAAGGCATCTGGACCGGCCTGACCATGTTGATCGCCGAAGAGCTGGACGCCGACTGGTCGAAAATCCGCGTCGAACATGCGCCGGCTTCGGCGGCCGATTACGGCTTGCCGGCGTTTGGCGGAATGCAGATCACCGGCGGTTCGACGTCGACCTGGATGGAGTTCGACCGCTATCGCCAGGCTGGAGCGGCGGCGCGCCTGATGCTGATTGAGGCAGCGGCCAAACGATTTGACGTGGCGCCTTCGCAGATCCGCACCGAATCGGGCGTGGTCATGGCTGGCGACAAACGGGCCACTTACGGCGAATTGGCAGATGACGCCGGCAAGTTACCGGTGCCGGATCCAGCCACGATCAGGTTCAAGGAGGCCAAAGACTGGAAGATCATCGGCAAACCCACCCAGCGCCTCGACACCCCGGAGAAAATCACCGGGCAGGCGAAGTTCGGCATGGACGTGCAATTTGATGGGCTGATGACGGCGATGGTTGCACGTCCACCGGTGTTCGGTGGCAGCGTCAAATCCTTCGAAGGCGCCGAGGCGCTGGCGGTGCCGGGCGTGCACAAAGTGGTACAGGTGCCCACGGGGGTCGCGGTGATTGCCGATCATTATTGGGCGGCGAAGCTGGGGCGCGATGCGCTGAAGGTCGAATGGGACCTGGGGCCGAACGCCGGGCTCGACAGTCAGAAACTGCTGGAAAGCTTCCGTAAACTCGCCGCCACCCCCGGCACTTCCGCCAGTAAGGCCGGGGATGCGACAGCGACGCTAGGCAAAGCGGCGAAGACGATTGAGGCCGAATACAGTGTGCCGTACCTGGCCCACGCGCCGATGGAGCCGCTCAATTGCACGGTGAAAATCTCCAAGGACAAATGCGAAATCTGGACCGGCACGCAGTTTCAGACGCTGGATCAGATGATCGCGGGGAAGATCACCGGGCTCAAACCCGAACAGGTCGAGATCCACACCCAATTCCTTGGCGGTGGCTTCGGGCGTCGGGCCAATCCAACCTCGGATTTTGTCAGCGAAGCCGTGTACGTCGCCAAAGCGGCGGGCGCGCCGGTGAAAACCGTCTGGGCCCGAGAGGATGACATTCGCGGCGGTTACTACCGCTCGGCGTTCTTGCATCAAGCGCGCATCGGCCTGGATGCCGACGGCATGCCAATGGCCTGGAAGCATGTGCTGGTCGGGCAGTCGATCCTGACGGGCACGTCGTTCGCGGCGACCATGGTCAAGGATGGCATCGACAAAACCTCCGTCGAAGGCGTGGCCGACAGTCCTTACCTTGAGGGGCTGGCCAACCATCAGGTCGAACTGCATTCACCGCAAACCGGCATCAGCGTGCTGTGGTTGCGTTCGGTGGGGCACACCCACACTGCATTCGTCATGGAGTCGCTGATCGATGAGTTGGCAGACGCGGCCGGCAAGGACCCGGTGGAATACCGACGCGCTTTGCTCAAGGCGCATCCACGGCATTTGGGCGTGTTGAATCTGGCGGTGGAGAAAGCCAACTGGAAAGCACCCTTGCCGGACGGCCACGCATTGGGCGTGGCGGTGCATGAATCTTTCGGCAGCTATGTCGCTCAGGTGGCCGAGGTGTCCCAGGACAACCTGGCGATTCGCGTACACCGGGTGGTGTGCGCGGTGGACTGCGGCATTGCGGTCAATCCGCAGAGCATCGCCGCGCAAATGGAGTCAGGCATCACCTTTGGTCTCGGATTTACCTTGCACAGCAAACTGACGTTCAAGGACGGTCAGGTGGAGCAATCCAATTATCACGACTATCAGGTGCTGCGCCTGAACGAGATGCCGGTGGTCGAGGTGCATATCGTCCCTAGCAGCGACAAACCGGGCGGTATTGGCGAAGTGGGTGTGCCTCCGGTGGCGCCGGCAGTGGCTAATGCAGTGTTTGCCCTGACCGGGCAGCGCCTGCGGGAACTGCCGTTGCAACTGTCGGGGGTGTGAGATGAGACGACATCTGGTTCTTGGTGCGGTGGTGTTGATCGGGCTGAGTGGCTATGCCTCGGACCTGTTCGCTGACGATAAAGCGGCGGTGAAGGCGTTCGACACGGTGCAGAAAGTGTTCCAGAGCCCGCGTTGTCAGAACTGTCATATCCCCGGCGATTCGCCGTTGCAGTTCGACGCCGGCGTGCCGCACGCAATGAACGTGGTTCGCGGCATGGATGGCAAGGGTTCGGCCGGTTTGCCATGTGCTACCTGTCATGCCGAAAGCAATCCACCGGCCAGTTATGGGCCTCATGCACCGCCGGGAGCGCCGCATTGGAGCCTGCCACCGGCCGCGCACAAAATGGCCTGGATCGGCCTGCCACCCGACAAGTTGTGCGCGATGATCAAGGACCGCTCCAGCAATGGCGACCGTGATTTTGCGGCACTGATCAAGCACGTCAGCGAGGACAAACTGGTGCTCTGGGGCTGGCGCCCGGGCGAGGGACGGGCGCCGGTGCCGGTGCCCCACGATATCTTCGTCACCCAGTTCAAACTCTGGGCCGATGCTGGAGGGCCGTGTCCGGTGGCGGGAAGCTGACCAGCGGCGCGTTTATAGGGAGTCATACTGGGTATGAGCGACTCTAACGTTCATATCCATCAAGGAGTGAATGATGTTAACCCCAGGCAAACCGCTCAAACCCGGCGCTGGCGCAGACCTGCGTGCGCCGAACGTCCTCGACAGCGCAGCGCAGGATCGCGATGTACTGCGCGACCTGGCGCGCAAGGCCGAGCAAGAACTGACGGGCGTGCAGATGGCGAGCATGGATGAATTGACGCTGCTCTCCAATCGTCATGGCTTCGAGGCTTTGGCCCGGTTGGCGCTGGAGGCCTGTCAGCAGTTGGGCATACCCGCGACGCTGCTGTTTTTCGATCTCGACGACTTCAAGCGCATCAACCAGCTATATGGTCGTACCGAGGGCGACGATGCCCTGAAAACCTTCGCCGATGTGCTACGCATCGCCTTTCGTGAAAGCGATGTGATCGGCCGGCTCGGCAGCGATGAGTTTGCTGCCTTGTTGACCGGCACCGACGCCGTGGAAATCGCCGCGATCAGAGCGCGCCTCGAAGAAATACTCGATGAACGCAATGCCACGGCGCATCGTGGCTATGACATTCGCTTCAGTATCGGGCAGATCGAGTTTGATCCTCGGCTACACCAGACGGCGGAAGACTTGCTGGCCTTGGTCGATAAGGCGCTGCGCGACGTCCGTCATTGTTGAATGGCGTCTTGCAATAGCGCTGCAACGTGCCCGGATCATTTGGCGAACAACTGGTCGATGTTCTTGAATGCCTTGAACTCCAGAGCGTTGCCGCAGGGGTCGAAGAGAAACATCGTCGCCTGTTCGCCCACTAATCCCTGAAAGCGGATACCCGGTTCGATCACGAAGCGCGTGCCAAGGGCTTTCAAACGCTCGGCCAGGGCCTCCCATTCCGCCATCCCCAATACCACACCGAAATGCGGCACCGGTACGTCGTGGCCATCCACGGCGTTGGTGTGGGCGGCTTCCTGAGAAGCGTTTTTCGGTGCCAGATGAATGACCAGTTGATGGCCGAAAAAGTTGAAATCGACCCAGTGATCGCTGGAGCGACCTTCTTCCAGGCCGAACACTTCACCATAGAAGCGCCGGGCAGCGGCCAAGTCGTAAACCGGGATGGCCAAGTGAAAAGGGGACAGTTGCATCGGACGTGCCTCGACGGGTTGAGCGTTAAGACCGAGTTTAGCCCTGTGCTTTTTGATTGAAAGACGATAGTTTTTGCGACGAGCTAAAATTATTTCGATCAATCGGGGAGCCGCATGCTGCGGGAACTGAAAACCTTCATTGCCGTGACGCGTCATGGCACGTTCGCTGCGGCAGGCATGCACATTGGCCTGACCCAGTCGGCGGTCAGCGCGCAGATCCGTAACCTCGAACAGGCGTTGGGCATACGCCTGTTCGATTGCACCGGACGTCAGGCGATTCTCAACGCCGCAGGGCAGCGGGCGTTACCGATGGCTCGGGAAATTCTTGAGACCTTCAGCCGCATGGCCGTCAGTGATAGCGTCGGCGAGTTTCGTGGCGAATTGAAGATCGGCGCGGTGGCCACCGCCCAGACCGGGTTGTTGCCGCGCGCGCTGTTGCGACTCCGGCAGCAGGCGCCATTGCTGGAGGCGAAGCTGGTGCCGGGGGTATCCCTGAGCCTGTTGAGTCAGGTGGACACCGGCGAAGTGGATCTGGCGATTCTGATCAAGCCGCCGTTTGAATTACCCAAGGAATTGTCGGTGCAAGTCATTCGCCGGGAGCCGTTTGTGCTGATCGTGCCGGCAGACCTTGAGGGCGACGACCCGCTGCAGTTACTCGCCAACCATCCCCACGTACGCTACGACCGCAATTCTTTCGGTGGGCGCTTGGTGACTCGCTTTTTACGTGAGCAGCAGATTGATGTGCAGGTAGCTCTGGAGCTGGATGAGCTGGAAGCTATCGTCAAAATGGTCGAATGCGGGCTGGGTGTTTCGCTATTGCCCGAGGCTGGGCTGTGGCTTGAGCATGGGGCGAAGGTGCGGATCATCCCGTTGGGTGAGCTGACGTTCTACCGGGAGATCGTGCTGTTGCAGCGTTATAGCCAGCGCAGCCTGCCGATTCAACGACTGTTTGCCCGATGTCTGTCTCCAATTGACGACTGAACACCTTCCCCTGTGGGAGCGAGCCTGCTCGCGATAGCGGTTCGTCAGTCGATAGATGCAGTGCGTCTGACATCGTCATCGCGAGCAGGCTCGCTCCCACAGGGGATTGCATCGATTCTTGAATGGCAGGCATAAAAAACCCGCCAATCGGCGGGTTTTTTAATGGCTAACCGAAGATCACTCTTCGATGTTGCCCATGGCGGTGGTGTTGAAGCCGCCGTCTACGTACATGATTTCGCCGCTGATGCCGGACGCCAGGTCCGAGCACAGGAAGGCGCCGGCGTTGCCGACTTCGTCGATGGTGACGTTACGACGCAGCGGGGTTTGCGCTTCGTTGGCGGCCAGCATCTTGCGGAAGTTCTTGATGCCGGAAGCGGCGAGGGTGCGGATCGGACCAGCCGATACGCAGTTAACGCGGGTGCCATCCGGGCCCAGGGAGCCGGCCAGGTAACGCACGCCAGCTTCCAGCGAAGCCTTGGCCATGCCCATTACGTTGTAGTTCGGCATGGTGCGCTCGGCGCCCAGGTACGACAGGGTCAGCAGGCTGCCATTGCGGCCTTTCATCATTTCGCGGCCAGCCTTGGCCAGGGCCACGAAGCTGTAGGCGCTGATGTCGTGAGCGATGCGGAAACCTTCACGGGTGGTGGCTTCGGTGAAGTCGCCGTCCAGTTGGTCGCCCGGGGCGAAGCCGACGGAGTGCACGATGCAATCCAGGCCGTCCCACTTCTTGCTCAGTGCTTCGAAGACCTTGGCGATTTCTTCATCGCTGGCCACGTCGCACGGGAAGCACAGCTCAGGGCTCGAGCCCCAGCCTTGTGCGAATTCTTCGACACGACCCTTGAGTTTGTCGTTCTGATAAGTGAAGGCAAGCTCAGCGCCCTCGCGATGCATGGCGGCAGCGATGCCGGATGCGATGGACAGCTTGCTGGCGACACCGACGATCAGTACGCGCTTACCGGCGAGAAAACCCATGTGTTGCTCCTCTTTTCAGGTTTATTGCGCAGTGGCTGGTGCCAGAAAAGCGGCTTCCAGCAACTGCTGTGTATACGGATGTTGGGGGGCGGCAAAGATACTTTGCGCGTCTCCCTGTTCGACCACTTGGCCATGCTTGACCACCATCAGCTGGTGGCTCAGCGCTTTGACGACAGCCAGGTCATGGCTGATAAACAAATACGTCAGGTTGTACTTGGTTTGCAGTGAACGTAGCAGCTCCACCACTTGGCGTTGCACGGTGCGGTCGAGGGCCGAAGTCGGCTCGTCCAGCAGAATCAACGCCGGTTTTAGCACTAATGCCCGGGCAATGGCGATTCTCTGCCGTTGCCCACCGGAAAATTCGTGGGGGTAGCGGTGCCGGGTTTCCGGGTCCAGGCCTACCTCCTTGAGTGCCGCAATAATCGCTTGTTCCTGTTCTGCCTCGGTGCCCATCTTATGGATCCGCAGGCCTTCGCCGACGATCTGGCTCACGCACATCCGTGGGCTCAGGCTGCCGAAGGGGTCCTGGAACACCACCTGCATTTCCCGGCGCAGCGGCCGAACTTCGCTCTGCGTCAGGCAGTCTAGCTGCTTGCCTTCAAAACGTATGGTGCCTTTGCTACCGATCAGACGCAAAATCGCCAGGCCGAGCGTCGACTTGCCGGAACCGCTTTCTCCCACAATCCCCAGGGTCTGGCCCTGGGGCAGGCTGAAATTGATCCCGTCGACCGCTTTAATATGGTCCACGGTCTTTTTCAGAAAGCCTTTCTTGATCGGGAACCAGACTTTCAGGTCCTCGACCTGCAGCAACGGCGGGCCAATCACATTGGTCGCCGGCTTGCCGCTGGGCTCCGCTGCCAGCAGTTCCCGCGTGTACGGATGCTGCGGCGCGCGGAACAATTCTTCGCACGATGCCTGTTCGACGATGCAACCGCGCTGCATGACACATACCCGATGCGCAATTCTTCGTACAAGGTTCAAATCATGACTGATCAGTAACAACGCCATGCCTAGACGGGCCTGCAATTCCTTGAGCAGTTCGAGAATTTTCAGTTGAACGGTCACGTCCAGGGCCGTGGTCGGTTCGTCGGCGATCAGCAATTCCGGCTCATTGGCCAGGGCCATCGCGATCATCACCCGCTGGCGCTGGCCGCCGGACAATTCGTGGGGCAGGGCCTTGAGACGCTTTTCGGGCTCGGGGATGCCGACCATTTCCAGCAGTTCCAGCGTGCGCTTGGTCGCGACTTTACCGGTCAGGCCTTTGTGGATGCCCAGGATTTCGTTGATCTGTTTTTCGATCGAATGCAGCGGATTGAGCGAGGTCATCGGCTCTTGAAAGATCATCGCAATCCGGTTGCCGCGGATGTGGCGGATGGTTTTCTCTTTCAGATCCAGCAGATTCCGGTCGGAATAAGTGATGGTGCCGGACGGGTGCCGGGCCAGCGGGTAGGGCAGCAGCCGCAGGATCGAGTGGGCGGTCACCGATTTACCGGAGCCGCTTTCGCCCACCAGCGCCAGGGTTTCGCCGCGTTTGATGTCGAAGCTCACGCCCTCGACCACCCGCTGCACGCGTTCACCGACGACAAATTCGACGGCCAGGTCGCGCACTTCGATCAGATTGTCCTGATTCATTTCACTTCCTCGGGTCGAAGGCATCGCGAGCGGACTCGCCGATGAACACCAGCAGACTCAACATCAACGCCAGCACCGCAAACGCACTCATACCCAGCCACGGCGCTTGCAGGTTGGATTTGCCTTGGGCCACCAGTTCACCCAGGGACGGCGCGCCCGGCGGCAGGCCGAAGCCGAGGAAGTCCAGGGCGGTCAGGGTGCCGATGGCGCCGGTCAGGATGAACGGCATGAAGGTCATGGTCGAGACCATGGCGTTGGGCAGGATGTGGCGGAACATGATCGCACCATTCTGCATGCCCAGCGCCCGAGCCGCGCGCACGTATTCCAGATTCCGGCCGCGCAGGAACTCGGCGCGCACCACATCCACCAGGCTCATCCACGAGAACAGCAGCATGATCCCCAGCAGCCACCAGAAATTAGGCTGCACGAAACTGGCCAGAATGATCAGCAGGTACAGCACCGGCAACCCGGACCAGATCTCCAGAAAACGCTGCCCGGCCAGATCGACCCAGCCGCCATAAAAACCCTGCAAGGCCCCGGCGATCACGCCGATGATCGAGCTGAGAATGGTCAGCGTCAAAGCGAACAGCACCGAAATCCGGAAGCCGTAAATAACCCGGGCCAGCACATCGCGCCCCTGATCGTCGGTGCCCAGCAGGTTATCGGCCGAAGGCGGCGCGGGTGCCGGGACTTTCAGGTCGTAGTTGATGCTCTGGTAGCTGTAGGGGATCGGGGCCCACAAGACCCAGGCGTCCTTGGCCTTGAGCAGCTCGCGAATGTACGGGCTCTTGTAGTTGGCTTCCAGCGGGAATTCGCCGCCGAACGCGGTTTCCGGGTAACGCTTGAGGGCCGGGAAGTACCAGGCGTCGTCGTAGTGCACCACCAGCGGTTTGTCGTTGGCGATCAGTTCGGCACCGAGGCTTGCGCCGAACAGAATCAGGAACAGCCATAACGACCACCAGCCACGCTTGTTGGCCTTGAACAGTTCGAAACGTCGGCGATTGAGAGGGGACAGGTTCATCTCAATGCTCCCGGCTTTCGAAGTCGATGCGCGGATCGACAAAGGTGTAAGTGAGGTCACCGATCAATTTCACCACCAACCCCAACAGGGTAAAGATGAACAGCGTGCCGAAAACCACCGGGTAATCGCGGTTGATCGCTGCTTCAAAACTCATCAAACCGAGGCCGTCGAGGGAGAAAATCACTTCCACCAGCAACGAACCGGTGAAAAAGATCCCGATGAACGCCGAAGGAAAACCGGCGATCACCAGCAGCATGGCGTTGCGAAACACATGGCCGTAGAGCACGCGATGGCGGGTCAGCCCCTTGGCCTTGGCGGTGACCACGTATTGCTTGTTGATTTCATCGAGGAAGCTGTTCTTGGTCAGCAGCGTCATGGTCGCGAAGTTGCCGATCACCAATGCGGTCACCGGCAGCGCCAGGTGCCAGAAGTAATCGAGGATCTTGCCGCCAGTGCTCAGCTCATCGAAGTTGTTCGAGGTCAGGCCCCGTAGCGGGAACCAGTCGAAATAGCTGCCGCCGGCGAACACCACAATCAGCAGGATGGCGAACAGGAACGCCGGGATCGCGTAACCGACGATGATCGCCGAACTGGTCCAGACGTCGAAGTGGCTGCCGTGTCGCGTCGCCTTGGCGATCCCCAGAGGGATCGACACCAGGTACATGATCAGCGTGCTCCACAGCCCCAGGGAGATCGACACCGGCATCTTTTCCTTGATCAGGTCGATGACCTTGGCGTCGCGGAAGAAGCTGTCGCCGAAATCCAGGGTGGCGTAGTTCTTGATCATGATCCACAAACGTTCCGGCGCCGATTTATCGAAGCCGTACATGTGCTCGATTTCCTTGACCAGCGCCGGGTCCAGGCCTTGCGCCCCACGATAGGCCGAGCCGGCCACCGACACCTCGGCACCGCCGCCGGCAATGCGGCTGGTGGCGCCTTCGAAGCCTTCGAGCTTGGCGATCATCTGTTCCACCGGCCCGCCGGGGGCGGCCTGGATGATCACGAAGTTGATCAGCAAAATGCCGAGCAGGGTCGGGATGATCAGCAGCAGTCGCCGAAAAATATACGCCAGCATCTGATTACTCCGTGCCCGCAGGGTCGGCTTGCAGTTTGGTTTCGACTTCTATCGGCAATGTCGCGTTGGGCTTGACCCACCAGGTATTGATGCCGATGTCATATTTGGGCGAAACCTTCGGGTGGCCGATGTGGCTCCAGTACGCCACGCGCCAGGTCTTGATGTGCCAGTTGGGGATCACGTAGTAACCCCATTGCAGCACCCGGTCCAGTGCCCTGGCGTGGGCCACCAGGCTTTGGCGTGAGTCGGCGTTGATCAGTTGCTCGACCAGTTGATCCACCACCGGGTCTTTCAGGCCCATGGAGTTGCGGCTGCCCGGTTTGTCGGCCGCGGCGGTCATCCAGAACTCGCGCTGTTCGTTACCCGGCGAGTTGGACTGCGGGAAGCTGCCGACGATCATGTCGAAGTCCCGGGAGCGCACGCGGTTGATGTATTGCGAGACGTCGACCCGGCGGATCACCAGGTCGATGCCCAGGTCGCTGAGGTTGCGCTTGAACGGTAGCAGCACCCGCTCGAACTCGGTCTGGGCCAGCAGGAATTCGATGGTCACCGGTTTGCCGGTGGCGTCGACCATTTTGTCGTCGACGATCCGCCAGCCGGCCTCTTGCAGCAGTTGATAGGCCTTGCGCTGCTGAGTGCGGATCATGCCGCTGGCGTCGGTCACCGGGTTCTGGAACGCCTCGCTGAACACTTGCTCGGGAATCTTGCCGCGCAATGGGTCCAGGATCGCCAACTGATCGGCGTCGGGGAGGCCGGTGGCGGCCATTTCCGAGTTTTCGAAGTAACTGCGGGTGCGCGCGTAGGCGCCGTTGAACAGTTGCTTGTTGGTCCATTCGAAGTCCAGCAACAGGGTCAGTGCCTGACGCACACGCACATCCTGAAACACCGGGCGGCGCAGGTTGAACACGAAGCCTTGCATGCCGGTGGGGTTGCCGTTGGCTATTTCTTCCTTGATCAGCCGACCTTCGGCCACCGCCGGAATGTTGTAGGCCTTGGCCCAGTTTTTCGCGGCCGATTCCAGCCAGTAGTCGAACTGACCGGCCTTGAGCGCTTCCAGCGCGACGGTGTTGTCGCGGTAGTAGTCGGTGGTCAGCACGTCGAAGTTGTAGAAGCCGCGATTGACCGGCAGGTCCTTGCCCCAGTAATCCTTGACCCGCTCATAGCGCACCGAGCGTCCGGCCTTCACTTCGCTGACTTTGTACGGGCCACTGCCGAGCGGCAGTTCCAGGTTGCCCTTGTTGAAGTCGCGGGTAGCCCACCAATGCTTGGGCAGCACCGGCAACTGGCCGAGGATCAGCGGCAATTCACGGTTGTTGTTGTGCTTGAACTTGAACAGCACTTTGAGCGGGTCTTCGGCGACCACTTCCTCCACGTCGCTGTAATAGCCGCGGAAGAGCGGGGCGCCGTCCTTGATCAGGGTCTGGAAGCTGAACACCACATCTTCGGCACGTACCGGATGGCCGTCGTGGAAGCGTGCTTCGGGACGCAGGTAGAAGCGCACCCAGCTGTTGTCCGGGGCTTTCTCGATTTTGCCGGCGATCAGGCCGTATTCGGTAAACGCCTCATCCAGACCCTGTTTGGCCAGGGTGTCGTAGATCATGCTGATGTCGTCGGCCGGCACGCCTTTGTTGATGAACGGGTTGAGGCTGTCGAAGCCACCGAACCCGGCCTGACGGAAGATCCCGCCCTTGGGGGCGTCGGGGTTTACGTAATCGAAGTGTTTGAAGTCGGCCGGGTATTTCGGCGGCTCGTTGTACAGGGTCAGGGCATGTTGCGGGGCGGCGCAGGCCAACCCGGCGAACAACAGACCGCTGGCCTGCAAGAGCAGGGCGCGTACGGGTTTCATCGATCTTTCTCCGAAGATTTCAGCCACCACGCGCTCAGGCCCAGGGTGTAGGGCGGCGTGGTGACGAAGGCGAACCGGTTGCGGTAGGCCAGGCGGTGATAATTGAGGTACCAGTTGGGAATGATGTAGTGCTGCCACAGCAGTACCCGGTCGAGCGCCTTGCCGGCGGCGACTTGTGCATCACGGGTCTGGGCGGCGAGCAGTTGTTCAAGCAAATGGTCGACCACCGGGTTGGCGATACCTGCGTAATTCTTGCTGCCCTTGACCCCGACCTGGCTGGAGTGGAAGTACTGCCATTGCTCCAGACCCGGGCTGAGGGTCTGGTTGAGGGTCATCAGGATCATGTCGAAATCGAACTGATCGAGGCGTTGTTTGTACTGGGCGCGATCGACCGTGCGCAGCCGTGCGTCGATGCCGATGCTGGCGAGGTTCTCGACGTAAGGCTGAAGGATGCGCTCCAGGTTCGGGTTGACCAGCAGGATCTCGAAACGCAACGGTTGGCCGATGGTGTTCTGTAGCCGTTGACCGTTGAGCTTCCAGCCGGCCTCGGCGAGCAGCTCCAGGGCCTTGCGCATGGTTTCCCGCGGAATGCCGCGGCCTTCGGTCTGCGGCAGGCTGAACGGCTCGGTGAGCAGCTTGGCGGGCAACTGATCGCGATAGGGCTTGAGCAGCAGCCACTCATGACCGACCGGTAGCCCGGTCGCGGAGAACTCGCTGTTGGGGTAATAACTCATGGCGCGTTTGTAGGCGCCGCTGAACAGCGTGCGGTTGGTCCACTCGAAGTCGAACATCAGCCCCAGCGCTTCGCGGACCTTGGCCTCGGCGAAAGTTGGCCGCCGGCTGTTCATGAACAGGCCCTGGCTCTGGGTCGGGATCTGGTGCGCGATTTGCGCCTTGATCACATCGCCACGGCGCACGGCCGGGAAGTTGTAACCGTTGGCCCAGTTCTTCGCCTGGTGTTCGATGTAGATGTCGAACTCACCGGCCTTGAACGCTTCGAAAGCCACGTCGCTGTCACGGTAGAACTCGACTTCCATGCGATCGACGTTGTACTTGCCGCGATTGACCGGCAGGTCTTTGCCCCAGTAATCCTTGACCCGTTCGAAGACGATCTGCCGCCCGGGCGTTACCGAGGTGATGCGATACGGCCCGCTGCCCAATGGCGGCTCGAAGGTGGTGGCCTTGAAATCGCGACCTTCCCAGTAATGCTGGGGCAACACCGGCAACTCGCCCAGGCGCAGGATCAGCAGCGGATTACCGGAGCGTTTGAAGACGAAACGGATGCGCCGTGGGTTGAGAATATCCACCCGCGACACTTCCTGAAGGTTGGTGCGGTATTGCGGATGACCTTCCTTGAGCAGCAAACGGTAAGAGAACGCTACGTCGTAAGCGGTGATCGGCGTGCCATCGTGGAAACGCGCTTCGGGGCGCAGGTTGAACACCACCCAGCTGCGGTCCTCGCTGTATTCCACCGATTGGGCAATCAGGCCATAACTGGAGGTCGGCTCATCGCCGGAGGGCGCGTATTGGCCGGTTCCGACCATCAGCGGTTCATTGAGTTCGTTGATGCCGTACTGCAGGAAGTTGGCGGTGGAAACCGGGCTCGAACCCTTGAATGTGTAAGGGTTGAGCGTATCGAAGGTGCCAAACGCCATCACCCGCAACGTACCGCCCTTGGGCGCTTGCGGGTTGACCCAGTCGAAGTGGGTAAATCTGGCCGGGTACTTGAGCGTGCCGAACTGCGCATAACCATGGCTTTCGCTGATCGTCGCGCTTGCGGGGGAGCTCAAGGCCAGGCTGATCAGGAGCAGGAGGAGGGGACGCTTCAAGTCAGAGATCCGATCCAGGCGGCTTGGGCTTTGTGGGCCGTACAGTAACAGCTTGTATCGACAGGAAAAAGACGGGGGCTTAATGCGTTGTTAATTGTGAGGTGATGGTCCGGTGGATTGCAGAACCTGTGGCGAGGGAGCTTGCTCCCGCTCGGCTGCGAAGCAGTCGTAAACCTGACTGCGCGGTGTCAGAAATCATCGGGTTTCAGGTTTTGGGGGTGCTTCGCTACCCAGCGGGAGCAAGCTCCCTCGCCACAAAAAAGCCCCATTGCCCGAAGCCGCTTAATGCGGCGAAGCAACCGTCAGCATCTGCCCCGGTTTCAGCGCCTGGCCAACCCGAGGGTTCCAGCGCTTGAGGTGCTGCATTTCAACGTTGAAGCGTTTGGCGACCATGTACAGCGAGTCGCCTTGCTTGACCTTGTATTGGGTCTGTTGCGTCTTGTTGGTTACCTTGCCGTTGGTCTTGCTGTTCACCGCGACCACGGTGTTGACGCGCCCGGATTTGCGCTTGGTGGTGTCCTGCATCACCAGGGTCTGGCCGACCTTGAGGTCTTTGCCGTTCAACTTGTTCCAGCGTTGCAGGTCTTTGACCTCGACCTTGTTGGCCTTGGCGATGGTGCCGAGATTGTCGCCGCGTTTGACCCGATAGGCGCGCTTGAGGCTGGCGATTTCGCTGTCGTCTGCCCCTTCGAACACCGGCTTGAGCGATCGTTGGCTGATCAACTCTTCAGGACGCATGGTCGACAGGCTGGCAGTCAGCAGTTGCGCCTTGGACGTTGGCACCAGCAGATGCTGGGGGCCGTCGATGGTGGTGCGCTGCTTGAAGGCCGGGTTGAGCTGGAACAGTTCGTCTTCGTCGATGTTGGCGACGGCGGCAACCTTGGACAGGTCCATGCGCTGGTTGATTTCGACGACCTGGAAGTACGGTTCGTTGGCGATCGGGTTGAGGTTCACGCCATAGGCGTCGGGTGCGAGGACCACTTGCGACAGGGCCAGCAGCTTCGGCACATAGGCCTGGGTTTCCGCTGGCAGCGGCAGGTTCCAGTAGTCGGTCGGCAGGCCTAGTCGTTCGTTGCGCTCGATGGCCCGGCTGACCGTGCCTTCGCCGGCGTTGTAGGCCGCCAGGGCCAGCAGCCAGTCGCCGTTGAACATGTCGTGCAGGCGGCTCAGGTAATCCATGGCCGCGGTGGTCGAGGCGGTGATGTCGCGCCGGCCATCATAGAAACGGGTCTGACGCAGGTTGAAGTAACGCCCGGTGGACGGAATGAATTGCCAAAGACCCACCGCGTCGGCCCGGGAATAGGCCATCGGGTTGTAGGCGCTTTCAATCACCGGCAACAGCGCCAGTTCCAGCGGCATGTTGCGTTCTTCAAGGCGTTCGACGATGTAGTGAATGTAGAGGCTGCCGCGTTCGCCGGCGTTTTCGAGGAAGGACGGATTACTGGCGAACCACAGGCGCTGTTGCTCGATGCGCGGGTTGACGCCCAGGTTGTCCTGCAACTGGAAGCCCTGGCGCATGCGCTCCCAGACGTCCTGTGGAATTTGCGGTGTTGGTTTTTCGCTGAGCCAGACAGGTTTCTGTTTGGCTCGAGCGGCGATATTCGGAGTGTGTGTCGCTTCGGTCTGCGGCACATGGCTGGAACAGCCCGCCAGAGTGGCGGACACAGCCACCGCAATGGCTTGAGCCAAGCGGGTCAATGCGTCTGAATTGATGGCTTTACGAATAGGTGACGACATTGGCTGGAAGTAAGTTCCGGGCAAAAATGTCGGGCGATTCTAGAAAGCGCACCCCCTGCGGTCAACCATTCAGAATTTTTGTACCAGCGTGATGGCTACTTAGAACTTATCTTTCCAAGCGCGTAGAGCAGCAAAAACCGCACTCGGAGCCCGGTTATGGGTTCCATTCCGTTCGTCCACTTTTTCTTTAACGGATGTTTCGTCGACACGCAAAAACGGGTTGGTTAGCTTTTCAAGCGCCAGAGTAGAGGGCAGCGTCATGATTCCGGCTTCACGTTGTGCGGTGACTTTTTCCAGACGTGCGGCGGTGTCCGGATTGCCCGGTTCTACCGCTGCGGCAAACCTCAAGTTGCTCAAGGTGTATTCGTGAGTGCAGTACACCAGCGTGTCTTCGGGCAGCGCGGCGAGGCGGCTCAGCGAGTGATGCATTTGCTCCGGCGTGCCTTCGAACAGGCGTCCGCAACCGGCGGCGAACAGGGTGTCGCCGCAAAACAAATGGCCCTGGTGATAAAAGGCGATGTGCCCGAGGGTATGCCCCGGCACCTGGATGACATCGAAGTCCCAGCCCAGCACGCTGATGCGATCATTGTCCTTGAGCGCCACGTCCCGCGCCGGGATGCTTTCACTGGCCGGGCCATAGACTGTCGCGTCTGTCGCTTTTTTCAGCCGCTCGACGCCGCCGACATGGTCATGATGGTGATGAGTGATCAAAATATCGCTTAACACCCAACCCGGGTGCGCCGCGAGCCAGGCTTGTACTGGCGCGGCATCGCCCGGATCGACCACGGCGCAGCGCTGGGTGCTGTGGTCTTGTAACAACCAGATGTAGTTGTCGGTGAAGGCGGGCAGGGCACTGATCTGTATCATCGTCGGATTCGCCAAGCGGAAAACATTGGCGCATCTTAGAACTTCCTGGCGCGTTGGAGAATGCAATGACCGATAAAGCGTTCGCTCAGGCCGATCCTGAGTGGCTGACATTGATCAGCGCAGCCCGTGAATGGCTGTCCGGGCCCATCGGGCAATTTCTGCTGGACGAAGAACGACGCATGCTCGAAGACGAGTTGGGGCGCTTCTTCGGCGGCTACCTGGTGCATTACGGCCCTTCGGCGCAGACGCCGCCGTCGGCGCCGCAGGTCCAGCGCAATGTGCGGCTCGGCGCGCCGTTGCCGGGCGTGGAGATCGTTTGCGAAGAGCAGGCCTGGCCTTTGAGCGAACACGCCGCCGATGTGGTGGTGTTGCAGCACGGGCTGGATTTCTGCCTGTCGCCCCACGGTTTGCTGCGCGAAGCGGCGAGCAGTGTCCGGCCTGGCGGGCATCTGCTGATTGTCGGGATCAATCCCTGGAGCAGTTGGGGCCTGCGTCATGTATTCGCCCATGACGCCTTGCGCAAGGCCCGTTGCATTTCGCCGTCGCGGGTTGGCGACTGGCTGAATCTGCTGGGCTTCGCGCTGGAGAAACGCCGCTTCGGGTGCTATCGTCCGCCGCTTGCGTCGCCTGCCTGGCAAGCCCGTCTGGCCGGTTGGGAGCGCAAGGCCGGTGACTGGCAGTTGTCGGGTGGTGGCTTCTATTTATTGGTCGCGCGCAAGATTGTGGTGGGCCTGCGGCCGGTGCGTCAGGAACGGCGCGAACCGATGGGCAAACTGATTCCGTTGCCGATGGCCAAGGTCAACCGTCGTCACCTCGAACCGTAATACACATTTTTTTCCCGGCCGGGGTCGCCCCGGCCTCGGGCATCGTCGGTCACCGATCGGCGAGCCACCGCATTTTCTGGATAGATTGGCATGAGCGATAGCGTAGAACTCTTCACCGATGGCGCCTGTAAGGGCAACCCTGGCCCGGGCGGCTGGGGTGCATTGCTGGTGTGCAAGGGCGTTGAAAAAGAACTCTGGGGCGGCGAAGCCAACACCACCAACAACCGCATGGAGTTGATGGGCGCGATCCGTGGCCTGGAAGAGCTCAAGCGCTCCTGCGACGTACTGCTGGTGACCGACTCCCAGTACGTGATGAAAGGCATCAACGAGTGGATGGCCAACTGGAAGAAACGCGGCTGGAAAACCGCGGCCAAGGAACCGGTGAAAAACGCCGATCTGTGGAAGCTGCTCGACGAGCAGGTCAACCGCCACAACGTCACCTGGAAATGGGTGCGCGGGCACATCGGCCATCACGGCAACGAACGGGCCGACCAACTGGCCAACCGTGGCGTTGATGAAGTGCGTGGGTACAAGCAGGCCTAGACCCTGATCGTTCCCACGCTCCGCGTGGGAACGCAGCCCGGGACGCTCTGCGTCCCATTGGAACGCGGAGCGTCCCTTGAGGCATTCCCACGCAGAGCGTGGGAACGATCAGTGGGAGCGAGCCTGCTCGCGATGGGCGCAACACGGTGTATCTGAAAGACCCCGGCGAGCGTGTTAACATCGCCGCTTTTGCACGATTGACCCGTTGAGAGCTGAGCACTGATGGCCACCAGATCCGTTGTACTCGATACCGAAACCACCGGCATGCCGGTGACCGACGGCCACCGGATTATCGAAATCGGTTGTGTCGAGTTGATCGGTCGGCGCCTGACCGGCCGGCATTTCCACGTTTACCTGCAACCGGATCGCGAGAGTGACGAAGGCGCCATCGGTGTCCACGGCATCACTAATGAATTCCTGGTGGGCAAGCCGCGTTTCACCGAAGTGGCCGATGAGTTCTTCGAGTTCATCAAGGGTGCGCAGCTGATCATCCATAACGCGGCGTTCGATGTTGGCTTCATCAACAACGAATTCGCCCTGATGGGCCACCACGACCGCGCGGACATCACGCAACACTGTTCGATTCTCGACACCCTGATGATGGCCCGGGAACGTCACCCGGGGCAGCGCAACAGCCTCGACGCCTTGTGCAAACGCTATGGCGTCGACAACTCCGGCCGTGAGCTGCACGGCGCCTTGCTCGACTCCGAGATTCTCGCCGACGTTTACCTGACCATGACCGGCGGCCAGACCAGCCTGTCGCTGGCCGGTAACGCGTCCGATGGCAATGGTTCAGGTGAGGGCGCGGATAACTCCGCCACCGAAATCCGTCGCCTGCCGGCCGATCGTCAACCGATCCGGATCATCCGTGCGAGTGAAGAAGATCTGGCCCAGCACGTTGCGCGTCTTGAAGCCATCGCCAAATCTGCCGGCGCTCCGTCGTTGTGGCAGCAATTGGCTGAGGCCAAGGCTCAGGCCTGAGCCCCTTCGAGCGGAAGGGCTTTTGTGGCGAGGGAGCTTGCCTGTGGCGAGGGGGCTTGCCCCCGTTGGGTCGCGAAGCGGCCCCGGATTTTGTCAGATTCACCGCATTGGCAGGTTTACGACTGCTGCGCAGCCGAACGGGGGCAAGCCCCCTCGCCACAAAAAACCTGTTCCTCCAAAAACTCCATTACAGAAATCCTCCCTCATCCGGGCTGTCAGGCCACATGCTGGTGCACCCGCCGACCCACTTCAGGGCATCCCCCTCGCCACATGCGCTCCAACCCTCTACCCTGAGGTTATTGGCAGGCCACGGTCTGCCGCCTCAGGACACCGAGCCCCATGTATAAAGATTTGAAATTCCCGGTCCTGATCGTCCACCGCGACATCAAGGCCGACACCGTTGCCGGTGATCGTGTGCGTGGCATCGCCCGGGAGCTTGAGCAGGAAGGCTTCAGCATCGTCTCGGCGGTCGATTACAACGAAGGGCGTCTGGTCGCCTCGACTCATCACGGCCTCTCTTGCATGTTGATTGCCGCCGAAGACGCCAGCACCCATGCTCATCTTCTGCATAACATGGCCGAGCTGATCCGCCTGGCACGGGTTCGGGCGCCGGACCTGCCGATCTTTGCCTTGGGCGAACAGGTGACCCTGGAAAATGCCCCGGCTGACGCCATGGCCGAGCTCAATCAACTGCGCGGCATTCTTTATTTGTTCGAAGACACCGTACCCTTCCTTGCCCGGCAAGTCGCCCGCGCGGCGCGCAAATATCTGGACGGGCTGTTGCCGCCGTTCTTCAAGGCGCTGGTACAGCACACCGCCGATTCCAATTATTCCTGGCATACCCCCGGCCATGGCGGCGGCGTGGCGTATCACAAGAGCCCGGTGGGGCAGGCGTTTCATCAGTTTTTCGGGGAAAATACGCTGCGTTCGGATTTGTCGGTGTCGGTACCGGAACTCGGTTCGCTGCTCGATCACACCGGTCCGCTGGCCGAAGCGGAAGCGAGAGCCGCGCGTAATTTCGGCGCCGATCACACCTTTTTCGTGATCAATGGCACCTCAACCGCCAACAAGATCGTCTGGCATTCCATGGTGGCCCGCGATGACCTGGTGCTGGTGGATCGCAACTGCCACAAGTCGGTGCTGCATTCGATCATCATGACCGGCGCGATTCCGCTGTACCTGTGCCCGGAACGCAATGAACTGGGCATTATCGGCCCGATTCCGTTGAGCGAATTCAGCCGTGAGTCGATCCAGGCCAAGATCGACGCCAGCCCGCTGACCAAGGGCCGCGAACCCAAGGTCAAGTTGGCGGTGGTGACCAATTCGACTTACGACGGCCTCTGTTACAACGCCGAATTGATCAAGCAGAGCCTGGGCAACAGCGTCGAGGTCTTGCATTTCGACGAGGCCTGGTACGCCTACGCGGCGTTTCACGAGTTCTTCGCCGGCCGTTACGGCATGGGCACCTCTCGCAGCGAAGACAGCCCGCTGGTGTTCACTACGCACTCCACGCACAAATTGCTGGCGGCGTTCAGTCAGGCGTCGATGATTCACGTTCAGGACGGCGGTGCGCGGCAGCTCGACCGCGACCGTTTCAACGAAGCGTTCATGATGCACATCTCGACCTCGCCCCAGTACAGCATCATCGCCTCGCTGGACGTGGCCTCGGCGATGATGGAAGGGCCGGCTGGCCGTTCGCTGTTGCAGGAAATGTTCGACGAGGCCCTGAGCTTTCGCCGGGCCCTGGCCAATCTGCGCCAGCACATCGCCGCCGATGACTGGTGGTTTTCCATCTGGCAACCACCCTCGGCCGAGGGTATTGAGCAGGTAGTCACCGAAGACTGGTTGCTGCAACCCGACGCCGATTGGCACGGCTTTGGCGGTGTGACCGACGACTACGTGCTGCTCGATCCGATCAAGGTCACGTTGGTGATGCCGGGTTTGACGGCGGGCGGTGCCCTGAGCGCGCGCGGGATTCCGGCGGCGGTGGTCAGCAAATTCCTCTGGGAGCGCGGACTGGTCGTGGAAAAGACCGGGCTGTATTCGTTCCTGGTGCTGTTCTCCATGGGCATCACCAAGGGCAAATGGAGCACGCTGCTGACCGAGTTGCTGGAGTTCAAGCGCAGTTACGACGCCAATGTCAGCCTGGCCACCTGCCTGCCGTGCGTGGCGCAACACAATATTGCCCGTTATCAAGGCATGGGTTTGCGCGATCTGTGTGATCAATTGCACGCCTGTTATCGCAGCAATGCCACGGCCAAACACCTCAAACGCATGTACACCGTACTGCCGGAAGTCGCGATGAAGCCGGCGGACGCCTATGATCAATTAGTACGCGGGGAGGTTGAGGCTGTTTCGATCGATGCTCTGGACGGGCGGATCGCAGCGGTAATGCTGGTGCCATACCCGCCGGGGATCCCGTTGATCATGCCCGGCGAGCGGTTCACCGAGTCGACCCGTTCGATCATCGATTACCTGAAGTTTGCCCGTACGTTCGACAGCAGCTTCCCCGGATTTGTCGCCGATGTGCATGGCTTGCAACACGAAGACGAGGGCAATGGACGGCATTACACCGTCGATTGCATCAAGGAATGAGGACCTTTCCGAGTATGCAACCAGTAATGAATCCCAAATACCCAGGCCTCTCGGTGCGTGTCGCCGATGAGGGGTTTGCGGCTTATATCTGGGGCAGTGATTTCAGTTTTGAAGTCGCCGCCTATGGTGCCGCGCAAATCGGTAAGCCGGTGGCGCAGTGGCCGGTGACGCCAATCACCCCGTATCGCAAGTGTTACGGCATCGATCCCGAGGAATTCAGCAGTTTTCGCGATGCCGCCGACAGTGAAATTTTCATGGCCTATCTGGATGACGAGCCGGTGGGGCATTTAGTGGTCAGCACCAACTGGAACGGCTTCGCCCATATCGATGAATTGGCGGTGCATGCGCCGGCGCGCCGTCATGGCGTGGCCAAGGCGTTGCTGGACGTGGCGCAGTTCTGGAGTCGCAAGAAAAAACTGCCGGGCATCATGCTGGAAACCCAGAACAACAACCTGGGTGCCTGTCGGCTTTATGAGCGCTGTGGCTATGTGGTGGGCGGAATCGATCACCTGCGCTACCGCGGGATCGATCCGAATACCGCTGAAATGGCGCTGTTCTGGTATCGATTATTCGATAATCCGCTGGAAAACCCGCTCAGCTCGCCAGCATCGCCACGGCTTGTTCCGTGATGATGTCCAGCAGCGCTTGAACGGCCGCAGAGGGCTCGGCGCTCTTCAGGCTCAAGGCATACACGCTGATCGGCACGGCAGGCGCCAGCGGGCAGGCATCGAGCCCGGCCGATTTGGCGCCGAGGGCGGTAAATGGGTCGACGATCGCCAGACCTTCACCGGCCTCGACCATGCTGCGCATCATCTGATGAGTCTGTACCCGTGTCTGAATGACCGGGGCAGGGCGTAGCGCATGCAGCTTGTTGTCCAGTGCCGGGCTTAACGGATCGTGACCTTCCAGGCCGACCATCGACTGGCCAGCCAGGTCCTGCAGCGAAATGTACTTCTGTTTCGGTTGCAGCCAGCCATGGGGTGCCAGTAGCTGGAGCTTGCCTTGAGCGATGACCTGGCAATGGATATCGGCGTGGTCCGGGTCATGCAGGCTCAGGCCCAGATCGCTTTCACGCAGCAGCAGACTTCTGACAATCGCGCCGGTCGGCTGGCTCAGGAGGGTGCAAGGTGCGTCGGGGAGGCGTCGGCGCAGGGCCGCGATGCTGTGTGGCAACAGGTGTTGTGCCAGCGGCGGGGTGCAGATGATGCGCAGGGGCGGGGCCAAATATTGCTTGAGGCTGCTGGCCAGTCGCTGGACCGGCTCGAGGGCTTCGTAGACGTGGGCGATCTCGACTTGCAGCTCCCGTGCTTCGCGCGTGGCTTGCAGACGACCACGCACGCTGGCAAACAGCATGAAACCCAACTGATCCTCGGCATCACGCAGGGTGCGTTCAACCTCGGCCACTGGCAGCTGCAGCCATTCGGCGGCGGTGCCCAGGTGACCGGTCTGCAGGAGCGCCTGGATCACTTCGATATGACGTAAACGCATGCGTGAAGTCCATGTTCAGCAGGTGAGGGAGTCAGTCACTGAATCCTAACTCAAGTGCGCGCATATGACTTCTGCTCATAACAGCGAGTTATGAGGCCACGTTCGTTTCAGGTTCGCGAGTGAGGGTGACGCCCGATTGCACCAGCACAAATTCGTTGTCGTCGAGTTTGTTGAGCCGGTCGCCAATGGCCAGCTTATAGGTGCTGACAGGCACCGAGCCGGCGAGGCCGTCGTGCGACGGGGTGGATTCCTGGAACTCATGCACGGAATAAACGCGGCCTTCCGCGTCTCTTGCATGGAACTGACCGACGAGTACTGCTGCCATCTGCTTAGAACCTCTGGAGATAAATCACTCAATTTGCGGTTCTGTAGACCGTGGTTGGGCGAGGTAAGTTTTCCTACAGGAAAAAAATAGTCAGGGGCGCTGTTTTTCCGTCGCCCGCTGGTTGAATCGTCATCTGATCATCTATAACTAGAAGCTCTTCCCATTGGACAGTCGAGAATCTTCCATGAGCAACGTCTACGAGATCGCCGTTCTGGTCGGCAGCCTGAGAAAAGCGTCGATCAACCGCAAGGTTGCGCTGGCGCTGGCCGAGCTGGCGCCTGCCAATCTGAAGCTGAACATCGTCGAAATCGGCGATTTGCCGCTCTACAATGAAGACATCGATGGCGAATCACCGCCGGCAGCCTACAGCACTTTCCGACAACAAGTGAGTTCATCCGACGCGGTGCTGTTCGTGACCCCGGAATATAACCGTTCGGTACCGGCGCCATTGAAGAATGCGATCGACGTGGGGTCGCGCCCTTATGGCAAGAGCGCCTGGAACGGCAAGCCGGGTGCGGTGATCAGCGCTTCACCGGGCGCCGTCGGCGGATTTGGCGCCAACCACAACGTGCGCCAGTCCATGGTGTTTCTCAATGTGCCGTGCATGCAGCAACCGGAAGCCTACCTGGGCGGCGCCGGTTCAGCGTTTGATGAGGCGGGCAAGTTGTCAGAGTCGGTCAGGCCGTTCTTGCAAAAATTCATCGATGCGTATGCGCTGTGGGTTGAGCAGCATAAAAAGCAGTGACCTTTCCCTTGTAGCAGCTGCCGAACCTGTAGGTCGGGATTGTGTTGATGGTGACGCCGGCGGCGCTGGCGTTGCGGTTGTCTATCTGAACCGTGTCGACCCTATCGCGAGCAGGCTCGCTCCCACAAGGATCTTCGCCATACGGGGATCCAATGTGGGAGCGAGCCTGCTCGCGATAGGGCCAGTCCATTCACCACAAAAACTCAACCATTACCTGGCACATTCGGCCAAAGATCGGACACCAGAAACAGTCGCTCGGCTTCTTCCCAATCTCCTTCGCCATTCTCTGTCAGCCGCACCATCAATTGCGCCGGTGCCAGCGGGTCCAGATCGCTCAGCCATGCGCTCAGCTGTTCAGCATTCCAGGTTTGCTCTTCGGGATAGTGCGCCGGCGCCAGCCAGGCATGGCGGGGCAGGGGTTGCCAGCGGCCGAACGGGCGTTGCACGACAAAGTCCGCCCAGTCCTTCTGATGCAGCCAGCTACCGCGCAAATGCTGAGGGTGCGCGCCGCTGGGTGATTCGGCCTGCCCCGGCCACGGATAGAGCAGATAACCGCCCAGCCACAGATGCGCACTGAACTGCTGGATATCCAGAGACGCCAGCACTGCACGGCTTTCCGCCCGCGCGGAAATCGGTAACTGATGCTGGCTCAGGTGCTTGAGTTTACGGTCGAGCCGATCATGACAACCCGGTCCGAGCCACTGCGCGGTGTCGTGGCCGTCACCGTTCTGTGGCCCCAGATAGAGCTTGATCGCCAGTTCCAGGTGATGCACGCCATCGCGATCACGCAGCAGCATGTCCAGCTCACCCAGGGTGTGGCCTTCACGGCGGATCGGCATGTTGGCGGCAATCAGTTCGATGCCCGGCGCGTGTCGCACGGCGTATTGCCACAGCCGCTCGTAGTACAGACCCAGCCGCCGGGTCCTGGCCTGGGCCAGCCAGTGCAGCAAGTCGTAGCTGTCGCGATCCAGTTGCCTGAGCCAGTGTTCCAGGCGCTCCGGTGCCTGCACCCAGTCGCTGCCCGCCAGCGGATGACGCTGCGGCCACGGGGTGACGCTGAGCATCGGCGGCGCGAGGATGACCCAAGCCAGGTCGCGCACTTCAGGGTGGCGCAACTGGTGAGGTAACTGGAGCAAATCTGGAAATAGGATCATCTTGCGAGCATAGCCCGAAACGCGAGCGCACCGTTGTGGCTGAAAGGGTTTTGTCTACGCCGCGCTTTCGCCCATAATCGTGTTTTTCGCCGTCGCAGGCCCTCCGCATCCTAATAGGAGCCCCATGGAGCAATTTCGTAATATCGGCATCATCGGTCGCCTGGGCAGTTCTCAGGTGCTGGATACCGTCCGCCGACTGAAACGGTTTCTGCTCGATCGTCACCTGCACGTGATCCTCGAAGACACCATCGCCGAAGTCCTGCCGGGTCATGGCCTGCAAACTTCGTCGCGCAAGATGCTTGGTGAAGTCTGTGACATGGTGATTGTGGTCGGTGGTGACGGCAGCCTGCTGGGCGCCGCCCGGGCGCTGGCCCGACACAATATTCCGGTGCTCGGCATCAACCGGGGCAGTTTGGGATTCCTGACCGATATTCGCCCTGATGAGCTGGAAGTCAAAGTCGCCGAAGTGCTCGACGGCCACTACCTGGTGGAAAACCGCTTCCTGCTGCAAGCCGAAGTCCGGCGCCACGCCGAGGCCATCGGTCAGGGCGATGCACTGAACGATGTGGTGCTGCACCCCGGTAAATCGACGCGGATGATCGAGTTCGAGTTGTACATCGATGGCCAGTTCGTCTGCAGCCAGAAGGCCGACGGCCTGATCGTCGCCACGCCGACCGGTTCAACCGCCTACGCACTGTCGGCGGGCGGCCCGATCATGCATCCCAAGCTCGACGCTATTGTGATTGTGCCGATGTACCCCCATACCTTGTCAGGTAGACCGATCGTGGTCGATGGCAACAGTGAGCTGAAAATCGTCGTGTCCAAAGATATGCAGATTTACCCGCAAGTTTCCTGTGACGGGCAGAATCACTTCACCTGCGCGCCCGGTGACACCATCACCATCAGCAAGAAAGCGCAGAAACTGCGGCTGATTCACCCGCTTGACCACAACTACTATGAAGTCTGCCGGACGAAACTCGGCTGGGGCAGCAAGTTGGGTGGTGGAGGCGACTGATGCTCGATCCCGCGCGTAGCTACGACCTGATCGGTGACGTGCACGGTTGCGCTCTGACCCTTGAGCACTTGCTCGACCGGCTCGGTTATCACAAACAGGCTGGCGTCTGGCGGCATCCGTCGCGCATGGCGGTGTTCCTCGGCGACATCATCGACCGCGGCCCGCGGATTCGCGAGGCGCTGCACATCGTCCACGACATGGTCGAAGCCGGCCAGGCGCTGTGCATCATGGGCAACCATGAATTCAACGCCCTCGGCTGGAGCACGCCGGCGTTGCCGGGCAGCGGCCAGCAGTTCGTGCGTGAACATACGCCGCGCCACGGTCGCCTGCTCAAGGAAACCCTGACTCAGTTTGAAGATCATCCCGAAGATTGGCATGACTTTCTGCAATGGTTCTATGAATTGCCTCTGTTCGTCGATGCCGGGCGTTTCCGGGTGGTGCATGCCTGTTGGGACGCCGGCCTGATCGAGCCGTTGCGAGGGTTGTTCCCCGACGGTTGCATCGATGAGCACTTCCTCCAGGCCTCCGCGGTGCCGGGCAGTTTTGCCTGCACCGTGTTCGATCGCCTGTTGCGCGGCACCGACATGCGCTTGCCTCACGGCTTGACCATGACCAGCGGCGACGGCCTGACGCGCTCGTTTTTCCGCACCAAATTCTGGGAAGACGACCCGCAAACCTACGGAGATATCGTGTTCCAGCCCGACGCCTTGCCTGAGCCAGTAGCCCGCACGCCGCTGTCGTCCAGCGAAAAAGACAACTTGCTGCGCTACGGCGTCGATGAGCCGTTGTTGTTCGTCGGCCACTACTGGCGCAGCGGCAAACCGGCACCGATCCGCCCGAACCTGGCGTGCCTGGATTACAGCGCGGTGCTCTACGGCAAACTGGTCGCTTATCGTCTGGATCAGGAAACCCGTCTCGACCCGCAAAAATTTGTCTGGGTCGATGTCGAGCGGCCGGAGGTGCTGCAATGACGGCGGTGGCGGTATTGCGTCTGCCTCTGGCGGTGGATTTGAGCGGGTTTGTCAAACTGCTGCAGCGCATGCAAGTGCCCCATCGGGTCAGCGAAGAGGCGGGCGAGCAAGTGCTGTGGGTGCCGGCCAACATCAGCGAAGACGTGCGCTCATTGTACGAACGCTTTCCCGCCGGCGACCCCGATCAGCAACTGGATATCCCGATCGCGCAGACGCAGCCGCGTCCGGGCTTCGTCGAGCAGTTGCGCTACAGCAAGGCTACGGCGTTGGTGCTGTTGCTGAGCCTGATCGTCGCCATGGTGACGATGCTGGGCGATAACCTCGACACGATGCGCTGGCTGACCTTCCTCGATTTCCGTGTGGTCGGCGAGTACATCCATTTCACGCCATTGGCCGACAGCCTGGCGGCGGGGCAGTGGTGGCGTCTGGTCACGCCGATGCTGATCCACTTCGGCATCCTGCACCTGGCCATGAACGGCATGTGGTACTGGGAACTGGGGCGGCGCATCGAGTCGCGGCAGGGCAGCATCAACCTGATCGGCCTGACGCTGCTGTTCAGCCTGGTGTCCAACTATACCCAATACCTTTTCAGCGGCCCGAGCCTGTTTGGCGGGTTGTCCGGTGTGCTGTACGGCCTGCTCGGGCATTGCTGGATCTTCCAGGTTCTGTCGCCGAACCCGGCGTATCGCCTGCCCCGAGGGGTGTTGGTGATGATGCTGGTGTGGTTGCTGCTATGCCTGTCCGGGCTGGTCTCGATGATCGGCTTCGGCCAGATTGCCAACGCGGCCCACGTCAGCGGGTTACTCATCGGATGCTTCACCGGTTTGTTGGGCGGTTTGTACAACCGCCGTAAACTGACTTCCAAATAAGCTATGTGATTAAAGAGCGCGGAGCCCTTGATGTCCTCTTTTAACGAAATGATCAAAAACATCACCCCGGATATCTACCGGAGCCTGAAACTGGCGGTGGAAATCGGCAAATGGTCCGACGGTGGCAAACTCACCGCCGAGCAGCGCGAACTGTCCCTGCAAGCGATGATCGCCTGGGAAATCCAGAACCTGCCCGAGGAAGAACGCACCGGCTACATGGGCCCGCAGGAATGCGAGTCGAAGTCGATTGAAGTGCCAAACATTCTGTTCAAATCGGATGCCGTCCATTGATCGAGATTGGCCGCGGTGCAATCAGCAAAATGTCGGCGCGCCTTGACGGGCCGAACGTTCAGTACGCTTTTCGTCTGGGCGACGCCGAGGTACCGGTCAATCCGTTGATCGGCACCACGGTGCGCCTGGAATACCTGGGAGCGATCCACTGCACCCATTGCGGACGCAAGACCAAAACCAGTTTCAGCCAGGGTTACTGCTACCCGTGCATGACCAAACTGGCCCAATGCGACCTCTGCATCATGAGCCCGGAGCGTTGCCACTACGACGCCGGCACCTGCCGTGAGCCTGCGTGGGGCGAAAAATTCTGCATGACCGATCATGTGGTGTATCTGGCCAATTCGTCGGGGATCAAGGTCGGCATAACCCGCGCCACGCAACTGCCCACTCGTTGGCTCGATCAGGGCGCCAGCCAGGCCTTGCCGATCATGCGCGTCGCGACCCGTCAGCAGTCAGGCTTCGTCGAAGACCTGTTCCGCAGCCAGGTAGCCGACAAGACCAACTGGCGTGCTTTACTCAAGGGCGATGCGGTATCGGTGGATCTGGCGCAGGTTCGCGATCAGTTGTTTGAAAGTTGTGCGCAAGGTTTGCAAGGTTTGCAGGAACGATTTGGCCTGCAAGCAATCCAGACCATTACCGATGTCGAACCGCTCGAGATCCGCTATCCGGTCGAGCAATACCCGGCCAAGATTGTCAGCTTTAACCTGGACAAGAACCCGATTGCCGAAGGCACGCTGCTGGGGATCAAGGGCCAGTACCTGATTTTCGACACCGGCGTGATCAATATTCGTAAATACACGGCCTACCAGCTCGCCGTGCATCAGTAAGGATTCCAGTATGCGCACCGAACAACCGAAGATGATCTACCTGAAGGACTATCAGGCGCCTGAGTACCTGATCGACGAGACGCACCTGACCTTCGAGTTGTTCGAGGACCACAGCCTGGTCCATGCGCAACTGGTGATGCGCCGCAATCCTGAACGTGGCCCGGGTCTGCCGCCGCTGGTGCTGGATGGCCAGCAACTCGATCTGCTATCCGTGACGTTGGCCGATCGCGAACTGAGCGCTGCCGACTATCAGCTGACCGAGAATCACCTGACCCTGCACCCGGCCAGTACAAGCTTCACGGTCGACACCAGCGTCAGGATCCACCCGGAAACCAACACGGCCCTGGAAGGCTTGTACAAATCCGGCACCATGTTCTGCACCCAGTGTGAAGCCGAAGGTTTCCGCAAAATCACCTATTACCTCGACCGCCCGGACGTGATGAGCACGTTCACTACCACGGTGGTCGCCGAGCAGCACAGCTATCCGGTGCTGCTGTCCAACGGCAACCCGATTGCCTCGGGTCCCGGCGAAGACGGCCGGCACTGGGCGACCTGGGAAGACCCGTTCAAGAAACCGGCCTACCTGTTCGCGCTGGTGGCCGGTGACCTGTGGTGCGTCGAAGACACCTTCACCACCATGACCGAGCGCTCCGTGGCGCTGCGCATCTATGTCGAGCCGGAAAACATCGACAAGTGCCAGCACGCGATGAACAGCCTGAAGAAGTCCATGCGCTGGGACGAAGAGGTTTACGGTCGAGAGTACGACCTGGACATCTTCATGATCGTCGCGGTCAACGACTTCAACATGGGCGCCATGGAAAACAAGGGCCTCAACATCTTCAACTCCAGCGCCGTGCTGGCCCGCGCCGAAACCGCTACCGACGCCGCGCACCAGCGTGTAGAAGCAATCGTTGCCCACGAATACTTCCACAACTGGTCGGGCAACCGTGTGACCTGCCGCGACTGGTTCCAGCTGTCGCTCAAGGAAGGCTTCACCGTGTTCCGGGATTCGGAGTTCTCCGCCGACATGAACTCGGCCACGGTCAAGCGCATCCAGGACGTGGCGTACCTGCGCACTCACCAGTTCGCCGAAGACGCCGGCCCGATGGCCCACGCCGTGCGCCCGGACAGCTTCATCGAGATTTCCAACTTCTATACCCTGACCGTGTACGAAAAGGGTTCGGAAGTGGTCGGCATGATCCACACCTTGCTTGGCGCCGACGGTTTCCGCAAAGGCAGTGACCTTTACTTCGAACGCCATGACGGCCAGGCCGTGACCTGCGACGACTTCATCAAGGCCATGGAAGATGCCAACGGTGTCGACCTGACCCAGTTCAAACGCTGGTACAGCCAGGCCGGCACGCCTCGTTTGGCGGTGAGCGAGTCCTACGACGCCGCGGCAAAAACCTACAGCCTGACCTTCCGCCAGAGCTGCCCGGAAACCCCGGACAAGGTGGAAAAGCTGCCATTCGTGATTCCGGTGGAACTGGGCCTGCTGGACAGCAAGGGCGGCGAAATTGCCCTGCGTCTTGCCGGTGAAACCAGTGCTCAAGGCACTTCGCGGGTTATTTCGGTGACTGAAGCCGAGCAGACCTTCACCTTCATCGACATTGCGCAAAAGCCGCTACCTTCGTTGCTGCGCGGCTTCTCGGCGCCGGTGAAACTGAGCTTCCCGTACAACCGTGATCAGCTGATGTTCCTGATGCAGCACGACAGCGACGGTTTCAACCGCTGGGATGCCGGTCAGCAATTGTCGGTGCAGGTGCTGCAAGAGTTGATCGAACAGCAACAGAAGGGTGAAGCGCTGGTGCTGGATCAGCGTTTGGTTGCAGCGCTGCGTACCGTGCTGTCCGATGAGACGCTGGATCAGGCCATGGTCGCCGAAATGCTTTCGCTGCCGGGCGAGGCGTATCTGACCGAGATCAGTGAAGTGGCTGATGTAGACGCCATTCACACGGCCCGCGAGTTTGCCCGTAAGCAATTGGCTGAAGGCTTGTTCGAGGCATTGTGGCTGCGTTATCAGGCCAATCGCGATCTCTCGAAGAAAACGCCGTATGTGGCCGAAGCCGAGCATTTCGCCCGCCGCGCGCTGCAAAACATTGCGCTGTCGTACCTGATGCTCAGCGGCAAGCCGGAAGTGTTGGCGGCAACCCTTGAACAGTTCGACACCAGCGACAACATGACCGAGCGTCTGACGGCGTTGGCGGTGTTGGTCAATTCGCCGTTCGAAGAGCAGAAAGCCACGGCGTTGGCGACCTTCGCCGAACACTTCAAGGACAATCCGCTGGTCATGGATCAGTGGTTCAGCGTTCAGGCCGGCAGCACATTGCCGGGCGGTCTGGAGCGGGTCAAAGCCTTGATGCATCACCCGGCGTTCACGATCAAGAACCCGAACAAGGTGCGGGCACTGATCGGCGCGTTTGCCGGGCAGAACCTGATCAACTTCCACGCAGCTGACGGTTCCGGGTATCGGTTCCTGGCGGATCTGGTGATCGAGCTGAATGGGTTTAACCCGCAGATCGCTTCTCGCCAACTGGCGCCGCTGACTCGGTGGCGCAAATACGACGACGCTCGTCAGGCGTTGATGAAAGGTGAGCTGGAGCGGATTCGCGCTTCGGGGCAACTGTCCAGCGATGTGTTTGAAGTGGTCAGCAAAAGCCTGGCCTGAGTTTGGCCTTGCTCCCGCAGAGTTCACTCGGACCTCTGTGGGAGCGGGCTTGCTCGCGAAGGCGGCCTGATAGCCGACCTGTTTCTTACAGATTTACACCGATCAAATTGTGGGAGCTGGCCTGCCCGCGACCGGGATTGTTTGATGGTGTACATATCCGTTTCTGCGGTAACGGCCACTTAAGGTTCCGCTCTTACAGCGGGTCACTTTGGAAAAGCGCCAAAGTAACCAAAACGCTTTTGCCCCTTTCGTTCGGTGCCTCGCCCAGGCTCGGCATGCCCTCGCTCCGGTCCTGCTCCGTGGGCCCGCCGCCATCGGCCATCCATGGCCGGGGGCGGCTAACCCGGCATCCATGCCGGGTTGCCCACTACGCAGAACCTCCACTCGGCCTCTCGAGGGGGCGGTGCGTCAACATCAAAAGCGAGGCGGCCTACCGGCCGGCCTGACTTCAAGTGAACGCATGTCCCTGTAGGAGCTGTCGAGCGAAGCGAGGCTGCGATCTTTTGATCTTGCCGTTGCCGTTGCCGTTGCCGTTGCTTCTGCTGTTGCTTTGGCATTGGATCTGCCGCCCCTTTCCCAGAGGCCGAACGCAGGCGTTGCGCAGAGGGCACCGCGGCAAGGATGCCGCGGTAGCCGCCCCCGGCCATGGATGGCCGATGGCGGCGGGCCCCCGGAGCAATGCCGGAGTGAGGGCATGCCGAGCCTAAGCGAGGCACCGAATGGCGGGGCAAAAAGCGCTTTGGTTACTTTGGCGCTCTTCCAAAGTGACCCGCTGTAAGAGCGGAACCAATAGCCGCCGTGACCACAAAAACGGATATGTACCCCAAACCCCAATCACCCCTCCGAATGCCTCCCCATTCACCCACAACCCATATCCCCTCAGGTTAACAAAACATAACGTGGCGTCGATTGTCAGACCTTTCCAAACCCCGATAGGATAAGCCAGCTTCCGAAGGGGCTCTGGATTGCGGGTTTCAGGACTATGCTCCTGAATAGGTCAATCCCGATGCGAATCCCTTACGGCGCCCTGAAGGGTTGAACGACCTAACAATAATAATGTGGGGGAAGGTCTATGAGTGAGCCTGTCATGGGTGTGAGTATTGGCCGCCCGCCGGCGTTACGCAGGTTCGCGTTGCTGGCTACAGCGCTCTCGCTGTTGGGCTGTACCGTGCTGTCGGCGCCTGCGCTGGCCGCTGCCGCGTCGGCCACCGATGTGGTTTATTCCGTTGAATCCGCCAAGGCCAGCAAAGGCCTGATGCTCGATGTCGTACACGCGGGCAAACGCCTGGTGGCGGTCGGCGATCGCGGGCACATTCTGTATTCCGACGACCAGGGCGCAACCTGGGCCCAAGCCAAGGTGCCGACCCGGCAACTGCTGACGGCGGTGTTTTTTGTCGATGACAAACACGGCTGGGCCGTTGGCCATGACGCGCAGATCCTCGCCAGCGAAGACGGCGGCATCACCTGGACCAAACAATTCGAAGACCTGACACGCGAATCGCCGCTGCTCGACGTCTGGTTCAAGGACGTTAACAGCGGCTTTGCCGTGGGCGCTTACGGTGCCTTGCTGGAAACCACCGACGGCGGTAAAAACTGGGGAAACGTCAGCGATCGCCTCGACAACGAAGACCAGTTCCACCTCAACGCGATTGCCGCGGTCAAGGATTCCGGCATTTTCATCGTCGGTGAACAGGGCAGCATGTTCCGCTCCGCCGATGACGGGCAGACCTGGGAAAAGCTTGAAGGCCCCTATGAAGGCTCGCTGTTCGGTGTGATTGGCACCGCGCAACCGGCCACGCTGCTGGCCTACGGGTTACGCGGTAATCTTTACCGCTCCACGGATTTCGGCAGCACCTGGGAGCAGGTCGAGCTCAAGGCTGCACGTGGCACACTGGAATTCGGCCTGTCTGGCGCCACGCTGCTCGATGACGGTTCCATCGTGATCGTCGGCAATGGCGGCAGCGTGATTCGCAGCACCGACGACGGCGAAACCTTCAGCGTGTTCAACCGTCCGGATCGCATTTCCGTCTCGGCGGTGACTGCGGCAGGCAACGGCAATCTGATTCTGGCCGGACAGGGTGGCGTTCGCGTCACTTCGCCCACCGGCGCAGAGAATGGAAAAAACGGGTCGTCCAAATGAGCCGGGCAAATAACAAGAAGGCGGGTCTATGACATCCTTAAGCACTCCTCATCAGGATAAGGCGACGTTTCTTGAGCGCCTGATTTTCAACAACCGCCCGGCAGTCATCGTCATCTGCCTGCTGGTCAGTGTTTTCCTGTTCTGGCAGGCGACGTTGATCCGGCCGTCCACCAGTTTCGAAAAAATGATCCCGCTCGAGCATCCGTTCATTGAAAAAATGATGGAGCACCGCAACGATCTGGCGAACCTGGGCAACACGGTGCGGATTTCCGTGGAAGCCACCGACGGCGACATCTTCTCCAAGGAATACATGGAGACTCTGCGTCAGATCAACGACGAGGTGTTCTACATTTCCGGCGTCGACCGTTCCGGCCTCAAATCGCTGTGGAGCCCGAGCGTGCGCTGGACCGAGGTGACGGAGGAGGGCTTCGCCGGTGGTGAAGTGATTCCCCAGAGCTATAACGGCTCCCAGCAAAGCCTCGACCTGCTGCGTAATAACGTGCTCAAGTCCGGGCAAGTCGGGCGCCTGGTGGCCAACGACTTCAAGTCGAGCATCGTCGACATCCCGCTGCTGGAGTCCTACCCGGACCCACAGGATCAGGGCAAGTTGCTGGCGCTGGACTACCGCAAGTTCTCCCACGAACTTGAAGACAAGATCCGCAACAAGTTCGAAGCCCAAAACCCCAACGTGAAGATCCACATTGTCGGGTTCGCCAAGAAAGTCGGCGACCTGATCGATGGGCTGGTCATGGTGGTGATGTTCTTCGGCGTCGCCTTCGTCATTACCCTGATCCTGCTGTACTGGTTCACCAACTGCATGCGCAGCACCGTGGCGGTTTTGAGCACGACGCTGGTGGCGGTGGTCTGGCAGCTGGGCTTGATGCACTTCTTCGGCTTCGGGCTTGATCCGTACTCGATGCTGGTGCCGTTCCTGATCTTCGCCATCGGGATTTCCCACGGCGTGCAGAAAATCAACGGTATCGCCTTGCAGTCCAGCGAGGCGGAGAACGCGCTGACTGCGGCACGCCGTACATTCCGTCAGCTGTTCCTGCCGGGGATGATCGCGATCCTTGCGGATGCGGTGGGCTTCATCACGCTGTTGATCATCGACATTGGCGTGATACGTGAACTGGCCATCGGCGCGTCCATCGGCGTGGCGGTGATCGTGTTCACCAACCTGATCCTGCTGCCGGTGGCGATTTCCTACGTCGGTATCAGCAAGCGCGCCGTCGAACGCAGCAAGAAAGACGCGCACCGCGAGCATCCTTTCTGGCGCCTGCTGTCGAATTTTGCCAGCCCCCAAGTCGCCCCGATCTCTATTGCCCTGGCGCTGATCGCTTTCGGTGGTGGCCTCTGGTACAGCCAGAACCTGAAAATCGGTGACCTCGACCAGGGCGCGCCGGAACTGCGTCCGGACTCGCGCTACAACAAGGACAACAGCTTCATCATCAATAACTACTCCACCAGTTCCGACGTGTTGGTGGTGATGGTCAAGACCAAGTCTGAAGGTTGCTCGCGCTACGAGGCCATGGCGCCGATCGACGAGCTGATGTGGAAGATGCAGAACACCGAGGGCGTGCAGTCGGCCATTTCCCTGGTGACCGTGTCCAAGCAGATGATCAAGGGCATGAACGAGGGCAACCTGAAATGGGAAACCCTGTCGCGCAACCCGGACGTGCTGAACAACTCCATCGCCCGCGCCGATGGCCTGTACAACAACAATTGCTCCCTGGCGCCGGTGCTGGTGTTCCTCAACGACCACAAGGCCGAAACCCTGGACCGCGCCGTGCATGCGGTGCAGGACTTCGCCAAAGAGAACAACAAGGAAGGCCTGGAATTCATCCTCGCCGCCGGTAACGCCGGGATCGAGGCGGCCACCAACGAGGTGATCAAACGCTCCGAATTGACCATTCTGGTCCTGGTGTACATCTGCGTCGCAACCATGTGCATGATCACCTTCCGCTCCTGGGCGGCGACCTTGTGCATCGTGCTGCCGCTGGTACTGACCTCGGTCCTCGGCAACGCATTGATGGCGTTCATGGGCATCGGCGTGAAAGTGGCGACCTTGCCGGTAGTGGCGCTCGGGGTGGGGATTGGCGTGGACTACGGGATCTACATCTACAGCCGTCTGGAAAGCTTCCTGCGTGCCGGCCTGCCGTTGCAAGAGGCGTACTACCAGACGCTGAAGTCCACCGGTAAAGCCGTGCTGTTCACCGGCCTGTGCCTGGCGATCGGTGTATGCACCTGGATCTTCTCGGCGATCAAGTTCCAGGCCGACATGGGCCTGATGCTGACCTTCATGTTGCTCTGGAACATGTTCGGCGCGTTGTGGCTGCTGCCAGCGCTGGCGCGGTTCCTGATCAAACCGGAGAAACTGGCAGGGCAGAAGGGCAACTCGCTGTTTGCTCACTGATCCCTGGCTGAAACAGAAAAGCCGCAACCTTGGTTGCGGCTTTTTTTATCGCGTGTTGTTCAGCGCTGCAAACTGGATTCAGAGTTTTAAGAACAGTGTTTCATCCAGTGGCGGTTTGATCAGCGATTTCTCCAGATTGGCCACGGCACGGTTGTCGGCGGCGGCTTGCCGGATAAGATCCTTGCGTGTCAGAAAGCGCTGCTCCGGTAGTTTTAAATGGCCAATGCTGTAGTCCGGTCGAGGCATATCAAGGCTGGCGTAATGAAAGTGCGCATACCATAAAACGTTAAATGTGTTCTTTTCGCGTACCGCATATTCGGTGAGATAGTCTCCGGCAGCCGTCTGTATCAAACGCCCCACCAGATTGATGTCAACGAAACCGTTCTTCCATAAGTAGTGGATGTTTTCTGCCTTGGGCAGCTGTTTTTTGTAGCCCTCGCTGCAATACAGACGTGCCTGGCGAGTTGCTTCGAGTGCCTCGTTACGAAGGGTTTCACTCAGTTGGGGGGCCTGCGGCGCAGCAGGATGGGTGTTATCAATTTCATCGGCCAAGGCGTTGAGCTTGTCGGCGTACTGGACCAGCATGTCATTCCAGTCCAAGGGGTTGAGGCTTTCGAGCCGACCAGGATCCTGTAGCTTTTTCTGTTGGAAGCGTATCGAGTTTTCGATACCCGCCCGTTGGCCAATCAGCGCATGCATTTCCTTTTTTATTGCCGATAAAGGTCGCGACCCTGGCGGCAATGTTGGTTGAGTGGGCGTGCCCTGCACGACTTCAACCCAGACACCTTCCTCGGGGTGTTCCATGTAGCTGGCAATCTTCTGTTCGGTAATCGGATCTTGAACATCGATGAAACGACCTTGATTGTTTTCCCGAGAGGGTCTGATGTCGCCGATCAGGGTGCCTTTGTTGCGGGACTTGAATACCCTTTTGGTGGACGGCCTGGTCCTGATCGGTTTGGTATGTGCGGATTGGGGCGCGACCCCTTCGTTTTCTCGAATCAGTGCAGCCAGTTGCTCTTCGGCGCTGACGTGCGCTTCATTGAGTTGCTTCAGAAACGGTGTTTGATATTCAGTGCGCACAAAGCCAGATGCCATTTCATTCAACGAACGAACAGCATTATCGATTTCTTCGTAGTGCTTGAGGATGTTTTCAAGGACGGCTATCTGCTCGGCGGTTGCGTAGCCGGAGCTACTGCAGATCTCCATGTGGGACAGCACTGTGCTCTCCATTGAAGAGCCGACGAGTCGCATTACAAAGGGATACTCTGCCGGATCTCTGGAGCGGCAACTGCGTTCCAGAACCAATTCTTTAAGCGACAGCAATTGATGTAACTTGATTAAAGCAGGGAGGTAGTTTTCGGCATTGAACAAGTGCTTCACTATTTTTCGACTGCGCAGTTTTTCACCTGCCTGTTCCTGAGTCGTTTCAAGTGTTTTGGCGGACTCGATGAGCCTGTTGGTTATCTCGATTTCTGCCCGCCGGTTGTCGACAAATTCGAAATAGGCTGTCGTTATTTCCTGACCCAATTCTTCAGGAAAACGGGCGAGGAGTTCATTGAGGTATTCCCCATTCCTGGTCTGAAGGAGATCGCGTCCCAACAGCTTTATTTGCTCATGAACGATATCCAGAGCGTCCCAGATGAGTAAAAGCCCATTATCACGTTCGCTCTCGTAAGGCCTGGTTCTGTCGACTTCGATCAAGGCGTTGTACGCATCGGTCAACTTCGGCATTTCTGCATTCAACGTGTCAATGCGCTCCTTGTAAATATTCAGCTCTCTGTCATGTATAGCGGCGGCCTCTGCTGTCTTGAGCACTTCCTGGCTATGACGCGAGGTCAGCTGGACCTTCTGCTCTGGTGTAGCCTTGCCGAGCAACTCCCATACGATCCTGAGCTTTTTCTTTTGTGCGTCGAGCATTTCCCTCGCGGAAAACAATGATCTCCTCGCCTCTGATTGAGAGAGTACCAATGGCGCGAGGGCCTGCTTCAGGCGATCCTTATTAGTGGTCAGTTCATGTAGCCGGAGCCGGTTTTCATCGCGCACCGCCTGGAGTCGCCCCCTCATGCCGCCTTCAAGCTTCAATCCCCGATCCAGTCGCCAGTTCCCCTTGCCGTCGCTGGCGAGTTTGAAACCGGGGCGATCGGAATGGGCCGGATCTATCAGGTAGACCTCTGCGAAGCCCGGCACGACGCCGACCTGGAAAAAAAGTCCGCCAATGCTGGCGTGCCAGGTATCGTCGATCCGGAAAAGTCCCTTCAGAGAACCGTTTTTCTCGGCCGGTGGCAACTTCTGCGGCCATGGCACGTGAAAGTCCAACAAGGCATTGAGCAGCTTGTCGGCCGCTTTAGAGGTGGCAATGGAGCTGGTGAAATCCAGCACCGTATGGCTGCCACCTACCGTTTCCTGTGGGATGCCCGGCGAACCTTGATGAACGAGGGCGGCAGGCATCGGTTCTGCGTGATTTGCCAGTCTGCGCCAGGGTTTCAGGCGCGGGGCGGTTTGTTCAGGGGTTTTCGATGGCAATGGCTGATGGGCGTTTTCCGAGCTGGCTCCCAGGTGCAACAGCACCATCGCGGTATTGAGTAGCAGATCAATCAGCGCTAACTCTTTGGCTTTCGGATCGTCGCTGTCGAGGGCGGGCAGGTCCTGTTTGAGGCTGGTGATCAGTACCATCATCCATCCGGCAAGCATCAGCGGCCCTCGCGTCAGCGGTAGCAGCAGCGTATTGAAGAGTAACCATGCACCCTCCATGAGAACGGCCCAACGGCTTTCACTGTTGGACACCGACTCACGCTCGGCCAGATCGACCAAGGCGCGGGCGGTGCTGGTGAACAGATAATTGAGTAGTCGACCGTCGCGTAGCGATTGGTGCAACACATCTGCGCCGTCATTGTTGGCCAAGGTCACGGGGGCGGGTTTTCGTGGACGTTCGAATTCGTCGCCCAAGTGAAAGCGAACAATGTGCGGTTCCTTGAACCCGTCATTGTCGTAAATGTCTCGTACGTTATCCGCCATCCATGTAAGCACGCTGGTTTGCAACGCGCCGGATTCGGCGATGGCATCGAGGACGGCCTGGCGCGACGGGTACTCCAGCAGGGCTTCGGCGTACAACGGACGATAAAGAAGATGTGGGCCAACGTTCGGGTCAAGGGGTTCGATCAGGAACATGTTGTCCACCGTATCGGGTTTGGCACCGGACTTTCTGTGAAACGCCAGCGGGCGGATGACGATGTCCTGTTCGTCGACTTTGCGCTCAGAAGGTGTCTCCCCCATCAGCGCCTTGACGTAGCGATAACCCTTGTCGGTCAAGCCACATTGTTTTCTGACCTTGTACTCCAGCGCGCGCATCGGTAACCGGACTCGCAGTTCGCGGGTAAACAGGGCTTCTCGGCGCCGGGCATCCACGGTGTCCGATAGTAATAACGTCTTGATCCTTTGCGGATAGACCGTACCGATGTCGACACGCTGGATTAGGCCTTTGCTGCCGAGTATATAGTCCTCGTTCAACCAGTCTTCGGGAGTCTGTCCGTCCTTACGCAAAACCCGCAGGCGGCCACGGGGCTTGCCGGCGAGATTCTTCAGGGCCAGATCAGTCAGGGACATGCGCACATGTTCGATAAAACCGGCACCTCCCGGATAGCCGGCAGCGACGGCGAAGTCGAGCACCAGCTCGTCGGGGTTGTAGTCGACGTTGTGATCCTGCTTTATCTGCGCTCGCAGCGCCTCGCGGCTGAAGCTTCGGATATCCTCGATGCCTTCATTAAATGACTGTCCATGGCTTTGAGCGGTGACGTTTGCGAGGTCGAACAGGTGCTGGCGATAGGCGAAGCGATCAGTGGCCGAAGCCTGTTTCAACCAGTCGGGGAGTTGCGAGTGCAACTGTGCCAGCATCGCTGGTTGCGCTGTCGATTGTCGGATGAATAACGTTGTCGGGTCTGTGAGGGTGTCCAGACGTTGCGTCAGGTCTTTCTCGCTCGTGGCGCCGGAAAAGGGCAATGTGGCCAGGTCTTTGAGCTGCCGATCAAAGATCAGGCCCGCCTGGAGCTCGAACAGATCGCCATTGGGCTCATAGCGTTTCCAGGTGAGACGGTCGATCAAAAACTCGCTTTGCATCTTCTTCCCCCAGGCGCTGCCGAAGTCATCCAGGGAATCGAAAGGTTGGACGCGGCCGTCAACGCTGCACAGCAATACTTGTTTCTCACGCATCAGCAGAATTTCAGGCCCGAGCAGAAGTATTTCGTTATCGTCTTTGCCGAGTGTCGTTTCCAGAAAGCAGGCGTAAACGGTTCTGCTGGTCTTGGGCGAGCGCTCGACTCTGTCGGGCCAGTCCGTGACCTGCCGCACCATGTCTCGCTGTTCGTCACTCAGATTCGAGGCGTATAAGGCTGCGGCTTTCAACTGGTCATGGAGGAACTCGCTGAACCATTGCCAGCGACTGATGCCGCTGTCGTCGGTCAGGCTCCAGTAGTCAGCCAATGCCTGCTGATAATCGAGGTAAAGCGTCGATGGCAGCTCGGCAATGATGCTGGCAATGATTTGCATGTCCACGTGAGGCTTGGCTGCGGTGTCCAGGCGTTTGGGTGGTACTTGCGTGAGGAAAAACGCCCTTGAGTCCTGTGGGGTGAAGTCCAGTATCTGCGGGTTGACCAGATGGTCGAGAACCACTTGGCTCAACGGCTTCAGATCCCAATGGCCACCGACAGCGGGGCTGGCCAGCTTGATCTTTATCGGATCGAAATCCAGTGTGGGGTAATGCTCCAGCAATCTGTCGCGTAATGCATTGATAATCACAGAAAGCAGTGTCGGTCGACTGGCGAATCGCTGCTGAACCGCCCGGGCGGGCAATTGGCTGAATGGAGGAGGTACCGGTGCAACAGGGGTGAGCATGACGAAATCCTTTTCGTGTTATAGGTCGGCGCTGTCATAGCGTCCGTGCCTCTGGGCCGGATCATCGGCCCTGAGCAGGAAATCTCATTCTGTCACCGCCTGTGCGGAATGGGTTATGGCGTGTGGTTACAAGACTTGACCGAGTACCGTGCTTAGCGCACTGCGCGCATCATCCAGTTGCACCAGCGTTGCATGCCGGGCACCGAGGGCGTCACGGTTTTCGATAGCGGTCAGGATCGCCTTGTGCCGTGGCAGCGCCAGTTCATGCAGATTCGGCCGTTGGTTGGAATGCTTCAAGGCTTCGGCAATCGCTACCGACAGCATGTTGCACAGGTTCGCCAGTAAGTCGTTATGGGTTGCGTCGGCGATCCGGCTGTGGAAATCCAGGTCCGGTTGCAGCAAGGCTTCAGGCGTCGGTGCCGCTTCCATGCGTTGGTAGGCTTCACCGATGGAGGCGATGTCTTCGTCGGTGGCGAACTGCGCGGCCAACGCGGCGGCGGCCGGCTCAATGATGCTGCGCACGCTGGTCAGCAGATCAAAGAATTCATTTTGCGGACTGCTTTGCATCAGCCAGTGCAGCACGTCCGGGTCGAGCATGTGCCATTCCTTGCGCGGCTTGACCACCGTACCGACCCGCGGACGGGAATACACCAGGCCCTTGGCCACCAATACGCGAGTGGCTTCGCGCAGCACCGGTCGGCTGACCGCGTATTCCTCGCACAGCAGGGCTTCGGCGGGCAGTTTGTCGTCCGGCTTGAACCGTCCCGAGACGATCTGCATGCCCAATTCCTGGACGATGCGCGAGTGCATGCTTTTGCGGTCGGAGGGTTTGCGGTAATCCATGGGGAACGGCGCGATCCTGTGCGATGGGGTGCCGCGCATGATAGCAGGCGCGGCGCAGACTTGAGGCTGATACAAAGCAAATGTGGGAGCTAGCCTGCTAGCGATTGCGGTGTGCCAGTCAATATGAACGTCAACTGACAGACCGTAATCGCTAGCAGGCTAGCTCCCACAAAGGATGTTTGCTGTCAGTGAGAGTGACGCGGCACCTCGGCCCCTCGGCAACCGACGAGGAAGTCGAAGTCGCAACCCTGATCCGCCTGCAGCACATGGTCGATATACAGCTGACGATAACCGCCCACGATTAACTGTTGCGGTGGTTGCAGATCCGCCATGCGCGCCGCCAGCTCCGCATCCGGAATGTCCAGGTGCAAACGTCCGTTGGCGCAATCAAGCTCGATCCAGTCGCCTTCCTTCACTGTCGCCAAAGGTCCACCCGCTGCGGCTTCCGGTGCCACATGCAAGACCACCGTGCCGTAAGCGGTGCCGCTCATGCGTGCGTCGGAAATCCGCACCATGTCGGTCACGCCTTGGGCCAGCAGCTTGGCCGGTAATCCCATGTTGCCGACTTCGGCCATGCCCGGATAACCCTTCGGTCCGCAGTTCTTCATCACCAGAATCGAGTTGGCATCCACGTCCAGTTCCGGGTCGTTGATCCGTGCCTTGTACATGTCGAAGTTCTCGAACACCACCGCACGCCCGCGATGTTGCATCAATTCGGCGCTCGCGGCGGATGGCTTGAGCACCGCACCCAGCGGGGCCAGATTGCCGCGCAACACGCAGATGCCGCCGTCGGCGCGGATCGGGTTGTCGAGGGTGCGAATCACTTCGTCCTGGCCGTAAATCGGCGCGTCCTTGGTGTTCTCGCCGATGGTTTTGCCGTTGACGGTGAGGGCGTTCGGGTTCGGGATCAGGTTCGCTTCGCCGAGACGACGCAGCACCGCGGGCAAGCCGCCGGCGTAGTAGAACTCTTCCATCAGGAAGCGCCCGGACGGTTGCAGGTCGACGATGGTCGGCATGCCGCGACCGAAGCGGGTCCAGTCATCCAGATCCAGCTCGACGCCGATGCGCCCGGCGATGGCTTTCAAGTGGATCACCGCGTTGGTCGAACCGCCGATGGCGGCGTTCACCCGAATGGCGTTTTCGAAGGCTTCTTTGGTGAGGATTTTCGACAGCTTCAAGTCTTCGCGAACCATCTCCACCGCGCGCATGCCGGACATGTGCGCCAGTACATAACGGCGCGCATCGACCGCTGGAATCGCCGCGTTGTGGGGCAGGGAAGTGCCCAGTGCTTCGGCCATGCAAGCCATGGTCGAGGCCGTGCCCATGGTGTTGCAGGTGCCGGCCGAGCGTGACATGCCGCCCTCGGCCGCGAGGAAATCGTCAATGGTGATGGTGCCCGCCTTGACCTGTTCGCTGAGCTGCCAGACCACCGTGCCCGAGCCAATGTCCTGGCCCTTGTGCTTGCCGTTGAGCATCGGCCCGCCAGTCACGACGATCGCCGGCACGTCGCAACTGGCCGCGCCCATCAGCAGCGCCGGGGTGGTTTTGTCGCAGCCGGTGAGCAGCACCACGCCATCGATCGGGTTACCGCGAATCGCTTCCTCGACGTCCATGCTCGCCAGGTTGCGAGTGAGCATGGCGGTGGGGCGCAGGTTCGATTCGCCGTTGGAGAACACCGGGAATTCCACTGGAAAGCCGCCGGCTTCGATCACCCCGCGTTTGACGTGCTCCGCGATCTGGCGGAAATGCGCGTTGCACGGGGTCAGTTCCGACCAGGTGTTGCAGATGCCGATGATCGGCTTGCCGTGGAACTGGTGGTCGGCGATGCCCTGATTCTTCATCCAGCTGCGGTACATGAAGCCGTTCTTGTCGGCGGTGCCAAACCATTGGGCGGAGCGCAGGGTGGGTTTCTTATCAGACATGATCGGTTCTCTTATTGTATGACTATATTGTTCGAGCTATGGCGTAACATAAGCGCAATTTCGGCTGTTTGGAAGTGTTGTTGGTTAAATAGTATTACTATATAGTCGTTTTCAACGGAGGGATGAGCCCTGGCAGTTTTCTGCGAGAGGCGTCCCCCGAGGTTCTATAACAACAACAATCGGAGACCGAACTCATGAGCCAGGAACTGCGGCTTATTCGTCGCATCACGCTGAAACTGATTCCCTTCCTGATCCTGCTGTACCTGATCGCCTATGTGGATCGCTCCGCGGTAGGTTTCGCCAAGCTACACATGGGCGCCGACATCGGCCTGGGTGACGCGGCTTATGGCCTGGGTGCCGGGCTGTTCTTCATTGGTTATTTCCTGCTGGAAATCCCCAGCAACCTGATGCTCGACCGCTTCGGCGCCCGGCGCTGGTTCGCGCGGATCATGGTCACCTGGGGTGCCATCACCATCGGCATGGCGTTCGTCCAGGGACCGAACAGTTTCTATGTGATGCGCTTTCTGCTCGGCGCGGCCGAAGCCGGTTTCTTCCCGGGCGTTCTGTACTACATCACCCAATGGTTCCCGATTCGCCATCGCGGCAAGATTCTCGGGTTGTTCATCCTTTCCCAACCCATCGCGATGATGATCACCGGCCCGGTGTCCGGCGGCTTGCTGGGCATGGACGGCATTTTTGGGCTGCACGGTTGGCAGTGGCTGTTCATCGTCATCGGTATGCCCGCAATCCTGCTGACCTGGCCGGTGCTGCGTTACCTGCCGGACGGTCCGCAACAGGTCAAATGGATGGACCAGTCTGAGAAAGACTGGCTGACCGGTGAGCTGAAAAAGGACCTGGAGGTGTACGGCCAGACCCGCCACGGCAATCCGCTGCATGCACTGAAGGACAAACGCGTGTTGCTGCTGGCGCTGTTCTATCTGCCGGTGACGCTGAGCATCTACGGTCTCGGTTTGTGGTTGCCGACGTTGATCAAGCAGTTCGGTGGCACTGACCTGATGACCGGGTTCGTGTCGTCGGTGCCGTACATCTTCGGGATCATCGGTTTGCTGATCATTCCGCGCAGTTCCGATCGCTTGAATGATCGCTACGGTCATCTGGCGGTGCTGTATGTATTGGGCGCCATCGGCCTGTTCCTCAGCGCCTGGCTGACAGTGCCGGTGCTGCAATTGGCGGCGCTGTGCCTGGTGGCGTTCGCGCTGTTTTCCTGCACCGCGGTGTTCTGGACTTTGCCGGGCCGATTCTTCGCCGGCGCCAGTGCGGCGGCGGGGATCGCGTTGATCAACTCGGTGGGCAACCTCGGCGGTTACATCGGCCCGTTCGTGATCGGTGCGTTGAAGGAATACACCGGCAATCTGGCGTCGGGGTTGTATTTCCTGTCCTGCGTGATGGTGTTCGGCCTGGTGCTGACGGGTGTGGTTTATCGGTTGCTGGAGCGTAAGCACGTGCTGCCGGCCGACCAGTTTGCCGCCAGCGCCCGGGGCGCTACCCGTACCTGAATCTGAGGATTAACACCAATCAACTGTGGGAGCGAGCCTGCTCGCGATGAGGTCATTCAGTCCGACATCAATGTTGAATATCAGGCCGTCATCGCGAGCAGGCTCGCTCCCACATTGGTTTTGTGGCGTTTTCGAGTTTGTTTAAAGGAGAAAATCATGCGTTTAGTTCAGTTCGAATTGAGTAACGGCGAACGCCGTGTCGGCGTGGTCGAGGACGGCCTGGTGCGCGAAGTGCGGGATGCGCGCTCGGTGCGGGATCTGGCGCTGGCGGCGATTGAGGCGGGGGTCAATCTTGAGCAACAGGTTCAAACCCTGGGGCTGGGCATCAGCCATGACTATTCAGCGCTACTGGCCAATCTACAAATCCTGCCGCCGCTGGATCACCCGGACCCGGCGCACATGCTGGTCAGCGGCACTGGCCTGACCCATCTGGGCAGCGCTTCGGCCCGGGACAAAATGCATCAGCAGGCCGGCGACGAAACCGCCATGACCGACACCATGCGCATCTTCAAATGGGGCGTGGAGGGTGGTAAACCCGCGACCGGCCAGGCCGGCGTGCAACCGGAGTGGTTCTACAAGGGCGACGGCAGCATCGTTGTGCGACCGGGCAAACCGTTCCCGCTGCCGCCGTTTGCCGAAGATGCCGGGGAGGAACCCGAACTCAGCGGTCTCTATGTGATCGGCCACGACGGCAAACCCTATCGCCTCGGTTTTGCCGTGGGCAACGAGTTCTCCGATCACGTGATGGAGCGCAAGAATTACCTTTATCTTGCCCATTCGAAATTGCGCAGTTGCAGCTATGGCCCGGAGCTTCGGGTTGGCGAGTTGCCCCAGCATCTGGCCGGTACAAGCCGGATCCTGCGCGATGGTGAAGTGCTGTGGCAGAACGAATTCCTCAGTGGCGAAGCGAACATGTGCCACAGCCTGGAAAACCTCGAGTATCACCATTTCAAATACAACCAGTTCTTGCGCCCCGGCGACGTACACATTCACTTCTTCGGCACTGCGACCTTGTCCTTCGCCGATGGCATCCGCACCCAACCGGGTGACGTGTTCGAGATCAGCCAGGCCGAGTTCGGCGCACCCTTGATCAACGGCATTGAGCCCGTTGAAGCGGCGTTCGAACCCGGCACCGTCGGCACACTTTAAGGAGATACCCATGACCCGGATTCTTGGTCACAACTACATTGGCGGTCAGCGCAGCGCTGCTGGCGCGGTCAAACTCCAGAGCGTCGATGCCAGCACTGGCGAGGCCTTGCCCCACGATTTCTATCAAGCCACCCTTGAAGAAGTCGATGCCGCTGCGAAGGCTGCCGCCGCTGCTTACCCGGCCTATCGCAGCCTGAGTGCCGAAAGACGTGCGCAATTTCTCGATGCGATTGCCGATGAACTGGACGCGTTGGGCGATGACTTTGTCGCCGTGGTCTGTAGCGAAACCGCGTTGCCGGCGGGCCGTATTCAAGGTGAGCGGGGTCGCACCAGCGGCCAGATGCGCCTGTTCGCCAAGGTGCTGCGGCGCGGTGATTTCTATGGCGCACGGATTGATCGCGCGCTGCCTGAACGTACGCCATTGCCGCGACCGGATTTGCGTCAGTACCGCATTGGCCTCGGGCCGGTCGCGGTGTTCGGTGCGAGCAACTTTCCGCTGGCGTTTTCCACGGCGGGCGGCGACACGGCTTCGGCATTGGCCGCCGGTTGCCCGGTGGTGTTCAAGGCCCACAGCGGCCATATGGCAACTGCTGAGTGGGTGGCCAATGCCGTGATCCGCGCTGCCGAGAACACGTCGATGCCGGCCGGTGTGTTCAACATGATCTACGGCGGCGGGGTGGGGGAAGCGCTGGTCAAGCATCCGGCGATTCAGGCGGTCGGTTTTACCGGTTCGCTCAAAGGTGGCCGTGCGCTGTGCGACATGGCCGCGGCACGTGCGCAGCCGATTCCGGTGTTCGCCGAGATGTCGAGCATCAACCCGGTGATCGTGCTGCCTCAAGCGCTGGAAGCTCGTGCTGAAAGCGTCGCCCGAGACCTCACGGCGTCGGTGGTGCAGGGGTGTGGTCAGTTCTGTACCAATCCGGGGTTGGTGATCGGTATTCGTTCGCCGCAGTTCAGCGCGTTCGTGCAGCAGGTGGCGGGGCTGATTGGCGATCAACCGGCGCAAACCATGCTCAATACCGGCACCTTGAGCAGCTATGGCAAGGGCCTGCAGAAGCTTCTCGCACATCCGAAAATCGAGCATTTGGCCGGCAACCCGCAACAAGGCAATCAGGCGCAGCCGCAACTGTTCAAGGCCGATGTGAGCCTGTTGCTCGATGGCGATGAAGTGCTGCAAGAGGAAGTGTTCGGCCCGACCACGGTGTTCGTCGAAGTGGCGGATCAGGCGCAACTCAACGCCGCGTTGAACGGACTGCATGGGCAGCTGACGGCAACGATCATCGGTGAGCCGACGGACTTCGAACAATTCGGCGAACTGACTCCATTGCTGGAACAGAAGGTCGGGCGGATTCTGCTCAACGGCTATCCGACCGGCGTGGAAGTCTGCGACTCGATGGTTCATGGCGGGCCGTATCCGGCGACTTCCGATGCACGCGGCACGTCGGTGGGCACCCTGACCATCGACCGTTTCCTGCGCCCGGTGTGCTTCCAGAACTACCCCGACAGCCTGCTGCCGGAAGCACTGAAGAATGGCAATCCGCTGCGCATCCAGCGCCTGGTCGACGGCAAGTCATCGCGCGATGCTCTCTAGCCGCCCACAACTGATTGGCTCGGTCCGCTGGAACTGATCGTTCCCACGCTCTGCGTGGGAATGCCTCAACGGACGCTCTGCGTTCGGCTGTTGATGTGACGCAGAGCGTCACTGGCTGCATTCCTTTGCTGCGCGTGGGAACGATCATTGCGGTGTGATGAGCTATCATTGCGCCTTTCCCATTCAAAGATTGACTGCCATGACTGCCGTAACCAACACCTTGCTCAGCGCCCTCGAAGTTTGCGACATGCTTGAAATCGACGGGCTGCACGCTTTCGACTTCTCCCTCGATGAAGACGATAACCTGCACATCGAATGCATGGACGGTCGGGCGCTCAAGCGCTGGGAGTTCAGCATGGCCCAGATCGCGGCGGCGACGTTCGATCCCGACTTGAAGAGCTGGATCATTACCGGTGATTCCGGCGAGCATCGGCTGGTGCCTATGGAAGCGTTCGGCGGTGGTGACGACGAGGACGAAACGAATGAGGATGCGTAACTTCTGGCCACTGTTGATGGCCGGCAGCGTCGGCGCAATGGGCGTGCAGGCGGCAGCGGCCGACAGTTACGAATTGCTGGTGGGCTCCTACACCGCCGGCCAGAGCCAAGGGATTTATCGTCTGAACTTCGACAGCCGCACCGGGCAGATCGACGCCACACCCCTGCAAGTGGTGAAGAGCGCCAACCCGTCCTGGCTGGTCGTGTCCAAGGATCAACATCGCCTGTTCGCGGTCAACGAAAACGGCCCGGGCCAGGCGGATCCGGTAGGGCGTATCAGCAGTTATGCAATTGACCCGAAGACCAATGAATTGAACCTGATCAGTCAGGTGCAAACCCTGGGCAACGAGCCGACGCACTCGAGCGTCAGCGGTGATGCCAGTCACGTGTTTGTCAGCAACTACTCGGTGGCTGAAGACCCGGGCGGCACCCTGGCGGTGTTACCGGTGGGCACCGATGGCAAGCTAAAACCCGTGGTGCAGATGAGCAGTCATCCGTCCAGCCGGGTCAACCCTGAGCGGCAGAAGTCGGCACACGTGCATTCGGTGGTTTCATCGCCGGATGGCCAATACGTGTTTTCCAACGACTTGGGAGCGGACAAGATTTTCGTCTATCGCTTCGACCCCAAGGTCAATCCGGAACGACCATTGACCGCCGCCAAACCCGCGTCCGTCCAGTTGCCACCTGGCAGCGGGCCGCGACATCTGCTGTTCAGTGCCGATGGCAAGCACGCCTGGCTGACCATGGAAATGAGCGCGCAGGTCGCGGTGTTCGATTACCGCGACGGCAAGCTTGAGCAAACGCAGTTGGTCGATCTGGCGGCGGGCCTGCCTACATCGGGCAAGGCTGCGGCTGCGCTTCACGCCTCGGCCGACGGCAAGTTCCTTTACGTCAGCAACCGTGGCACCACCAATCAGTTGCTGGTGTTCGCTATCGACCCGGCGACCGGCCATCTCAAGGAGCTTCAGCGCCGCTCCGTGGACGGTGATCACCCGCGCGAGTTCAGCCTCGACCCGAGTGGCAAGTTCGTGCTGATTGCCAACCAGAAGAGCAATCAGATTGTCGTCGTCGAGCGCGATGCCAAGACCGGTCTGTTAGGTAAAACCGTGCAGAAACTGCCGATGGATGCCCCGAGCGATCTCAAGTTCCTGGTGCGTCAATAGACCGCAGGCCCCGGTTGATGGGGCCTGCAACCTTCTATTAATGAGACTGATATCGGCTAATGCTACAAAGCATTTCAAGGCGCCGCCCCTCGGGCGTTAAGTTTGCTTCACGGCCCCACCGGGCAAGCAAGCCAACTGAACCCGAGGAATACCGCCATGAACTTCAATCTCTTCTCCGTCATCGCCGCTTCCGCTATCTCTGCCACTGTTGCACTGCCTGCCAGCGCCAACGTTGAAATCAGCGACAAAAAATCCCACGCCCAAAGCTATACCCAGAAATACCTGCAACAGAGCGCCAACTTCTACGCCGCGCTGGATCACAAAACCCAACACTGAAATCTGAACCCTGCACCTTTTATGCAGGAGCGAAGTCACTTGCCGATCGACCTGCAAGGCGTCGAAAAGCATCGAAGTGATGTCGCTCCTGCATAACGCGTTTACGACAGCATCATATTGCTATCAATGTATTGCTTGATATCACATGGCCATGAGTTTAGATTTGACGCTGATTTTTTGACTCCTTCCCTAAAAGGATCGACAGCATGGCGATGCGTCTGGCAGTGGTTCTCCTGTTTCTCTATTCCACCCCGATTCTATCGGCTGCCCAGCCCGTTCCCAACGAGCCGGATGCGGCCCGCGAGCGCTTGATGAGTTTTATCGAGGACTAAATACGCTGGGGTCATGATCAATAAAACTGATAGCGACTATGCATAAAGGTCGCTAGTTAACTTGTGTTTTTTGATCGATTCTGTGGGCACTGAAACATGCCCACGGAGAACACCATGGCCAGCGCAATCATCACTTCTGCCAAACACGGCGCCTACCTGGCCATCGGTCTTTACGTGGCCATGGTGTTGGTCGTCAGCCTTTCGGCTCAATCGCAACAAAGCCTTCAAGCACCGATTCAGGTCGCTTATCCCGCCATTCAATTCGAACACCGTGCGCCAAACGTATTGGTCGATCATGCCGACGTGGCGGGAGTGGTGGGGGCATGAAGGGACGCAAGCTCTGGGTCATCGCCTTCCTGGCATTCATGACCAATGGCGCTTCTTTGCTTGGGATCGGGCAGGGTTCGGCGGGATCGGTGGCGCGGGCTATCGAATGCAACCACAACATCGCCCACAACATTCAGACCGCCAAGGCTCTGGAGCTGTTGGTGGGCAATCCGCCGATCAAACCCAATGGTGAATTCTTCGGGCCGTTCCAGGTGGATTGCTCGGTGTTGGGGATGTGCTCGGTGTTGGCCTGAGTCCCCAACATATGAGGTCAATTGTGGCGAGGGGGCTTGCCCCCGTTGGGGTGCGAAGCAGCCCTGAATCAGGTTTTCGTAATTTGTCAGATGAAACTCAGTCGCCGGTTTTACGACTGCTGCGCAGCCTAACGGGGGCAAGCCCCCTCGCCACAATGGAATGCTCTTACTTTTGCTTTGCCATCACACCGGTGAACAGGTCTGACTCGATGAAGCGCTGCAACCACGCCTGCAATCGCACATAAGGCGTCTGCCCGAACCACTCGCGATCCACGTGGGCGAACTGCCGCACGAACGGCATCAGGGCGATATCCGTCAGGCTCGGGTGATCGGCCAGCAAGTAGTCACGCCCCTCCAGCAATTCATCCAGCTTGCGCAAAAACACCTCGCCCTCAGACCGGTAAAACGCCATCGGCTGCTCGGGATAACGCTCGGCGTACTTGTAGCGATTCAGGTGCAACTTGAACACTTGATCGTTCTCTTCGATCAACGCGGCGCTGCGTTGCTGTGCTTGCGGGTCATCCTTGAGCAACCAGTCTTGCGGATCGTTCTGCGCCAGTGCCCAGCGCATGATATCCAGGCTTTCATCGATCACCCGCCCATCCACACTCAGCACCGGTACTGTGCCTTTGCTCGACAGTGCGAGCATTTCGGCGGGTTTGGCCTTGAGGCTGACCTCGACGATATTCACCTCAACCCCCGAGTAGCGTAGGGCCATGCGTGCGCGCATGGCGTAGGGGCAGCGGCGGAACGAATACAGCGTATTCATTTCACCTCCAGCGTACTCAGGCCGTTGCCTTGACGGTGAACCTGGATTTGCACCGGAATCCGTTCATGCATTTCCTGCACGTGGGAAATCACCGCGACCTTGCGTCCTTGCGCCTGCAAACCGTCGAGAGCGTCCATGGCCAGTTGCAGGGATTCAGGATCGAGACTGCCGAAGCCTTCGTCGATGAACAGCGATTCGATTTTCAGCGTGCTCGAAGCCATCGACGCCAAACCAAGCGCCAGGGCCAGTGACACCAGGAACGTCTCGCCGCCGGACAGCGAATGCACCGAGCGCAGTTCGTCGCCCATCTCGGTGTCCATCACCAATAACCCGAGCATGCTGCCGCCACGTTTCAACCGATAGCGCCGCACCAGTTGCCGCAGCTGGACGTTGGCGTGATGCACCAGCAGGTCAAGGTTGTAGGCCTGGGCGATCTTGCGGAAGGTGTCGCCGGTGGCCGAACCGATCAATGCATTCAACCGCGCCCAGCGCTGATACTCGGCGTAGGCGTCGGCGATCTGTTGTGCCAGCGCCTGATTAGCATTCTGTCGGCGCTGATCCTCGGCCTGTTCTGCACGCAATTCGGCGCAACGATGTTCGCTGGCGGCGAACAGGTTTTGCAGCTCTGCCAGCGTCGTGGCCAGTTGTTCGGCATCGAGATTGCCGTTGTGCTGCGCCTGATGATCGAGCAGGCGCTTATCCCGCTCCTGCAGCAGCACTTTGGCTTGCTCGATGGCTTTTTCGCTCTGCTGCAAACGTTGACGCAGTTCGCTGACGTGTTGGTCGTCGACGCTCAACAGATCTTCCAGTCCGCCGTCGTCCAGCTCTGGATGCTGCGCACGCCAGTCGGCGATCTTGGCGCTCAGCTCGCGATCTTCGGTTTCCAGGGCCTGCGAACGTTCCTGCTGCGCTTTGAGTTCAGCGGCCAGTTGCACCAAGCGCGTGCGTACGGTTTGCAGTTCCTGATTGGCCGTTGCTTCGGCAGTGCGCGCCTGCTCGACGGCCTGATCAAGTTGCTGCTGCCACTGTTCGGCGCTGGCATGTTCGCCCAGCAGTTGCGTCAGTTTTTCCTGGCAAGCCTGTTGCTGCCCGGTCAGCGCCGTGAACTGCTGCTGCGCAGCTTCCTGTTGCTGGATGCGGGTCTGCTGTTGGTACTGTTCTTTCTCCAGCGTCTGCTGGCGCTGTTGCTGTTCGCCGAGTTCTTCGCGCTGCTGGTCGAGTTGTTGCAGGCGCTGGGCGATCTGCCGGTCGAGCTGCATGAAGGTCGCGGCGGGTTCGTTGCGCAAGGCCTCCAGCGTGTCGGCCGGGAGCAGGGTGCTGAACGCCTTCAGTTCTTCGTCCAGACGATGGCGATCACTGCTCAGTTCACGTTGTTGGTTGATCAGGTGTTGTGTGGCTTGCTGACTCGCCGTTTCAGCACTGCGCAGTTGCTGCGCAAGGCGCGCGGCATCCTGTTGCAGGGTGAGCAGGGCGGTTTGCCGTTGTTCATCCTGCGTGATGCTCTGGTTCAACTGGCTGCTTTGTTGGGTTAGCCAGGCATCGCGTTTGCTTGCGTCCTGGGCCAACAGTTGCGCGGACAGTGGGTGCGCCTCCAGGCTCGGGGTCAGGCTTTGTTGCTGAGTCGCGAGCTGTTCTTGCTGTTGCAGCAGTTCTTTTTGCTGAGCAATCAAGCCGCCGACTTCGGCACGCAGATCGGTGAGTTTTTCCTTGAGCAGGTCGACGGCTTTCTGAGCGTTGGCCTGTTCGCTTTCATCATGCCGGCCGAGGCTTTGCAGCAAGGCTTCAGGCTGGTGATAAGGATGATCCGGGCTGCCACAAACCGGGCACGGCTGATCGTCCTGCAACTGCGCGCGCAGTTCTTCGACACTGGCACTGCGCGCCAGACGCTGACGTTCCAGCAGTTCGCGGGTAACGGTCAGGGTCTGTTCGGCGACGCTTAGTTCGGCCTTGGTCTTCACCCCGTCCTGGGTCAGACGATCGCGGTCTTGCTGAGCGGCGAGTTGCCGCTGTTGAAGCTCGGCGCCGCGTTTGTCCAGTTCCTGCTGGCTGGCCCAAAGCCGCGTCAGCTCTTCAAAGGCCCGCAGTTGCTTGCGGTTGTCCTGCAGCAAACTGCCGAGGATCTGAATCTGCTCGGCCACCGCTTCAGGCTCGGCGCCAGCTTCTTTGTACAGCACCTCAAGGCTCTGGCGTTGTGTGGCCAGTTCCTCGGCGGCGCGAGCGGCGCTTTGCTCAAGGGCGGCCAGTTCGGCCTGGCCCTTGTTCAGGCGATTGCCGATCAGCATCAGTTGTTGCAGGCGATCGCGGTAGGCGTTCCAGGCATCGCCCAATGGCGCCAGATGAGTGCTTTGCTCAAGCTCCCCGGCAATCCGCTGCAACCGTTCGGCGACCTGTTTCTGTTGCTCGAGCAAACCCTGAATCGTGCCCTGACCCTGAGTGCAGGCCTGTTCCGCCTGCTGCTTGAGGTCGGCACTGAGGCTGGCGTCCTTGACCAGGCGGGCGAGGGTGCTTTGCTCTTCGAAGGCTTGGCGCAGCAGTGGCGCTCTGGATGTGTGTTGGCTTTGCGCGTGGGTCAGCGCCGTTTGGGCGGTGCTCAGGCTCTGTTCGAGTTGAGTCTGTCGCTCGATCAGCTCGCTTTGCTGTTGCGTGTGTTGCTGAATCTGCGCTGCCAGCGGCGTGAGCTGGGCGGTAAGTTCGGTCTTGCGCGCGAACTGATGCCGTTGCGGGGCCAATTGCTCCAGGCGAGTCAGCTTCAAGCGCTCGCCGGCCAGGCTGTTCCAGTGTTGCTGGGCAGATTGCAGTTGCTCGGTGGCGCTCTGTTGCGAGTCTTGCAACTGGCGCAGGTCCTTGAGCCAGGTGTGTTGCAACTCCAGCTGTTTGAGCTGCGCCTGCTGGGTCTTGAGTTGCTGCTGAGCGTCGTTGAAGCGCTCATCGAGTTCGGCCCGGGCTTCTGGCGACAGCGGCGTCACCCCGGTGGCCTGATCCTGCAACAGCTTGTGGGCTTCGCGAGCTTCCTTGGTCTTGTCAAAGGCGCGGCGACCGAGACGGGTGTAGAGCGCGGTGTCGGTGAGCTTTTCCAGCAGCTCGCTGCGGTCGTTGTCGTCAGCCTTGAGGAAGGCGCTGAACTCGCTCTGGGCCAGCATGACGGCGCGGGTGAACTGTTCGAAGTTCAGGCCCAGCGCGGCTTCGAGCTGTGCTTTGTATTCGCCTTTCTGGCTGGCCAGCAGTTGATCCTGATCGATGTCACGCAGGCTCTGGCGACTGGCTTGCAGTTTGCCGCCGGCCTTTTCCCGGGCGCGATTGGCCTCCCAGCGAGCGCGATAGCGGCGACCGTCGATGCCGACGAAATCCACTTCTGCATACCCTTCGCCGGTGCCACGCCGTAGCAGTGTGCGCGGGTCACCAGTGCCGATTTCACCATCGGCGTCCGGGACCTTGGCGTCGCGGCCGGTGTTGTTCAGGCGTGGCACGGCGCCAAACAGCGCCAGGCACAGGGCGTCGAGCAGTGTGCTTTTGCCCGCACCGGTCGGCCCGGTAATCGCGAACAGACCGGCACTGGCCAAGGGCTCCGCAGTGAAGTCGATTTCAAACGGCCCGGCCAAAGAGGCGAGGTTTTTCAGGCGGATCGCGAGAATTTTCATGGTTGTTCGCTCTCCATCTGCACGTCTTGCAACAGCTCGGCGAAGTCCTTGAGCGTTTGCTCGTCGACCTCGCTGCCGTAGTTGTCCTGCCACGCGCGGCTGAACAGTTCCTGGGGCGAAAGCTGATCCAGTTCGATCAAGGTTGTGCCGTCATCGACGCCGTCGCGGCTGCCGTTGCCGGCGTACTCGGCAGCAATCCGCACCAGCCGCACGGCTTTGCCTTGCAGGGCGGTTTCCACTTGATGGCGCAGGTCCGGTTGCGGTTCGTCGAGACGGACCCGCACTTCCAGCCACGGCTGGCGCTGGATATCGGCGAGCAGGTCGATGTTGGGCAGGTCGGCCAGTTGCAACAGGATTTCCGCCAACGGCGCGGCGCCGAGGCGTTGCAAGTGGACAGAGCGCGGAATCAGGCGCGGTTCGACGCTGACCAATGTTTCGCCATCGAGCTGAATGTCGAGGATCTGATGCTGGTAATTGATCTCGGAGAACGACAACGGAATCGGTGAGCCGCAGTAGCGGATGCGCTCTTCACCGTTGACCTTCTGCGGCTTGTGCAAATGCCCGAGGGCGACATAACTGATGCTCGGCCCGAACAGACTGGCGGGCAGGGCTTCGGCGTTGCCAATGATCAGGCTGCGCTCGGAATCTTCCGAGACCGAACCACCGGCCATGTGCGCATGGCTGATGGCGATCAACGCCTGGCCCGGCTTGCGCTTGGCGTTGGCCGCTTCGATCAGCCATTCATGAACCTGGCCAATGCCGCGCAAGTAGTTATCGCCCAAATGCGCGCCGGTCACTTCGGCGGGGCGCAAGAACGGCAACGCCAGGCACCAGGCGGCAATTTCGCCGCTGGCATCAGGCAACGGCAACAACAAACGTTCGGCATCCAGTTGGCCGTCATCGAGCCACAGCACGCGACCGAGGGCGTGAGTGCGCAAGCGCCGCATCAACGGCGCGGGCAGTTCGATGCGCGAGCCGGAGTCGTGGTTGCCGGCGATCATCACGATGGTCAGCAACGGCTGCTGCTCGTGGGCGCTGACGATGAAGTCGTAGAGGCGTTCCTGGGCTTTGACCGGCGGATTGACCGTGTCAAAGATATCGCCGGCGATCAGCAGCACATCAGGCTGATCCAGCTTCAGCTGACGCAGCAGCCAGTCAAGGAAACAGGCGTGCTCGAAATCGCGCTCCTGGCCGTGCAGGTTCTGCCCAAGGTGCCAGTCGGAGGTGTGAAACAGACGCAAGGCGTACTCCGCAACAAAATAAGGTGATGGCCGCGAGGAAAAGGGTGGCGGCTAAAGAGGGGAGAGTTTACTGGCAAACACATGGGATGTGGTCAGACACTGATTTTGTGGTGAGTGGGGCTTTTCTGTGGCGAGGGGGCTTGCCCCCGTTGGGGCGCGAAGCGCCCCCCTACAATTCGTCAGGCCCACCGAGTTGCCTGGATTCACGACTGCTTCGCAGCCGAACGGGGGCAAGCCCCCTCGCCACAACAGCTCATTCATTCCATTGAGCGGGATTATTTCGGATAAAGCGGCGGCAACCCGGTATCGCCAACCAGATCCTGAACCCCTTCGGCCGTGGGGATCGCCCGAATCGCGCGCCAGAGATCCTCGCCCTGCCAGTACTGACCGGTTTCGCTGTACAGCGCGCCGTTCAGGCCGTCCAGTGCATCAGACAGCGGCACAAAACGCGCCGCCATGTCGGCCAGGGTTTCCGGTTGTTGTCGTGCCCAGGCGTCGAGGGCCTGGCGAGTGGCGTGGGAGTCGTTGGCCTGACAGGCGCGTTTGAGGTCGTCGAGCAAGGTGCGTGGGCTTGGGCCGGTCTGCGCCGCCCGCAGGATCGCCGGTTGCCAGCGGGCGCGCCACCAGAGGCCGAAGCCCAGCAGGGTGGTGCAGGCCAGGATCACGGTGCTGAGTTTCCACCAGAGGGCTTCGTTGTTGGCACCGGACATCACCTGCGGGCTGCCCGCCGGGGTATCGACGATCAGGCTTGGATTGCTCGCCACTTGCAGCGTACGGGCCGGCAGGCTGCTGTGTTCCAGATGATCCTCGAAGGTGTTCCACCAGACCACTTCAACGCTTGGCAAATCAATGTTGCCGGTGCGGGTCGGCACCAGGGCTTCACGGTCCTCGCGACTGCCGATCAAGCCGCGCTCGCTGCTCTGGTTGCCCAGCACCGGTTGATCCGGGTAGCGCCGCAGGCCGTTGATCTCGGTGGCGGGCAACGGTGGCAATTGCGAACTGGCGAGGCCTTCGGCGTTCAGGGTCAAGCTGCGGGTCAGCGAGTCGCCAACCTGCAAATGATCCGGTTCCGGGCTCCAGCTTTCGCCGAGGCTCAGGCTGCGGGCCGGCAGCCAGGGAACATCGGCCGGATACGTGTCGGGTTTGGCCTTGACCGTCAGCGGGATCTCGGCGGATTTGACGCGCATCTGCTTGCCCGGTTTTGGCCCTTGAGGTGTTGCGTCCTGGGACGGCCGGGTATCGACCGGCGTGGCACTGAACATCTGTGCCGGAATGGTCAATTCACCGCTGTGCTGCGGGTAGATCGCGTAGCGCATTTCGATCACGCCATGGCGCAATCCGTTGATGACTTTTTCGTAGGTGCGCGACTCGCCCAGCTGTTCGATACGCGCATCGGGAATCTGCAACGGGGTCAGGCTGCTGTCGTCGTACAGCGACACCGAATGGTAGATGCGCAAGGTCAGGATCGCCTGAGCCTGCACATAGACGCTGTTCTGGTCGAGGCTGGCTTCGATGAACACCGGCGCCAGTGTGTTGCTGCTGTCCTGGGTTTCGCTCTCGATCACCTGCACGGTAATCGGCTGGCTCTGGACGTCGCCCAGTTGCAGCGATGGAATCACCACGCTGCCGTTTTGCCGGGGCAGCAGGGTGATGATCCAGCGCGTGGTCGCCTGAGTGTTGCCGTTGAGGGTGTTCAGTTGGTTGACCTGGCGGGTGCCGCGCACTTCGAACAGCGGCTCCAGCGGGGACAGGTCGGGTTTGCCGAACTGGGTCACGTCGCTGGTCTCCAGGGTCAGTTCGACCGTCTCGCCGGAATTCAGGCGGCTGCGATCTACGCTGGCGACCAGCTCCACAGCCTGGGCCTGAACGGTGCAGAGCAACAGGGCGGGCAACAATGCGAGCAAGAAGGCGGTGAAGCGGGTCATCGAGTTTTTTCCTGATCCTGATGTTGTTGCTGTTCGTACCAGAATTTGCGTCTGAGCAATTCGCCGGGGTCATCCGGGATCTTGCGCAGCCATTGCTCCAGCGCCTGGCGCTGTTCGCCTTCAATCATGTCGCTGGCCGGGCGTCGTGGTGGCGTGGTGCTTTGCTCATCCCCCAACTCGCTGCCCGGGACTTCATTGGCGCCCGGTTGCGGTGGCGTCGTGGGCGGCTGCCCGGCGTCCGGTGTGGTCTGCTCAGCGTCGGTTTTCGGCTCGCCATTGCTGGGTTGGGTGGCGCTGCCCGGCGGCGGTTCCTGGGTGATGGTTTCGGTTTTGCCATCGGCGGTTTTGTCCGGCTCGACGGGCGGCGCTGAGGTTTTCTGCTTGAGCAGGCTTTCCACCAATGCCTTGTTGGTCAGGGCCGGGCGTAGATCCGGTTGACGTTCAAGGGCTTGATCGTAAGCATCCAGCGCTGCTTCCAGCTCACCGCTTTTGGCCAGGGCGTTACCCCGATTGTAGTGGGCGTGGGCATCGGTGCCTTGGGTAAACCGCTGGGCGGCGCCACTGTAGTCGCCGGCCTCATAGAGCGCCACGCCTTGCCACTGCGGATCTTCGAAATGCTGCGCGGCCTCGGCCGGGCGCTTTTGTTTGAGCAAATGCAGGCCCTGCTGATCGGGACGCAGCCACAAGTCTTCGAAATCGAAGGCGTAGCTCGGTTGCGGCAGCAGGAACAGCAGCGGCAGGCAGAACAGCCAACCGCGGCGCCCGGCACAGGCGGCCAGTAACAACAGTGGCAGCAGCAGCCAATAGCCTTGATCGGCCCAGGTGTCGAGGCGCAACGTCTGACCGTCGTTGCGCAGATCCCGTGGCCCATCGAGCAGGCCAAGGCCGCGCAGGTCGGCATCGTCCAGACGCGCCTGGCGATAACGTCCGCCCAGGCCATTGGCAAAGGCTTTCAGGCTGGGGCCGTCCAGGCGGGGCACCAGAATGGCGCCCAGGTCATCCTTGAGGAAACTGCCGTCGTCCTGCGCGACCGGCGCACCTTCGGCGGTGCCGATACCGAGCATCAGAAATTGCGTGGACTTGTCGTCCAGCGCCTGACGAATCCCTTGGCGCTCCTGTTCCGTCAGCGACGAACCGATCAGCAGGATCCGACCCTGGCCGAGGGCGCCCTGATCCAGCAGCGCAAGGGCCTTGGCCACTGCCAGATCGGCACGATGACCGGCTTGGGGCATCAGCGACGGCTTGAGCGCATCCACCAGGTTGCGGCTGGTCGACAGGTCATCCGACAGCGGCACCAAGGTGTGGGCGCTGCCGGCGTAGACAATGATTGCGGTCTGCGCGTCGCTGCGATTTTGCAGCAGATCGAACAGTTTGCGCCGGGCTTGTTCCAGTCTGTTCGGCGCACTATCGGTGGCGAGCATTTCCGGGGTCAGCTCAAGCAACACCACCAGCGGGTCGGCGGGTTTCTGGCTGGTTTGTTCGACGCGCTGCCAGCTCGGCCCCAGCAGGGCCAGCACGGTCAGCACCCAGGCCAGGCCCAGGGCGACCCACGGCAGTTTGCTTTCGCGACCGCTGCCACCGCTGAGCAGCGCGGCATGGAAGGCCGGCGGCAGAATCATTTGCCAGCGGCCAGCGCGTTTCTGTCGATGCCAGAGTTGCCAGAGCAACCAGCCCAGCAACGGCAACAATAGCAGCCACCAAGGGCGGAACCAGTGCGGCCAGAGCGCAATCATCGGCGCCTCCGCAGGCGCAGGCGTTTGAGCCGCTGACGCCAGTCGGGCAGTTGCGTTTGCAGAAACCGCTCTTTGGTAAACAGCTCCTTGCTAAACAGCCGTTGCAAAGGGTTATCCGGCCAGCGCTCGCGGATCACCAGCAGCATGCTCAACAGCAGTGCCATCGCCAAAGGCCAGTGATACAACGCTTGGGCCGGGCGGGCCTGAGTGGGTTGCTGGGTCACCGGCTCCAGTTTGTCGAGGGTGCGCTTGATCGCTTGCAGTTCTTCGCCGTCGCGGGCGCGGAAGTATTGGCCGCCGGTGGCTTGGGCGATGGCTTTCAAGGCCGGTTCGTCGAGGTCCAGGCTCGGGTTGATGCCAAGGAATCCCAGGGTGCCGCTTTGTTCCGGGTCGGCGCCGATACCGATCGGGTAGATTTTCACCCCTTCGTTGGCTGCCAGCCGTGCGGCGGTCAGCGGATCGATTTCACCGCCGTTGTTGGCACCGTCGGTAACCAGAATCAGCACGCGGCTTTGTGCCGGGCGTTGGCGCAGACGTTTGAGGGCCAGGCCAATCGCGTCGCCGATGGCGGTGTTTTTGCCGGCGATGCCGATCCGCGCTTCGTCGAGCCATACGCGCACGGTGTGCCGGTCGAAAGTCAGCGGCGCTTGCAGATACGCCTGGCTGCCGAACAGGATCAAGCCGACCCGGTCGCCGTCGCGGCTTTCAAGAAAATCACCGAGCAAATGTTGCACCAATGTCAGTCGGCTGACGTCTTCGTCCTGCCACTGCATGTCGGGAAAATCCATCGAGCCGGACACGTCCACCGCCACCAGCAAGTCGCGGCCGCTGGCGGCAATCGGCAGGGGCTCGCCGAGCCATTGCGGGCGTGCGGCAGCGATCAGCAATAACAGCCATAGCAGAATGAATGGGGCTTGCTGGCGCCACGCTGGCAGATTCGCCCGGGCACGACGGCGAGCGAGGCCTTCGAGGTCGCTCAGGAAGCTGACTTTGAGCGCCGGTTCGCCACTGTCGGCCACCGGCAGCAGCACCCGCATCAGCCAGGGCAGTGGCAGCAGGGCGAAGATCCACGGCCAGGTGAACTCAAACATGTTTGCGAATCCAGGTGTCGACAGCTTGAGTCAGGCCGGCGATGGCCTTGTCGTCGAGTTTGCATTCGGGTTTGTAGGCGCCTTCCACTAGCACCATCCAGCGCGTGAGGCCGGCGGCCGGGCAGCGGTTATCAAGGAACGCCAGCCATTTGCGACCGTTAAGGGTGTGGCTCTGGCTGTAGGGGTAATGGTTGCGACACAGGCGTTTGAGCAAGCCGTTGAGTTGCTGCAGCCAGGCACCGGCCGGGGCGCCGTCGTAGGGCTTGGGCATCCGGGCGAGTTCGGCCAGCGCAGCGAGACGCACCGGGTCCAGCGGTTGTTCGGCACGGACGATAGGGCGCTTGTTCGGGATGAAGCGGCGCAACTGCCACAGGCCGAAACCGATCAATGGCAGCAATAACAGCAGCAGCCACCAGCCCGGCGCCGGCGGCCAGAAGCCGATCGGTGGCGGGGAAATCAGCGGTTGCAGTTGATCGAGGCTGCTCATCGACCTTTCCCCGGACGTTGAGGATTGAGGTATTCGCGCAGTTGCTCGACCATTTCGCTTTGGGTGCTCAAAGGCATCAGCAATACCCGCAACTTTTGCGCCAGCAGCTCCCAGCGGGCGATGCGCGCTTCAGCCTGTGCGCGATAAGCCTGGCGCAAGTCGAAATTCAACGTGTCGAGTTCCAGCTGTGCGCCCCGTTCCGCGAAGCGTAAAAGCCCGGCAGCGGGCAGGGCGTGATCCAGCGGGTCGGACACGGGCAGCAGCAACAGGTCGCAATGGCGCGACAACAGGCTCAGCTGCTGTTCGGCACTGTCGGACAAGGCGCGTTCGTCGCAGATCACGATCACCAGGCTGCCGGGGCGCAATACTTCCCGGGCGCGGCGCAGGGCAATGCCGAAGGCGTCGCGGTCGGGCTCGCGTTCGGTATGCAGCGACTGATTGACCCGCACCAGTCGGTTGAGCAATTGCAGCAGGCTTTGCTTGCTGCGTCGCGGTTTGATCTCGTAGTGCTCGTCGTCGCCGAACACCAGCCCGCCGACCCGGTCGTTATGGCCCAGCGCGGCCCAGCCAATCAGGCTCGCCGCCTGGGCAGCAAGCACCGATTTGAACATCAGCCCCGAGCCGAAAAACAGTCGACGGCTCTGTTCGACCATGATGAAAATCGGCCGCTCGCGTTCTTCGTGGAACAGCTTGGTATGGGGCTCCTGGGTCCGGGCGGTGACGCGCCAGTCGATGCTTCGCACGTCATCGCCGGCCTGATACACCCGCACCTGATCGAAGTCCACCCCGCGCCCGCGCAGTTTGGAATGGTGCAGGCCGATCAGCGGGCTGCGCTGGCTCGGCGTGGAAAACAACTGCACTTCGCGCACGCGATGACGCATCTGGATCAGCTCGGAAAGGCTGACACGGATGCCCGGCTCGGGCGGCAGGAGGGCGTTCATCGGGGTCAAGCGACGGCTACGACGTCGAGAATCCGCTGGACCACCCGGTCCTGGTCGATGCCAGCGGCTTCGGCTTCGAAGGAAAGAATGATGCGGTGGCGCAACACATCGAACAGCACCGCCTGAATGTCTTCCGGGCTGACGAAGTCGCGACCGGCCAGCCAGGCGTGGGCCCGGGCGCAACGGTCCAGGGCAATGGAGCCACGGGGGCTGGCGCCGTAGGCGATCCATTCGGCCATTTCCGGGTCGAACTTGGCCGGCGTACGTGTGGCCATGACCAGTTGCACCAGGTATTCCTCCACGGCGTCGGCCATGTACAACCCGAGGATTTCCTTGCGCGCGGCGAAGATCGCCTGCTGGCTGACTCGGCGTTCGGGTTTGGTTTCGCCATGCAGCGCTTCGCCGCGAGCCTGTTGCAGAATCCGGCGCTCGACGGCGGCGTCAGGGAAACCGATTTTCACGTGCATCAGGAAACGGTCGAGCTGGGCTTCGGGCAGCGGGTAGGTGCCTTCCTGCTCGATGGGGTTTTGCGTGGCCATGACCAGAAACAGCGGCGACAGGTCGTAGGTGCTGCGCCCGACGCTGACCTGGCGTTCGCCCATGGCTTCAAGCAGGGCCGACTGAACCTTGGCCGGAGCACGGTTGATTTCGTCCGCCAACACCAGATTGTGGAAGATCGGGCCTTGCTGGAATACGAAACTGCCGGTTTCCGGGCGATAGATTTCCGTGCCAGTGATGTCGGCTGGCAGCAGGTCGGGGGTGAACTGGATGCGATGGAACTGTGCTTCGATGCCTTCGGCGAGCTCTTTGATGGCCTTGGTCTTGGCCAGGCCCGGGGCGCCCTCGACCAGCATGTGGCCGTCGGCGAGCAAGGCGATGAGCAAGCGCTCGATGAGTTTTTCCTGGCCGAGAATCTGCGTTGAAAGAAAGGTTCGCAGCGCGAGCAGCGCTTCACGATGTTCCATCGATGACTGTTCCTGGAAAGGGTGACCGAAGACGTTCGAATAACGCCAGGGCTGGGGGCGTTACTTTAATCCATCGCGGGGGGCGGCGACCAACGGCATTTTGTGCAAAGTGCGGGAATTGATGGGCAAAATTGTTGGAAATTTGTAGGCGAGGGACAGGGTGGTGATCTGGCTGGCCTCATCGCGAGCAGGCTCGCTCCCACAGGTGACCGGGTTCTCACATGAAAATGCGATCAAATGTGGGAGCGAGCCTGCTCGCGATGAGGCAGGTTCAGGCGCCCGAGATTCCGAGGCTCAGAGCTGGCTTACATAGGTACCAGTCCCTTTGAGGATGTTCTGCAAGGTTTCTTCCACCTCAGCCAGTTCCTGCGCATCGGTGCTGTGCAGGATTTCCAACGAATCTTCGCCATCGAGCACATCGGCGTCCGCGGCGGCGATTTCGATCAGCAGGCGGTCAGGGCTGAGGGTGACTTTCACACCGTTGAGGGCCGAAGGCTTGTCGTGGAAGATGATCTCCAGCTCATCCTCGTCCGGAAAGCGGCTCATCAGGAACATTTCGCCCTCGGCGCTGTTGCAGCAGAGCATGGCCAAGTTGTCTTCTTCTTCGTCGCACGGGTTGACGATCAAGAGGTCAGTTGTCATTTGCATGGGGAAAATCCTGGCTCGGCGAGCGTGGTGAACGTTACAAAAAGCAATTCTGCCAGCCTTGGGGAATTTCTGCTCGGCTGAGTGTCAGAAGATGTGTCGTGAACATTCGGGGTGTTACTGGTCATTTTTGGCACGCAGGTGCCGTAAAACCGGGCATAAAGCGCCCGATTTTCTACACGACTGCTAATGTTGTTCGAGGCACCTGCCGCGTGCTGCGTACCGTTGACCGAATATGTCGCAGCGCTGCAAGCATGGCCCTTGCCGCAGTCGTTAAGCTGCGCAACGGATGAGCACCCGTAAAGGCATTGCGCTGCACCCAGGCCAGTCGTTTTTGCAGATGCCCATTCTTGGAAGGTGAATGTGACCTGAGTGTCTCGTCCAGCTTCACCCACCTGTCATCCTGTTTCCTCTGCCCGAGAATCAGGAACAGGGTGACGGATTGCCCCGAAAGGGGTTTGCACGCGACGCTTCCATCAATAACAAGCCCAAGCGGAGTACCACAGATGGCGTTCTTCACCGCAGCCAGCAAAGCCGACTTCCAGCACCAACTGCAAGCGGCACTGGCGCAGCACATCAGTGAACAGGCACTGCCACAAGTGGCGCTGTTCGCTGAACAATTCTTCGGCATTATTTCACTGGACGAGCTGACCCAGCGTCGGTTGTCCGACCTCGCCGGCTGCACCCTTTCTGCGTGGCGCCTGCTTGAGCGCTTCGATCACGCGCATCCGCAAGTGCGCGTCTACAACCCTGATTACGAGCGCCACGGCTGGCAGTCGACCCACACCGCGGTCGAAGTGCTGCACCACGATCTGCCGTTCCTAGTGGACTCGGTGCGCACCGAGCTGAACCGTCGCGGCTACAGCATTCATACCCTGCAAACCACTGTGCTGAGCGTGCGTCGCGGCAGCAAGGGCGAGCTGCTGGAAATCCTGCCCAAAGGCACCCAGGGCGAAGGCATTCTGCAAGAATCGCTGATGTACCTGGAAATCGACCGTTGCGCCAACACGGCCGAACTGAACGTCCTGACCAAAGAGCTGGAGCAGGTTCTCGGTGAAGTCCGCGTCGCGGTCGCCGATTTCGAACCGATGAAAGCCAAGGTCCAGGAGCTGATCGAAGGCATCGACAACAGCCAGTTCATCATCAACGCCGACGAAAAGTCCGAAATCAAGAGCTTCCTGGAATGGCTGGTGGGCAACCACTTCACCTTCCTGGGCTACGAAGAGTTCGTGGTGGGCGAGGATCAGAACGGCGGTCACATCGAATATGACCAGAATTCGTTCCTCGGCCTGACCAAACTGCTGCGTGCCGGCCTGACCGTCGACGATCTGCGCATCGAAGACTACGCCGTCAACTACCTGCGCGAACCGACGCCGCTGTCGTTCGCCAAGGCTGCACACCCAAGCCGTGTCCACCGTCCGGCTTACCCGGATTACGTATCGATCCGCCAGATCGATGCCGATGGCAAAGTCATCAAGGAATGCCGCTTCATGGGCCTGTACACCTCGTCGGTGTATGGCGAAAGCGTGCGGGTCATTCCTTACATCCGTCGCAAGGTCGAGATCATCGAACAGCGTTCGGGCTTCCAGGCCAAGGCTCACTTGGGCAAGGAATTGGCCCAGGTGCTTGAAGTGTTGCCGCGCGACGACTTGTTCCAGACCCCGGTGGACGAGCTGTTCACCACCGTGATGTCGATCGTGCAGATCCAGGAACGCAACAAGATCCGCGTGTTCCTGCGCAAAGACCCGTACGGCCGCTTCTGCTACTGCCTGGCCTACGTGCCACGCGACATCTACTCCACCGAAGTGCGCCAGAAGATCCAGCAAGTGCTGATGGATCGCCTGAAAGCCTCGGACTGCGAGTTCTGGACCTTCTTCTCCGAGTCCGTGCTGGCCCGTGTGCAACTGATTCTGCGGGTCGATCCGAAGAACCGTCTGGACATCGATCCGCTGCTGCTGGAAAAAGAAGTGGTACAGGCCTGCCGCAGCTGGCAGGACGATTACGCCAGCCTGACAGTTGAAAGTTTCGGCGAGGCTAGCGGCACCAACGTGCTGGCGGACTTCCCGAAAGGCTTCCCGGCCGGTTACCGCGAGCGTTTCGCAGCCCACTCGGCTGTGGTCGACATGCAGCACCTGCTGAGCCTGAGCGAAAAAAATCCGCTGGTGATGAGCTTCTATCAGCCGCTGGCCCAGGTCTCCGGCCAGCGCATGCTGCACTGCAAGCTGTATCACGCCGATACCCCGCTGGCATTGTCCGACGTGTTGCCGATCCTGGAAAACCTTGGCCTGCGCGTGCTGGGTGAATTCCCGTATCGCCTGCGTCACAACAATGGCCGCGAATTCTGGATTCACGACTTCGCGTTCACCGCCGCCGAAGGCCTGGAACTCGACATCCAGCAACTCAACGACACCTTGCAGGACGCCTTCGTCCACATCGTGCGTGGCGATGCCGAGAACGATGCCTTCAACCGTCTGGTGCTGACCGCCGGCCTGCCATGGCGCGATGTGGCGCTGCTGCGTGCCTACGCCCGTTACATGAAGCAGATCCGTCTGGGCTTCGACCTGGGTTACATCGCCAGCACCCTGAACAACCACACCGACATCGCTCGCGAGTTGACCCGGTTGTTCAAGACCCGTTTCTACCTGGCGCGCAAGCTTGCCAGCGATGATCTGGAAGACAAGCAACAACGCCTGGAACACGCGATTCTGGCAGCACTGGACGATGTCCAGGTGCTGAACGAAGACCGCATCCTGCGTCGTTACCTGGACCTGATCAAAGCGACCCTGCGGACCAACTTCTACCAGACCGACGCCCACGGTCAGAACAAGTCCTACTTCAGCTTCAAGTTCAACCCGCACCAGATTCCAGAGCTGCCGAAGCCGGTTCCGAAGTTCGAAATCTTCGTTTACTCGCCTCGTGTTGAAGGCGTGCACCTGCGCTTTGGCAACGTTGCTCGCGGTGGTCTGCGCTGGTCCGACCGTGAAGAAGACTTCCGCACCGAAGTCCTGGGCCTGGTAAAAGCCCAGCAAGTGAAGAACTCGGTCATCGTACCGGTGGGTGCGAAGGGGGGCTTCCTGCCGCGTCGCCTGCCACTGGGCGGCAGCCGTGACGAGATCGCGGCCGAGGGCATCGCCTGCTACCGCATCTTCATCTCGGGCCTGTTGGACATCACCGACAACCTGAAAGACGGCGCGCTGGTACCGCCGGCCAACGTCGTGCGTCATGACGACGATGACCCGTACCTGGTGGTGGCGGCGGACAAGGGCACTGCAACCTTCTCCGACATCGCCAACGGCATCGCCATCGACTACGGCTTCTGGCTCGGCGACGCCTTTGCGTCCGGTGGCTCGGCTGGTTACGACCACAAGAAAATGGGCATTACCGCCAAGGGCGCGTGGGTCGGCGTACAACGCCACTTCCGCGAGCGCGGCATCAATGTTCAGGAAGACAGCATCACTGTAGTGGGCGTCGGCGACATGGCCGGTGACGTGTTCGGTAACGGCTTGCTGATGTCCGACAAGCTGCAACTGGTCGCTGCTTTCAACCACTTGCACATCTTCATTGACCCGAACCCGGAGCCAGCCAACAGCTTCGCCGAGCGTCAGCGTCTGTTCGACTTGCCGCGTTCGGCGTGGTCGGACTACGACACCAGCATCATGTCCGAAGGCGGCGGGATCTTCTCGCGCAGCGCGAAAAGCATCGCGATTTCCCCGCAGATGAAAGAGCGCTTCGACATTCAGGCTGACAAGCTGACCCCGACCGAACTGCTGAATGCCTTGCTCAAGGCACCGGTAGACCTGTTGTGGAACGGCGGTATCGGTACGTACGTCAAAGCCAGCAGCGAAAGCCACGCCGATGTCGGCGACAAGGCCAACGATGCACTGCGCGTGAACGGCAACGAACTGCGCTGCAAAGTCGTGGGCGAGGGCGGTAACCTCGGTATGACCCAATTGGGTCGTGTCGAATTCGGCCTCAATGGCGGCGGCTCCAACACCGACTTCATCGATAACGCCGGTGGTGTGGACTGCTCCGACCACGAAGTAAACATCAAGATCCTGCTGAACGAAGTCGTGCATGCCGGTGACATGACCGACAAGCAACGTAACCAGTTGCTGGCGAGCATGACCGACGAAGTCGGCAACCTGGTGCTTGGTAACAACTACAAGCAGACTCAGGCCCTGTCCCTGGCGGCACGTCGTGCCTTCGTGCGGATTGCCGAATACAAACGTCTGATGAACGATCTGGAAGGCCGCGGCAAGCTGGATCGCGCCATCGAGTTCCTGCCGGCTGAAGAAGCGATCAACGAACGCCTCGCGGAAGGCCATGGCCTGACCCGTGCCGAGCTGTCGGTGCTGATCTCCTACAGCAAGATCGACCTCAAGGAAGCGCTGCTCAACTCCCTGGTGCCGGACGACGACTACCTGACCCGCGACATGGAAACCGCTTTCCCGCCGACGCTGGTGAGCAAGTTCTCCGCTGCCATGCGCCGTCACCGTCTGAAGCGTGAAATCGTCAGCACCCAGATCGCCAACGATCTGGTGAACCACATGGGCATCACCTTCGTTCAACGACTCAAAGAGTCGACCGGCATGAGCCCGGCGAATGTTGCGGGGGCCTATGTAATAGTTCGGGATATCTTCCACCTCCCGCACTGGTTCCGGCAGATAGAAGCCCTGGATTATCAGGTGTCGGCCGACGTACAACTGGAGCTGATGGACGAGCTGATGCGCCTGGGTCGCCGCGCTACGCGCTGGTTCCTGCGCAGCCGTCGCAACGAGCAGAACGCTGCCCGTGACGTCGCGCACTTCGGTCCGCACCTGGCGGCGTTGGGTCTCAAGCTCGACGAACTGCTGGAAGGCCCGACCCGCGAAGGCTGGCAGACCCGCTACCAGGCTTACGTCGCGGCTGGCGTGCCTGAGTTGCTGGCGCGCATGGTTGCAGGCACCACTCACCTGTACACCTTGCTGCCGATCATCGAAGCTTCGGATGTGACCGGCCAGAACGCAGCGGACGTGGCCAAGGCCTACTTCGCCGTGGGCAGCGCGCTGGACATCACCTGGTACCTGCAACAGATCAGCGCTCTGCCGGTTGAAAACAACTGGCAGGCCCTGGCCCGTGAAGCGTTCCGTGATGACGTCGACTGGCAACAACGTGCGATCACCATCTCTGTCCTGCAACAGGGCGACGGCACCCAGGATGTGGAAACACGCCTGGCGCTGTGGATGGAAGAGCACGAAGGCATGATCGAACGCTGGCGCGCCATGCTGGTGGAAATCCGTGCCGCCAGCGGCACCGACTACGCCATGTACGCGGTGGCCAACCGCGAACTGCTGGACCTGGCGTTGAGCGGTCAAGCGGTGGTGCCTGCCACTGCGACTGCCGCTGTCAGCACCGAGCTGGAACCGGCTGCCTGATAGGCGTTGAATGAAAAAGCCCCGTCTCGAAAGAGATGGGGCTTTTTTTTGTCTGAAGGTTTTGTTGTGTCTGGTCGGGCCTCTTCGCGAGCAGGCTCGCTCCCACAGGTGACCGGATTCTTCCAGAAGAATGCGATCTACTGTGGGAGCGAGCCTGCTCGCGATAGGGCCATCAGCTTCGCCTCAGCTATTAGTTCTCCAAAGGAATCAACACTTTCTCATCCGGCGCCAACACCATGAACACCAGCAGCTTGGCGGGTTGGGTAGCGCTGGCATTTTTCGAGACCAGATGTTCAGAACCCGCCGGTTCGTACCAGAATTCACCGGCCTTGTAGGTGATCGCTTTTTCGCCTTTGACTTGAGAGATGATCTCCCCCGAAAGCACGTAAGCCATGGCCGTGCCCTGGTGTTTATGGGCGATGGACGATTGGCCCGGCTCGTAATCGACTTCGATCATCAAGGCTTTTTTGCCGGGGGCGTTTTTCAGCATCTGGTCCTGCAGGACGGTGACTTTTTCTGAAGGAGCGGTTTCGTGGGCGAATGTCGGGGCTGAAATGCTCAGCGTCAGGGCGGCGAGAGGCGCGGCAAAAAAACAAAGCGTTTTCATGGTTGATTACCTGAGGTGGTGAGTCGTCAGGGACCACAGTAAGCCGCGCTATCGGGCAATCAAACGGCCAATTTTCGGGAAGGTGAGGGGACCAATGACCGAAGCTACGTTACCCGCTGATCGTTCCCATGCTCTGCGTGGGAACGCCTCACCGGACGCTCTGCGTCAGCTTTTGGGGCGCGGAGCGCCCCTGGCTGCATTCCCACGCAGAGCGTGGGAACGATCATCACCAGAGCGTCTTGATTTTAAACGATTGGAAAGCTGTTGAAGTTGACGGCATTGGCCAGTCGGCTGTCGATCAGGCCGATGAAGCCTTGCACTTCGGGGCAGTTGAAATGCGATTGCATGGCCGCTTCCGATTGCCAGCGGGCGCTGACTGTCCAGCGGGTGTCGTCCTCGGGGCAGCGGTCGACCATATAGGAGTCACAGCCCGGAAGTTCGCGCAGGGTGTCGACAATCTTTTGCAGTTGCTTACCCAGTTCGTCCGAGCGGCCGGCGGCAGCCTGCACCTTTACGGTGGTAATCACTTCGTTGGACATTGCTCACACTCCTGAATCAGGCTGGACGAATCCTGCTCATTGAGGGATAACGCCCAATCAGGATAGGCCTGCCCCCCCAGACCGCCAATAGCCAATCGCCAGATAAAGCCGCAGACCAATCCCTCAACCGAGCTGCTGCAAAATGTCCCGCAAACGGTCCAGGGCGATGTCGATGTCCAGGGTTTCGATCGCGCCGAATCCCAGGAAAAGCCCGGCCCGCGGCGCTTGCTGGTAAAAAAAGCTGTCCAGGGCATAGAGCCCCACTTCGACTTTTTTTGCCAATTCGATCACCAATGGAATATCGACCGGCACCTTGCACAGCACCGCCATGTGGAACCCGGCTGTGGTTGGCACCGCTTCGAACCACGGTGAAAGGTCGCCCGCCATGCGCGCCAGGATCCGTTCACGGCGCCCGGCGTAAATCGTATGGCAGCGCCGGATGTGCTTGAGCAGACAGCCCTCGGCGATGAACTTGGCGAGCGCCCATTGGGGCAGGGTGGAGGTATGCAGGTCGGTGAGCTGCTTGGCGCGGATCACCGCTTCGAGGATCGCCGGTGGCAAAATCGCGTAACCGAGCCGCAACTCCGGCAACAGGGTCTTTGAGAAAGTGCCGACGTAGGCGACGATGCCGCGCTCATCCAGGCTTTGCAGCGAGTCGGTGGGCCGGCCTTCGTAGCGGAATTCGCTGTCGTAATCGTCTTCGATGATGATCGCCCCCAGCTCATAGGCCCTTGCGAGCAGGGCTTCCCGGCGGGCCTGGCTTAGGGGCATGCCCAAGGGGAACTGGTGGGACGGGGTGACGTAAATCAGCCGGGTACCATCGGGAATATGCTCGACCTGAATGCCTTGCGCATCCACCGGCACGCCGACCACCGTTGCGCCATGGCTCCCGAACAACAGACGCGCCGGCGGGTAGCCGGGGTCTTCCATGGCGACGAGGCTGCCCGGTTGGGTCAACACCCGGGAAATCAGGTCCAGCGCCTGTTGGGCGCCATTGCACACCACCACGTCTTCGTCCTGACAGTTGACCCCGCGCGAAAACGCGATGTGCCGTGCGATGGCATTGCGCAGCGCCGGCAGGCCTTCGGGCTGGCTGTAGAAACCTTTGGAACCGGCAATCTGGCGCAAGGCATGGGAGGTGCAGCGGCGCCAATCGTCCTGCGGAAACTGGCCCTTGCTGGTGGCGCCACCGATGAACTCATAACGCAACGAGCCTTCCAGCGTCGGGTGGCGCAAGAACGTCGGCAGCTTGCGCCAGCGCTCGATCACATCAAAGCTGGCCAGCTCCGAATGGCTCTGCTTGTGGACGATTTTCGCCGCCCGGGCATTGACGTAAGTGCCTTTGCCGATCACCCCGGTGAGGAAGTTCTCGTAGGTCAGTTGCGCATACGTGTCGGAAATGGTCTTGCGCGAGATCCCCAGTTGTTCGGCCAGCAAGCGGCTGGGTGGCAGTTGCGCCCCGGCTGCCAGGCGACCGGATTCGATGGCGCTGCGCAGTTGCCGGTACAACTGGCCTGCCAGGTCCTTGCGGCCGTTGATGACAACATGAAGTTCCATACCGGCGGGGCTCCTTGGGCGGTTGAGGCGACTGTGCGTCGCGCCAGATTACCCGCATGAACGGCTGCACAGAAGTTGCGTGGGCGAAAAAGCGCCGATTGGCCTTCTGCCGGGCGGTCCATGGCATTTTCGCCGAATTGGCTCTGTAACCCTCGCGCATCAGCGCCTACCGTGGAGGCACTGATCAGCGCCATGAGGCACCGCCATGAACGCCCGTCTGGATTACTACAGCGCATCGCCCAAAGCGATGAAAGCCATGATCGCGATGGAGGCCTTGACCCGCGACCTGAGCATCGAACCGGCCTTGTTGAACCTGATCAAAATCCGCGCCTCGCAGCTCAATGGCTGCGCCTTCTGCACCGACATGCACTCGGTGGACGCGCGCCGCTTCGGTGAGAGCGATCGCCGGCTGTATGGGATCGTAGTCTGGCGCGACAGCAATTTCTTCAACCCTAGGGAGCGAGCCGCCCTGGCCTGGACCGAAGCGGTAACCCTGCTCTCGCAAAACCACGTGCCGGATGACGTTTACGCCCTGGCCCGGGAGCAGTTCAGCGAAGGCGAACTGGTCGACCTGACGATGGCCGTCAGCACCATCAACAGCTGGAATCGCCTGGCGGTGAGCTTTCGGCAAACGCCTAGCGGTTAATTCAAGCGCAAACCCTGTGGGAGCGGGCTTGCTCGGGTAGAAACCGGAGACATCCTTTACGTTTTAAACCGGAGACATCGTTTACAGGTATGAAATACGGTCAGGAGGTGCCTGACCATGCCCTGGAAT